>USTO01000017.1 GCA_900557675.1 uncultured Mollicutes bacterium
AGCTTTTAGAGATTAAAAAGTTAGAAGATGAGGTTAATTCTCCTTCTTTTTGGAATAATAATGATAGGGCACAGTCTGTACTTAATAATCTTAATGTTCTGAGAAGTTCTGTTTCTCTTGTTGTTTCTTTGAGGGATGATATTAGGGATTGTTTGGATCTTATTTCTTTGCTTTTGGATGAGTATGATGATGAGGTTTATTCTTATGTGTTATCTGTTTGTTCTGATTTAAATAGGCGTGTTAGTAGTCTTGAGACTCAAGTTTTGCTTTCTGGGCCTTATGATGCTAATAATGCGATTGTTGAGATTCATTCTGGGGCGGGAGGACTTGAGGCTTGTGATTGGGCTATGATGCTTTACAGGATGTATTCTCGTTGGTGTGAGAGAAAAGGTTTTAAGCTTGAGGTTCTTGATATTCTTGAAGGTGATGAGGCTGGTCTTAAGAGGGTTAGTTTTGTTGTTTCTGGTCATAATGCGTATGGTTATTTGAAGTGTGAAAAGGGTATTCATCGTTTGGTAAGGTTATCTCCTTTTGATTCTAATAATAAGAGACATACTTCTTTTGCTTCGGTTGATGTTATTCCTGAGTTTGATAGTGATATAGATATTGAGATTCGTGATGAGGATTTGAAAATTGATGTTTATCGTTCTAGTGGTGCTGGGGGACAAGGTGTTAATACTACGGATAGTGCTGTTAGGATTACTCATTTGCCTACTAAGACTGTTGTTACTTGTCAAAATGAAAGGAGTCAAATTAAGAATAAGGAAAAGGCTTTATCTATTTTGAAGGGTAGGCTTAAACTTATGGAGATAGAAGCTAAGGAAAAGGAACTTGCTAGTATTCGTGGTGATTCTATGAATATTGATTTTGGTTCTCAGATTAGAAGTTATGTTATGCATCCTTATTCTATGGTTAAGGATCATAGGACTGGTATTTCTACTAGTGATGTTTCTTCTGTTCTTGATGGAGATATTGATATGTTTATTGAGGCTTATTTAAGGAGTTGATTTTTTGAATAGTGTAATTAGTAAGATATATAGTAAGTATAAAATTAAAAGGTATTTATGGATGATATTTGGTGTATTTATATGTGCTTGTTCTTATAATTTGTTTATTCTTCCTTATGATATAGTATTTGGAGGAGTTGGTGGGATTAGTATTATTTTTTCTTATTTTATTGATATTAAACCTGCTTTATTTATGCTTTTTTGTTCTTTTATATTTGCTCTTATTGGTTTTTTGTTTTTAAGCAAGGAAAGGGTTTTTAAGTCTTTACTTGGTGCTTTTTTGTTTCCTTTATTTACTGAGTTTACTTCTTTTTTACCTTCTTTGGTTGATGTTAGTGGTGCTGATACTCTTCTTATTGCTTTGTTTGGTGGTACTTTATATGGAATTGGTCTTGGTCTTATTATGAGATCTGGGTTTACTTTAGGTGGCACTGATTTTTTAACACAAATTGTTAATAAGTATTTTAAACTTACTTTAGGGAGTTCTATGCTTTTGGTAGAGGGTAGTATTGTTGTGATTGGTGCTTTTGTTTTTGGTTTTACTAGTTTTATGTATGCGATTATTATCCTTTATTTGATAACTTTCTTGGTTGATAAGGTTGTTATTGGTATTTCTGATAAGAAGGCTTTTTATATTGTTACTAGTAAAAAAGATGAGATTTGTGATTATGTTATAAATGAACTTGGTCATACTATTACTATTTTTTCTGCGACTGGTGGTTTTAGTAAGAAGAAGAATCCTGTTTTGTTTACTGTTATTCCTACGAAGGAGTATTATAAGCTTAAAGAGGGGATTAGGTGTATAGATAGTGATGCGTTTTTTACTGTTCTTGATGCTTATGAGGCATATGGTGGTGAGTAGATATGAGTTTTTATAATGAGATTAAACTTATTTTTAATGATTCTAGTTATGGTAAGAAGTATGGTAAGATGAGTCTTGGCCTTTTACTTCTTGCTGTTAGTTATAATTTGTTTATTTGTCCAATTAACTTGGTATCTGGTGGTGCAGGTGGTCTTGGTGTTTTGTTTAGGCATTTATTTGGTATTCAGCCCTCTTTGGTAGTGTTTTTTGTTTCTTTTTTGATGTTTGTTTTGGCTTTTTTGTTTTTGGATGCTGAGCAGGTTGTTTCGACGTTTTTTGTTGCTATTGTTTATCCTTTGATGGTTAGGGCTACTAGTGGTATATCTGGTATTATTGGTATTGATACTAGTCATGTTCTTGTTATTGTTGTTTTTGGTGCTATTCTTAGTGGTTTAGGACAGGGATATATTTTTAAACTTGGTCTTAATTTTGGGGGTTTTTCTGTTCTTGCGAAGATTATTAATAAATATACTAAGATTTCTGTTACTTTGATTAATGCTATTATTAATGGTGTTATTGTTATGTTTGGGGCATATTATTTTGGAATTAGTATGTTGTTTTATGCTATTTTGTTTATTGTTATTTCTAGGTATGTTAGTGAAAAGATTATGCTTGGCATTAGTTTTAATAAGACTTTTAAGATTATTAGTTCTGAGTATTTGCTTATTGAAAAGTTTATATATGAGGAGCTTGGTCATGATGTTACTGTTTATGATACTTATGGTGCTTATTCAAAGGGGGATAGAAAACTTCTTATGGTTGTTATTCCTTCGAGTGAATATGGTATTTTGAAGGAATATGTAAAGAGTGTAGATAGAGCTGCTTTTATATTTGTTGCGGATACTTATGAGGCTAGTGGACAGGATATTTCTATTGCTGCGGGAAAATGTGTTTAAGTTTTTATACTTGGCACTTTTTTTATTTTATTTTTGTGTTATAATGTAATATAAGTGAGGTGTTTGTCTTGGATATAATAAGTATGAAGAATGTATATAAGACTTATCCTAATGGGGTAGGTGCTATATTTAATCTTAATCTTTCTATTGAGAAGGGAGATTTTGTCTTTATAATTGGAGGATCTGGTAGTGGAAAGAGTACTCTTATTAAGATGCTTTATCGTGAGGAGAAGCCTTCTCGTGGTGAGATTATTTTAGGAGGGGTAAATGTTGGTAAGCTTCGTAATTCTAGGGTATATAGGCTTCGTCGTTTGATTGGGGTTGTGTTTCAGGATTATAAATTGCTTCCTAAGCTTACTGTTTATGAGAATGTTGCTTTTGCTTTAGAGGTGACTGGTGCGGATAGTAAGCTTATAAGAAAGAGGGTTATTGATGTTTTAGGAAAGGTTGGTCTTAAGCATAAGGCTAAGGAGTATCCTGATAAGTTATCTGGTGGTGAGCAGCAAAGGGTTGCTATAGCGCGTGCGGTTGTTAATCGTCCTAAGATTCTTATTTGTGATGAACCTACTGGTAATTTGGATCCTACGATTAGTATGGAGATAATGGAGATACTTGATAAGATTAATAAGGAATATGGAACTACTATTTTGATGGTTACACATGATATTGATATTGTTAAGAGAATGAAAAAGAGAGTTATTGTACTTAAAGAGGGAAGACTTGAAAAGGATTATAAGAAGGGAAGTTTTGTAGATGAAAGGTTGTAGAACGTTTTTTAGAAGTTTAAGAGATGCCTTTAAGAGTGTTGTTAGGAATTTTAGTTTGTCTCTTGCTTCTATTACTTGTATTACTATAACTCTGATTATAATTGCTTCGGCACTTCTTTTATCAGAGAATGTTAAGAATTTTACTAATGAGATTGAAAAGGATGTTACTATTGTTGCATTTCTTGATTCTGATGTTAAGAATTCTACTAGGGAAAATTTTGAAACTTCTATAAAGAAGAATCTTAATATTGAGACTTTTACGTATAAGTCTAAGTCTGATGTTAAGGATGAAATGGCTAAGGAGAATAAGACTTTTAGTTCTGTTCTTTCTGAGTGGGATGATGCTAGTAATCCTCTTAAGGATACTTATACTATAAAGGTGCGTGATGTTAAGAGTATTGGGGATACTGCTAAGGAAATAGAAAAGCTTGATGGTGTTAGTTCTGTTCAGTATGGTGAGGGTCTTGTTGAAAAGTTAGTTGGTGTATTTGATGCTATTGAGAAGATTACATACATTGCTGCTTTTGCTCTTATTGTTGTAACTATTTTCCTTATTATTAATACCATAAAGCTTACTATTTTTTCTAGGAAAAGGGAAATTGGTATTATGAGGCTTGTTGGTGCTTCTAATAGTAGGATTAAACTTCCGTTTGTTATTGAGGGGATTATTCTTGGAATGATTGGTTCTATAATTCCTATACTGGTTGTGGTGTTTGGATATTCTACTTTATATGATTATTTTGGTGGAGTGTTATTTTCTCCGGTTATAAAACTTGTTAAACCTGTACCGTTTGTTATTGATACTTCTTTAGTGATTCTTGTTATTGGTATGGTTGTTGGTATGATAGGTAGTGCAAGGGCTGTAAGGAGGTATATTAAGGTATAATGAAAAAGTTTAGGATTGTTATAATTGTTTTACTTTTTTCTTTTATGTTTCCTTGTTTTGTTAGTGCTGAGACTATTGCGGATTATCGTGCTAAGATAAAGGCTATTGAGGCTGAGAAGGCTGAGTCTCAAAGTAAGAGTGCGGATGTACAGAAGAGGATTGATGATGCTACTAATAGGATTAATGAAATTACTCGTGAGATAGCTCAGGCTAGAAAGGATCAGGAAAGTACTCAAAAGGATATTAAAAAGCTTAATAATAAGATTTCTGATAAGGAAGAGGAGATAAAGGATTTAGTTGCTTTTTATCAAATTTCTGATAATGATAATTTTTATTTAAAGTTTATTTTTGGTGCTGATAGTTTTGAGGATTTTATTTATAGATTTTCTGTTGCTGAACAACTTACTGAGGCTAATGATAAGTTAGTTGGTGAGATGAATGATTTAGTTGCTGAGAATAAGAAAAAAGTTGAGGAGCTTAAGAATCAAGAAAAGAAGCTTAATAATCTTAATGCTGAAGTTACTAAAGAGGTTGAAAAGCTTGGTGATAAGAAGAGAAGTCTTGATGATGAAACTTTGGATGCTGATGATGAGATAAAGGCTTTAAATGAACAGATTGCTTTCTTTAAGAAGGAAGGTTGTAGTGAAAATCAAGATGTTACTACATGTTCTCTTAATGCACCTAGTGCTAGTGGTTTTGTAAGACCGACTCCATATGGATATATAACATCTTACTATGGTGGTAGGATTCATCCTATTTTTGGAACTGCTAGTTATCATAGTGGAGTTGATATAGCTGCTAATACGGGTACTGATGTTTATGCTACTACTTCTGGAAAGGTTATATATTCTTATGCTTCTTCTGGTTCAGAGTATGGTGGTTTTGGTAGAGCAGTTTTGATTGCACATAATGTTAATGGAAAGACATATACTTCTTTATATGGACATTTATCTAGTGCTAGTGTTTCAATTGGAGAGGTTGTTCAAAGAGGACAAGTTATTGGAGCTGTCGGGTCTACTGGTTGGTCAACTGGACCACATTTACATTTCCAAATGATGTATGGTAGTGGATATGGTACTACTCTTGATCCAATGAGCTTGGTTGATTTACCTTTGTCGTGGTAGGATTTTAGAACTCTTTGTTTTTTAGAGTTCTTTTTAAATATTTTATAGTGGTTGGTGTGATATGAAAGTTTTTCGGTTTTTTATTTCTTTTTTATTAATTATTTCTGGGTGTTTTTGTATTTTTCTTTATATAAACTTTAGTTCTGATTCTGAACCTATTAATGTTCTTAATGTTAGTTATAAGGATAAACATTTTGTTATAAAACTTAGTAATACTTCTGATGATGTTTATTGTTCTTTGTCTTTAAATGATGAAAAGAAGTGGAATAAGGTAAAGAATGGTGTTTGTGATTATGATGTTAGTGCTTTTGGTAATTATAAGTTATATATTAAAGATCATGATAATGTTTTCTTAAATGATGAGATTAATAAGGTTTTTGATGTTGAGACTTCTAAGGATAGGTATTATTTAGCTGTTTCTGATAGGGCTTCATTTAATGTTAAGGTTCTTGGTATAGGAAATTATAATGTTTCTTATGATGGTTATGATTCTGGGGTTATTTCTGTTAAGGGGAATAAGATATATGCTAAGAAGAAGGGTTCTACTAAGATTGGTATTTATGATAAAAAAATCAAAGTGGTTGTTACTGATTTAATTGATAAGATGCCTAATAAGTATAATTATTCTAGGAGATATCTTTCTTGCGGTGCTTTTTCTCAAGATGAGGAAAAACTTTTGGATAAGATACTTGCTTCTCGTATAAGTGATGCTGGTTTTGGTACTCGTGCTGGTGTTGTTGCTGCTGCTAGGTTTTTGACTTTGGAATTTCCTTATAAGATTAGTTATTTTTCTGAGAATGGAAGACTTACTGATTATAATAGTGTTGATGGGGAAGGTAGATTTTATCATAAAGGACTTTATTTAACTAGTGATAAGTATTCATCTTTGTCTTATATTGATAAGGGACCTAAGCCTTGGGGATGTTATATGTATTCTAGACCTAGTAAGGGTATGAGGGCTAATGGTCTTGATTGTAGTGGTTTTACTACTTGGGTTTTGTATAATGGTGGTTTTGATATAGGAGATTTTGGAGCTCATGGTAAGCGTGATGAGCTTGATCTTAATAGTTTTGGTGACGAGGTTAAGCTTACTTATGATGTTTCTGTTTCTGATAAAATAAAAGCTGGTGATCTTTTAGGAGAAGTAAGTGTTAGTGAAGGGCATTCTGCTATTGTGGTGGGTGTTGATAAGAATAATTATTATGTTGCTGAGTCTTTATGGATTTCTCCTCTTGGTGTAAATATTAATACATATAGAAAAAGTTCTCTTTATAAACATTTTGAAACTGTTAATTTGATGGATAGTTATTATAAGAAAGATGGTAATTATAGTGCTATGTGGTATTAGTTTTATAACTTATGAAAAACCACTTGACGGGGAACGCTTTTTGTGTTATTCTCTAGTTGTGAGACACGGAAGTGTTTTTCTTTTGAAAAAATATATAATTAGAGGTGGGTTATGAAATCTGAAAATGCTAAGAAAAGCAGTGTTAAAAAGGATGTAAAAAAAGTTTCTAAAAAAGAAACTAAACCTAAGAATAAAGCAAATGCTAAGAAGGATGGCTTTTTTAAGGAAGTTATTTCTGAGTTAAAGAAAGTAAAGTGGCCTGATAAGAAGTATATGGTTAAGTATTCTGTTGCTACTTTTGTTACTATTATTATATGTTCTTTATATTTTTATTTAATTACAGTAGTGTTTGCACTTTTGAAGGAGCTTAGATAATATGGATAAGAAGTGGTATGTTGTAAATACGTATTCTGGGCATGAGAAAAAGGTTCAAGAAAAGCTTTTGATGCGTGCTAGTTCTATGAATATGGAAGATTATATTTTTAGGGTTATTGTTCCTGAACAAACTGAGGTTGAGGTAAAAGATGGTGTAACTAAGGAGAAGGTTAAGAAGTTATTTCCTGGTTATGTTCTTGTTGAAATGGTTATGACTGATGAGGCTTGGTTTGTTGTTCGTAATACCCCTGGTGTTACTGGATTTATTGGATCAAGTGGTAAGGGTGCTAAACCTACGCCTTTACAACCTTATGAAGTTGATAAGATACTTAATAATATGGGTATGAGTAGGTTAGAGGTTTCTTCTGATCTTAAAGAGGGAGAAGTTGTTAAGATTACTTCTGGACCTTTTTCTGGTATGGAAGGAAAGGTTTCTTCTTTGGATTTAGAGAATCAACAAATTATTGTTTTGGTTGATTTGTTTGGACAAGAAACTGAGGTTGAGGCTTCTATTTCGCAAATTGAAAAGGCATAGACTTGCATTTTTTTGGGAATAGTGCTATTATTTAATACGTTTATGTATATTTAGTTTTAAATATATGTATATAAATTTAAGTGGGAGGCAAAGCGGAGCTATTATTACCACTCGCGAAAACTTAAAAAAACTAGAAAAGGAGAGTGTTTTTCGTGAATAAAGAAGTTGTTAAAGTAATTAAATTACAAATTGAAGCAGGAAAAGCTACACCAGCACCACCAGTTGGTACTGTTCTTGGTCCTGCAGGAATTAATTTAGGGGAATTTTGTACAAAATATAATGATGCAACTAGAGAACAAATGGGTAATGTTTTACCTGTTGAGATTTCAATTTATGATGATCGTTCATTTGATTTTGTGATTAAGACTCCACCTGCTGCATTTTTAATTAAGAAATATGCTAAGGTTAAGAAGGGATCTAGTAAAGGATCTAAGGAAATTGTTGGTAGTCTTACTAATGAACAACTTAAAGAAATTGCAGAAACTAAATTACCAGATTTAAATGCTTATACTGTAGAAGAAGCTATGGAAAGCATACGTGGTACTGCAAAGAACATGGGAATTGAAATTAAAGATTAATAAATAATAAGATAAGATAATTACATAGGTTTTACCTATGTGGGAGGTATAAATCCGCTAATACCACATAAGGAGGAAATGAAATGAAAAATAGAGGAAAAAGCTATAAGGATCAAGTTTCTAAGGTAGAAAAGAGTAAGCTTTATACTAAGGATGAAGCTGTTAAGCTTGTTAAGGATATGTCTAATGTTAAATTTGATGCTACTGTTGAGGTTGCTATGAATTTGAATTTAGATGTTAAGAAAGCTGATCAACAATTAAGAGGTGCTATTGTACTTCCTAAAGGAACTGGTAAGGATGTTCGTGTTTTAGTTGTTGCTAAAGGTGATGCTGCTAAAGATGCGAAAGAGGCTGGTGCTGATTATGTTGGAGATGCTGACATGATTGAAAAGATTCAAAAGGAAAATTGGTTTGAATTTGATACTGTTATCGCTACTCCAGAAATGATGCCTTTATTAGGTAGAATTGGTAAGATTTTAGGACCTAAGGGACTTATGCCAAATCCTAAGACTGGTACTGTAACTACTAATGTTAAGCAAGCTGTTTTAGATGCTAAAGCAGGTAAACTTGAATATCGTACTGATAGTTATGGTAATGTTCATGGAATTATTGGTAAGGTTTCATTTAGTGATGAAGATCTTATGGCTAACTTAGATGCTTTTGTAAAAACAATTATTAAGGCTAAACCTCAAACTGCTAAGGGTACATATGTTAAATCAATTAGTGTTTGTTCTACTATGAGTCCTGCAGTTAGAATAGATCAAAATAGTTTTGACAATTAATAAAAAATAGTTTATAATATGGTTATCAAGTGCCAAAGACAGTAGGTTGTTAGTAAATCCTACCGAGGACTTATACTTTTGTATAGAAAGAAGTCCTTTGGGCTTCTTATCTTTTGCACTTATAAAATATATAAATAAGGAGGAAATGTTATGCCTAGTACTAAGTCATTAGAACTTAAACAAGCTGTAGTGTCTGAGATTAAGGATAAGTGTAATGGTGCTAAGAGTATTGTGCTTTTTGATTATCGTGGTCTTACTGATAATCAAATTAAGGATCTTAGAATTAAGCTTAGAGAAAATGATTCTGAGTATAAAGTTTATAAAAACACTTTGCTTAAGATTGCATTTAAGGACTTGAATATTGATTTTGATGAATATTTAACTGGTCCTACTGCTATTGCATTTTCAAATGATGATGTAGCAGCTGTTAAGGTTTTAAGTGATACTGCTAAGAAGAATGAGGCTTTAGTGTTAAAAGCAGGATATATTGAAAGTTCTGTTTGTGATAAGGCTAAACTTGATGAATTTGCTAAGATTCCATCTCGTGAAGGATTATATACAATGCTTGCTGGTGGAATGATTGGTATTGTTAAAGATTTAAGTATTGCTCTTAATCTTTATTCTGAACAAAAAGAAAATTAATTTAATTAAAATAATAAAGGAGGAAAAGTTATTATGGCAAAAATAACAAAGGAAGAATTTATTAGCTCTTTAAAAGAAATGACATTATTAGAAGTAAAGGAATTAGTTGACGCAATGAAGGAAGAATTTGGTGTTGATCCAAGTGCTGTTGCTGTTGCTGCTGCACCTGCTCAAGCTGAAGAAGCTGGACCAAGTAAGCAAACTGTAGTACTTAAGAGTGCTGGAGCTGCTAAGATTAATGTAATTAAGATTATTAGAGAAGTTACTGGTCTTGGTCTTAAAGAAGCTAAAGAAGTTGCTGATAATGGTGGTAATGTTAAGGAAAATATTCCTAGTGAAGAAGCTAATGAACTTAAAGCTAGACTTGAAGAAGCTGGCGCTGAAGTTGAACTTAAATAGTTAATTTTACTTACTTAAAGCCGTTTGCATATGCACGTGGCTTTTTGTGCTATAAAGGGGAAGATAAAATGGAACACTATTTTACCAATTCTGATGTTAAGAGTAATTTGAAGAAGATTAGTTGTAATGTTTGTGATAAGAATTTTGTTTTTAATACTGATAATGGAGTTTTTTCTAAGAGGGGACTTGATTTTGGTAGTAGGACTCTTATTATGACTCTTTTGGAGCAGGATATTACTGGTGATGTTCTTGATGTTGGATGTGGTTATGGTGCTTTGGGTATCATTTTATCTTCTTTTTTTGATATTAATGTTGATATGGTTGATGTTAATAAAAGAGCAGTGCATCTTGCTAATATGAATATTCGTTTGAATAATGTTTTGGGTGCAAATGCTTTTTGTAGTGATATATATTCTGATGTAAAAAAGAAATATGATGTTATTGTTACCAATCCACCTATTAGGGCTGGAAAAGATATTCTTTATAAATTTTTGTTTGGTGCTCGTGATTATTTGGTGTCTGGAGGTAGTTTATATTTTGTTATAAATAAGGATCAAGGTGCTAAAAGTGTTATTAAGGATCTTAGTGAATGTGCTTGTGTAGAGGTTCTTAAAAAAAATAAAGGTTTTTTTGTAATAAAGTGTGTTTTTTAATTGACAACTTGAGTGTTTTATGGTAATAATATAAGTTGGTTATTTGTCTATTTGGTGACAAAGATTTTTGAAAATTTGAAAGTAGGGGTGAATTTTGTGGCATACAAAATTATAAAATGTGGTGACCACCGCACACGTAGAAGTTTTTCCAGGATCAAGAATACTTATGAACTTACTGATTTACTAGAAATTCAAAAGAAATCGTATAATTGGTTTGTGGAAAAAGGAATTAAGGAAGTTTTTGAAGATTTATTCCCCGTAGAGAACTTTGCTGGTACATTGTCTTTGGAATTTGGAGATTATCATTTTGATGAACCAAGATATTCTATTAAGGAATGTAAGGAAAGGGAAGCTACTTTTGCTGCGCCTTTAAAGGTTGAGGTTAGGCTTTTTAATAATGAAACAGGTGAAGTAAAGGAACAAGAAATCTTTTTGGGTGATATGCCTCTTATGACTGATAGTGGTACTTTTGTTATAAATGGTGCTGAAAGAGTTATTGTGTCTCAACTTGTTAGATCTCCAAGTGTTTATTTCAATAAGGAAATAGATAAGAATGGTAGACTTCTTATTACATCTCAAATTATTCCAACTCGTGGTACTTGGCTTGAATTTGAGGCTGATGCTAGGGATATTTTATATGTAAGAATTGATAGGACTAGAAAGGTTCCTCTTACTACTATGCTT
>USTO01000018.1 GCA_900557675.1 uncultured Mollicutes bacterium
AGATATAATACGGATAGACCACTTTATTGGGAAGGAATGGTTGGACTTATGTATCTAAGTGATTATGGTTATGCAGCAGGAAACAGTTGTGTAAATGGTACTATGTTATATAATTATTTAGAAGTATGTATGAATAATGATTGGCTCTATATTTCAAATGCTAGCCGGTGGGTAATGTCGCCTGATTCAGGTATCTCCGACGGCTTGTTCTACGTCGACCTCGACGGTCGAGTCTCCTACTTTTACAGCGGTGCCACCTTTGAGGTGAGCCCTACCTTCTACCTTAAAGCAGATACAAATATAAAAAGTGGAGATGGAAGTATTAATAATCCCTATCTTTTAAGTTAATATACATATATATAATGTATTTGGAATAGCCCTGATGCCATATAAAGAAGGGGTAATAAAGGAATGTAGGAACTATATATATATAACTACTCTTTACTCTAAAACTCATAGTAGGTAATATATATATCCTACTTCTTTTGTTTATATATAGAATGCTTGTTTGTATAATATAAAAAAATTTAAAAAAATATATAAAAAGGGGTTGAAATTTTTCTGTAATCTGCTAGAATATAAAGACAAGGAAGGGAAGTGAGGAGAACTAATTATGGATAATGATAGGTACTCTTTGCTTTTTTTGTTTATTAGTTAGTAGAAAGTGGGTTATGTTATGATGCAAACTAATTTGCCAGTTCTTT
The DNA here is from genome assembly GCA_900557675.1 of uncultured Mollicutes bacterium. Next base: position 705 of record USTO01000018.1, read on the forward strand.
TTCTTAGAGAAAGTGTACTACTTCCTTATGGAGAAGTTAGGGTTGATATAGATAATGATAGGGATAAAGAAATTATTAGGGTATGTGAGGTTAGTCACGAGAATTTTTTGCTTTTAGTTAATCTTACGGACCCTTTAGAAGAAGTACCTATTACTACTAATTTACCTGATATAATTGTTATGGGAAGGATTAAGTCTAAGTTAACTCTTCCTAATGGTAATATAAGAATAGTTCTTGTGGGAGAAGCGAGAGTTAAAGTTTTTAATTATTTATTTAATGATAATGATATTATGTATGCTTTTGTTAATAAAATAGATGAAGTGATTGATAGTAGTGATAATAGTAATTATGAGGATAATATTATTAATGATATAGATGTACCTACCCCCGATAGGGAAAATGATAAAAAGGGATTAGATAATCATTTTGAGACACTTAAGAAGATGCTTTTTACGAAGTTAGAGGAGTATATTAGTAATGAACCTAGTGTTAGTAATGATATTTTGGGATATATATTATCTACTAATGATATAGGAGAACTTATTGATACGGTTACAAGTAAATTTCCATTTACGTACGATGAGAAGATTAAGTATATTAATGAGTGTGATGATGATAAGCGTTTTAAGATGTTAATTCGTGATATTGGGAGTAAGTTAGAGGCTCAAAAGATAGAAAGTGAGATTGAGTTTAGTCTTTCTAATAAGCTTGATATGGAGCAGAGGGAATATGTTTTAAGGGAGAAGATTAAGCTTATTAAGGAGGAACTTGGTGAGGTTGATATTAAAGAGGGGGAGATTAAGTCTCTTCGTAATAGGGCTAATAGATTAGATGCTCCTCCTATTATTAAGAATAGGATTAATAGGGAAATTAATGGGTATGAAATGCTTAGTACTTCATCTCCAGAGGTTGGTATTATTAGGAGTTATATTGAGTGGCTTCTTAGTCTTCCGTGGAATATGGGTAGTAAGGATAATTTGGATATTAAGAGAGTGGAATGGTATTTGAATGAGTCTCATTATGGTCTTAGAGAGGTTAAGGATTTGGTACTTGAATATGCTGGTTTACTTAAACATAATCCTAAGGTTAATAGTCCGGTTATTTGTTTAGTGGGGCCTCCCGGGGTTGGTAAGACTTCTATTGCTAGGGAGATAGCTAAGAGTCTTAATAAGAAATTTGTTAAGGTTAGTGTTGGTGGTGTTAATGATGAGGCTATGATTAAGGGGCATAGAAGGACTTATATTGGGGCTTCACCTGGTAAGATTATTGATGGGTTAAGGCGAGCTAAGGTTAATAATCCTGTCTTTCTTATTGATGAAGTGGATAAACTTACTAGTGATTATAAGGGGGATCCGGCTTCTAGTTTACTTGATGTTTTGGATAAGGAACAGAATATGTGTTTTGTTGATAATTATATTGAGGAAGAGGTTGATTTATCGAATGTATTCTTTATTTTAACGGCTAATGATGAGAGTAAGATACCGGATGCTTTAAGGGATAGGTTAGAGATTGTAAGGATATCTAGGTATTCTTTATATGATAAGGTAGCTATTGCTAAGAGTTATCTTATTCCAAGGCTTCTTAGGGTTTATAATCTTACGAATATTCATTTTACGGATAAGGTTATTAATGATATTATTACTTATTATACGAAAGAAGCGGGAGTGAGGGAGTTAGAGAGGCTTCTTGCTAAGATTCTTAGAAAGGTGATTATTTTAGGTCAGAGTAATATTATTCTTAGTGATCCAAAGGAGTATTTGGGAAGGTATGTGTACGTTAAAGATGAAGTGATTCGTGATAGTGAAGTTGGGTGTGTTAATGCTCTTGGGAATAGTCTTTATGGGGGTAGTATAGTACCGGTTACTTGTACGAGTTATAGGGGGAGTGGTAATGTTATTGTAACGGGTATGGCTGGTGATATTGTTAAGGAGAGTGTTAATATTGCTCTTAGTTATATTAAGAGTAATGCTAAGAGGTTTGGTATTGAACTTGAAAGGGTTGTTAATAGTGATTTTCATATTCATTTAGAGAGTGGGACAGTTCCTAAAGAGGGGCCTAGTGCGGGAACTTCTATTGTTACCTGTCTTATTAGTCATCTTACTTCAAAGGAGGTTTCTTCTTTGATTGGTATGTCGGGAGAGATTACTTTAAGGGGAAAGGTACTTGCTATTGGGGGACTTAGAGAGAAGCTTATTGCAGCAAGAGAAGGGGGAATTGAGAGGGTTTTTATTCCGAGAGGGAATGTTCGGGATTTGGAACTTGTTGATAATGAGGTTAAGAAGGATTTGGATATTATTTTAGTTAGTGATTATATGGATATTTTTGAGTTCTTGTTTGAGGAGGCTAATTGATTATATATTTTAAATATGGAAACAAACTTCTTTTTTTGCATATAATTTATTAGGTGAGTGGGATGAGTAAGGATAGTTTTAGGGCTTTTGTGAGAAGTAATCCGAATTTTATTTATAGTGTTAGGGATAAGAGGGTTACATGGCAGGAACTATATGAGCTTTATGATTTATATGGTGAGGATAAGAGTGTATTTAATAAGTATTTAGAAAGTAGTAGTAATAATAGTAGTAGTAGGGGTAGTAGCAAGAGTGCTTTTAATGATATTTCTAATATGATTAAGGAACTTGATGTTGATAAGGTGCAGAATGGGGTTACGTCTTTACAGAAGGCTCTTAGTTTATTTTCAGAATTATTTGCTAGTAAAGAGGGAGCAAGTAATAATGGTGGCAATAATTATGAACCTAGGGCTGTTTATAAGAGGTTTGAGGATTAATGAGTATAGATGTGCAAATGGTTATTAATAGTGATGTTAGGTATATTAGTTATTTAAGGGATAATAGTTATTGGTATAAGTATTTGAATAGGAGTGATGAGGCTCTTAAGGGGTTTATGGATGAGGTTAGGGATAAGTATGAGATGAAGACGTCTGATAAGATTAATAGGCTTTTTGATAATATTAATATGTTTGGGGCGTTTTTGGAGGCACTTAAATAGAGGAGGAGTGCTTTTTTTATTTGGTGTATATCAAAATGTAATTTTTTCTCTATTTTGTTGCAAAAAAATTACATCTAATGTATAATATGGTTGGAGGTTAATTATGATAAAGAAGTTTTGTGTTAAGAATTTTAAGAATTTTAAAAATGAAATTACTTTAGACTTTTCAAAAATAAGGGATTATGGTTTTAATCAAGAACTTATTAGGAATGGTCTTATTAACAAGATGCTTATATATGGACCTAATAATAGTGGTAAGAGTAATTTGGGTGCAGCTATTATGGATATTACTTTTCACTTGGGCAATAATTATGATAGTGATGATAGGACTTATTTGTATTATTTGAATGGTGATTGTACCTTTGATTATGCTTCTTTTAAATATGAGTTTTTATTTGGGGAAAAATTGGTTACTTATGTTTATGAAAAGAATACAAAAATGGAACTTATTAGTGAAGAACTTTGGGAAGGTGATAATTTACTTTTTGAATATAATTATAGGAATAATAAGTACACTAATAATATTAAGGAAGCTCAAACAATTGATATTTCAAAGAGGAGTAGTCATAGTTCGTCAGCATTAAAGTTTATTTATACTAATACTTTATATTGGCCAGAAGATAGTGCAGTTAAACTTCTTATGGAGTTTGTTTCGGGTATGATTTGTGTTCGTAGTTTTCGTAATGACGATGTTCCTTTTTCAAGAATGAATGGTAATGATTTACACGAGTTTATTATTGATAATGGTTTACTGGGAGATTTTGAGAAGTTTTTACAGAATTGTGGACAGTGTTATAATCTTACAGAAATTAATGAGGGTGGAAGAAAATTTATTGGTGTTAAATTTAGAAATTACAAGGCTAGATTTGAGTTAGTGGCATCAACTGGTACGCAATCTTTATGGTTATTTTATTATTTTCTTAATAAAAAGAGGAGTTTATCTTTTGTTTATTTGGATGAGTTTGATGCTTTTTATCACTATGAACTTGCTACGAGTGTTCTTAGATATATTAATGAAAAGAAGAATATTCAGACAGTACTTACTTCTCATAATACTTACTTAATTAGTAATGAACTTATGAGGCCAGATTGTTATTTTATGCTTAATAATGGAAAGGTTAATAGTTTTGCTGATAGGACAATGAAGACTATTAGACAGGCTCATAATTTGGAGAAGATGTTTAGAAGTGGCTATTTTGATTAATTAGGTGCAATTTTAAAGATAATTATTTGAAAAATATGATATACTTATATTATCTATTAGGGAATGTGAGGTGAAAGATGGAGAAACTTAAATTTATGGATTTTTGTGCGGGTATTGGTGGGGGTAGAGTAGGACTTACTAATAATAATTTAGAGTGTGTTGGATATAGTGAAATAGACTTGTTGGCTGAAAAAACGTATAAAACTTTATATGGTGATAAGGAAGAGAATTATGGAGATCTTACTAAAATTGATACAGATAAACTTCCTAATTTTGATTTATTAATTGGGGGTTTTCCTTGTCAAACGTTTTCTGTTATGGGTAAAAGGGCTGGATTTGATGATAGTAGGGGTATGATTATATATAGTCTTATTAAGATAATGAAAGAGAAGAATGTTCCTTATTTTATATTAGAGAATGTTAAGGGACTAGTAAACCATAATAAAGGAGAAACATTAAGAGAAATAGTTAAGTGCTTAGAGGATGCTGGTTATGCGGTAGAGTATAAAGTTTTAAATAGTTTAGATTATGGTGTTCCCCAAATGAGAGAAAGAATTTATTTTATTGGTATAAGAAAAGATATAAAAAGAAATAAGTTTGTGTGGCCTAAACCTTTTAAGAATCAAGGAATAGAGAATTTTTTAATAGATAAGGATGCGGAAGAGCAAAATTTAAATGATAAGATTTTCCAAAAATACTTAAATAATAAATATAATATGGGTAGATTTAATTTAGATGATATCTTAAAAAAGGATTATTTAGTGTTAGATACAAGGCAATCTGATTTACGGTTATATGATAAGAAAGTGCCTACATTAAGGACAGGCCGTCACGGTATTTTATATGTTAAAAATAATAAGTTATATAAACTAAGTGGCTATGAAAGTTTACTGTTACAGGGTTTTCCAAAGCCTCTTTGTGATAAGGTAAAAGAAAATAAACTTAATAATAGTAAGATACTTTCTCAAGCTGGTAATGCTATGACAGTTAGTGTGATAGATGTGTTATGTAGTAGTCTTATTAAATGTATTGGAGGTAGTAATGAGGAATGATTTGGTAAAACTTGGTTCGCAAATAGCAAGAAATGGTTTTAAAAATGAGCAAGATATATGTGATAAATTTATTAATTATAATAATGATAAAGAAGCTAAATATTGGCTAAAAATTATGGGTTATGATTTAGATGAAATAGAATATGTAAGAGCGGTAGTATTACACGGTTATAAAGCTGATGTGAATGTTCAAGTACAAATTAAACTTAAAGATGCTTTAGATACAGAAAATATACAAGTTAAGTTAGTGTCTAATAAGAGGGGCTTTAATCAAATTGATAAGAGGTGGCTTAAAAATTATAAAGAATTATGGAATATTCCTGAGAATGTTTATGTGGCGTTGCAGTATTATACAGGAGAGTTAAAACCGTATAAGAGTGGTACTAAGGACAAAAGAAGAATGTTTATAAATGAAATGACAGAAGAAGAAAGGAATGTAATTATAGATTGGTTTACTTCTAACAAAACCTTAGTTTTGTCGGACATTATTAAGGGGAGAGGACAATTTAGTGCTGAATGGATTTTAGTAGCTCAAAAGATTGATAATAATGCAAGATGGGTTTTGAAAAATATTAATGAGGCATTGCAGTATTATTCTGAGGGAGATGTCCTTGCTACCCGTAGGGGTTCAATTAAAATTGGAAAGATAACCATTCAAAGAAAGGGTGGTGATGCTGGTAGGGAAACAGCCAATATGTTGCAATTTAAGTTAAATCCGGCGGAGTTATTTGATATATAATGGAAGGAGTAGTTTATGAAATTTAGTAATAAAGAGGGGTATGTTATTATAGGTATTGTAATAGTTTTTATTGTATTTCTTATTGTTATGTTTAGTTATGGATCTAATAGAAAGAAAAATAGTGGTGATATGTTTAAGGATAATAGTAATGGTATTAAGTGTAATTTGGTTAAGACTTATACTGTTAGAGATATAGATATTAGTAATGATGGAGAGAGTATGTATATTACTTTAAAAGAGTATCAGACGGAAGGGACTGATAAGCTTAAAGTTAGTAAGGAACTTGGTGAGGTTATGAAAAGTGGTAATAACTATAATATATATTTTGATATTGATAAGAGATATGTTAAAGAGAATAATAGTGTAATATTTAGTAAGGGTGAAGTTACAAATATTGTTTATACGGATAAAAGTGGTATGGATAGTTTAAATAGATATAGTTGTGAGGAGAAATAAAAATGATGAAATATTTGCTAAGGGCTAATGAAAAGATGAAAGAACTTGGTTTATTTGATAAATATGTTGGGTGTTATCCAATGCTTAAAGTTAATGATGATAAGCTTAATGTTATTGTATATTTTGCGGATGATGGTGTAGATGTATGGGATAAGGATGTTTATGTAGATGCTAAGTATGAGGTTTTAATAGATATTAAAACAGAAGATATTATTTCTTATGGAGAAGTTAAACCTATAAGGGCTGATAAGAATTATTATAGTTATGATGTAAGGGATAAGTATAGTGAACTTATTATGACAGATTTTACAAGAGGGGAAGAGAATGCTATTACTAATGTAAAGGGATTTAGGGAATTTTTTGTAAATAATTTGGGTAGAAAGTTAGATGTTACTTTATTTAATATTGAGGATATAGTTAAGAGTGGACGAGAGGCTTATCTTAATTATTATTATGATGAGTTATTTGCTAAAGCATTAAGAGATTATTTAGATAATGGTGTTATTGATACGGATAGTATTAATAAGAGTTACGAAGTTATTAAAGAATTTTATAATGGTATTAATTTTGAAGGATTACTTGGGTAATTCTTTTTATATATATAGAAAAAGGGGGGGAAATGTGTTATAATAGGGACAGATTTAGGGGGAAATTTTATGAAGTATATTGTTAATATTATATTTAATGAAGAAGAGATATTTGATGCTACAGTTGTAGATGATTATGTTAAGGTTGATATTCCTAGTAATCCTTTTGATAAGATAGAGGATATTTTAGATATGAATATTATTAGGAAGAAGTGTCTTGATAGGCTTATGTTATGTAGACAGTTTGAAGATGATACGGGGAAAAAACTTGATAATAGGGGACTAGAGGCTTTATTGAAGGAAAGTAGTATAATTGATAATGTTAATGGGTATATTCTTACGGATAGTGTATATACTAGGGATTTTATTCTTAATAATATTAGGGATAGGTATATTTATATTAGTAATAGATTTGGTGCTAATAGGAAAGATTTTGATTTTGTTAAGGAAAGGTATGGGGATATTGATAATATTAGGTTCTATATTGAAGGGAATACTCTTAGTATTGATATTGATGAGTATAGACAGACAATAGAATATATTCAAGGGATAATTGAATTAGTTAGTAGCCATAGGCTAAGCCCACTTGAGAAAATGTTGTATGCTTATGATATTGTTAGAGACAGGGTATATAAACTTGAAAGTGGGGATGAAAGCCCGTATAAGAGTAGGGATTTAACGCAAGTTATTGTGGGGGATAGGATTGTTTGCTCGGGATTTTCGAAGATTTTGGGGGCGGTTTTGACGGAACTTGGTATTAGGAATAAGGTGCAACTACTGCGTAATAATGTGGAGGGTAATGGTCACGCTCGGAATGTGTGCTATATTAGGGATGATAAGTATGGAGTGGAGGGCATTTACTATATGGATGCTACTTTTGGTAGTAAGAAGAGTGAAGGGGATGACGCGTATTTAAAAAATTATGAATATTTTGCAAGAAGTCAGATGGATATGGAACTTATTACGAGGGGTATTTATAGGGATATTTCTTTTGGGGGCTTTTCAAGGAAGATGTTAGAGGATATTAGGGAGAGTCTTAATAGTGATAGTTTAAGGGGTCTTAGTCTTGATATGGTTAGGGCTATTAATGGGGTTGCTCATTTTATAGATGGTAAGTATTTGATTGCAAGGGTTATGTATGATTGTATGAGGGTTAATGAGGAGTATATGGAATATATAAGGAAGTGTGTCAAGAGGTATGGGGAGTTAATGTTTGATAATACAGAGATTGATGGATATATGTTTTTAAGGATTTTATATAATACGAGAAAGGCTGAGTTTTATGATATTGGTGGTAAGTATTTATATGATGGTAATGATTTAATTCGAGCTGTGGTAAGGAAAGAGGAGAAGAAGTTAGAGAGATCTGTTATGGGATTTAGGATTGGTATGGATGAGAATAGTTTTATTAAGGTATGGCACGATGATGAGATGGCAAAGGAGATTAATAGGGTTAAGGTGTGCAAGGTTTTGAGGCTTGGTCTTAATAAGAAGAGGGAGTCAGGGAAGTAGGTAATGGGCTGTTTCTATTTACCAAAAGTGTGGAAATACACAAAAAAAGTAAATGAAAGGTTGATAAACTGGCAATAATGATATATAATATGTATTGAGGTGATATTGTGAAAATAGATAGAATGGACTATTTACAAAGATTAATTGATAAGCAAGGAAATAATATGATTAAAGTAATTACTGGTTTAAGAAGATCGGGTAAATCTTATTTACTTTATAATCTTTTTAGGAAGTATCTTTTGGATAATGTAACGGATGATAAGCATATTATATATCTTGCTTTGGATTCAGAAGAAAATAAAAAATATTGGAACTCTGCTGTGCTTAATGAGTATTTATTGAGTAGGATAGAGAATGAAGAAGAAAATTATTATATTCTTTTAGATGAAATACAAAATGTTGATGATTTTGTACCAGTACTAAATGGTTTTTTGTACAAAAGTAATGTTGATGTATATGTTACAGGTAGTAATTCTAAAATGCTATCAAGTGATATAAGTACGGAATTTAGGGGGAGAGGTGATGTAATTCATTTATATCCTTTAACTTTTAAAGAGTATTTAGATGCTTATGATGGAGATAAGGATGATGCTTGGAATGATTATGTATTATATGGAGGACTACCTTATATATTACTTTGTAAAACGGAAGAAGATAAGGCGGAATACTTAAAGAATTTGTATAGGGAAACTTATTTGGATGATATAAAGGAACGAAGAAACATAAAAAATGGGCAACTTCTTAATGACATTTTAGATGTTTTATCATCACAAATTGGTTCTCTCACCAATCCGACGAGACTTACAAATATTATAAATGCTAGATACACAAGTGATAGCAAAAATAAAGGTGAAGAAGTAGTTAATAAAAATACTATTGATAATTATATTGGTTATATTGAAGATGCGTTTTTGATAAATAAGGCTCAAAGATATGATATTAAGGGTAATCATTATATTAATTCACCATATAAATATTATTATGAGGATATTGGCCTTAGAAATGCAAGATTGAATTTTAGACAAATTGATGACGGACATATTATGGAAAATATAATATATAATGAGTTACTAGCACGAAGATATAATGTTGATATTGGTATTGTTGAAGCGTTTGATAAGGATGATGATAAAACAGTAAGAAAGAATTATGAAGTGGATTTTATAGTTAATAAGGGGGCTAAAAAGTATTATATTCAGTCTGCATATCAACTTACTGATGCGGCTAAAACTAATCAAGAAAAACAATCTTTAATTCATATAGGTGACTCATTTAAAAAGATTATAATAGTAAAGGATAATATTAAAACGAGAATTGATAATGATGGAATAGTTACTATGGGTATATATCATTTTCTTCTTAATAAGAATAGTTTAGATGAATAATTTTATAGAAAAAGAGCAATCCTTAATGGGGTTGCTTTAATTTATAAGTAGGTAAGAAAAAGTCCTAGCTACATAGTAACTAGGACTGCATAAACATAACTTAAAGGCAGTCTTAGCGAACGCTAAGTTTTCCTTTCATTTATAATATATCATTATTTTAAGAAAATATCAATAAAATACTTGAAAAAAATACAAAATTTTGTTAAAATGGTGTTAGATTAGAGAAAGCGAGGTGCATCCCTATGTTAAAGTGTAAAATAAACCCTGAATTTAATATTTATAATATAGAACAGGTGTTTGATAAAAACATAAATTTTAAAATTTTTGTTGGGGGGGGTGCATTCATTTAATGCACTAATATATAATAGAAATAGTATTAAAGTTAAGAGATATAGCAATATGAGTACACATGTACTCTAGTTTGTTATATCTTTTTTGTATATGAAAAAAAGGTAGGGAGATGGAAGTGTGAATAGAAGTTTTAGAGTACCCTTAAAGGAAAGTTATTTACTTATAATTATAATAGTTGGTATTTTATCATTATGTATGTATTCATCTTTTGCGTTATTTTCTTTAGAAAAAACGACTAGCAAAGATATATTTACAATGAGGGCGGCTAGTAATATAGAAACTACTCTTAAAATTTTTGAGTATAAGAAAATAACTGTACCGGCTGGTTCTAATACTAGTGTAATGGTTAATGTAAATATATCTTTGCTAGTCGTTTTTT
>USTO01000019.1 GCA_900557675.1 uncultured Mollicutes bacterium
GAGAGCCTAGTGTGGATGCTGGAAAAACTAAAACTACGACAACAAATTATAGTTATACAGGGGCCGTACAAACGGCTACTCTTAAAGCAGGTACTCATAAGCTAGAAGTATGGGGTGCTGAAGGAGGAAATGGTGCAAATAGTTCATCTGGATTTGACTCTTCTAGTGGTGCATTAGGAGGAAAAGGTGGATATTCTTATGGAACACTAACTTTAAGTGAAACAACAAAAGCATATATTTATATTGGTGGTGCAGGAGAAAAAATAACCAGTTCTATAACAACAGGTGGAAAAGGTGGATTTAACGGTGGGGGTTCTGGCGGTGTTTCCGGCAGTATGAGTCGTTCAGGTGGAGGTGGCGGAGCATCAGACATTAGACTCGGAACTGATTCGCTATATGCGAGAGTGATAGTTGCAGGTGGTGGCGGATCAACTACTTGGGGACCATCATCAGAATCAGCAGGTTATGGTGGTGGAACTACTGGTGGAACAGGGCAAGGGACATCTGGTGGAACTGGAGGTTCGCAAACATTAGGCGGAAAAAATGGTAATGCAGGAAGTTTTGGTCAAGGTGGTAATGCTATTGCTTCCAGTAGTTCAACTAATATTAGTGGAGCAGGTGGTGGTGGCTGGTATGGTGGTGGTTCTGGAATTGGTTCAAACACGAGTGGATCTAAAGCACATGGTGGTGGTGGTTCAGGATACGTGTATACTTCTGAAACTTCATCAAGTTATCCATCAGGATGCCTCTTAAATAGTAGTTATTATTTAACTAATGCCTCTACCATAGCAGGTAACACTTCCTTTACAGATAATACAGGTAGTACAGTAACAGGACATTCAGGAAATGGATATGCAAGGATAACTTCCACTGTTAAAACATCTACGATTCCAAGTGTAAAATTTAACGTTGATGCTTTAAGTTCTTCATCCATTATTAATTTAAAAGACGTTTCTGTTTGTAATGATAATGGAAGTGGTTGTAATATAATATTGATTAAACCTAGTAATACAAGTAATATGAAGAAAAATAGTACAAATGAAGTAATTTATATACTTGCAGATAATAATGGCAAAAGATATAAATATGTAAAAAAGATATATTATGGTAATATTTTAAATGGATGGGCAAGTAATGCAGTTCAACAAGCAAGCGATAATACAACAGGAGATAATGGAAGTGGAATATATAAGGTTTCACATAACACTATTGCTAGTGGTTCTAGTGCTACGGGAAGTGAAATAAAATCAAGTACTGATTATAGATATTATGGAGTAACTCCTAATAATTATATCTGTCTTGATAATAGTAGTAATCCATGTGAGGATAGACATTTATATAGAATAATAGGAAGTATATATGATGAGGTAGATAGAGTTAATAAATTAAAAGTGATAAAAGCTACCGTTTTAACAGATGGAAATACTAATAAATTTAGTTGGAATTATATGTCTAATGGAACATACAATAATAATTGGGCAACGGCAACAAATGGAAATTATAGTAATAGTTTAACAAGTGGAGCTAGTTTAATGCAACTACTAAATAGTGGTTTATAGTGGAATAGAACAAGCGGTAGTTATTATAATAATAGTACAACATCAACTTTGCTTGACTTTAATTCTACAGGCTTAAGTACTAAGGCTCAAAAGTTAGTAAGTGTAAGTAGATATTATTTAGGAGGTTATAATTCTTCAGAAATAACACCAACAGATATATATTACAAAGAACGTGGTGCAGAAAAGGCAAGTTCTAATACGCTATATTGGGATGGAAAAGTTGGTCTAATGTATCCAAGTGACTATGGGTTTGCCTCTGGTAGTAAGTGTTCACAAAATATAACTTTAAATAAGTATAATGAAACTTGTGCGAATATAAATTGGCTATTTTTAAATAATAATACTTGGGAATGGTTCTTAACTCATAATTCAAGTGATACTAATTATGCTTTTAGTATTTATTCAAATGGATTAGTTTATAATTATGCAAGTACTGTTAATCCAAATTCTGTTAGGCCAGTATTTTATTTGAGTTCTAATGCTTATATATCTAAGGGAATTGGTACAATTGATAATCCATACCAAGTTATATGGGAAGATGCACCAGCTCAAAATTAATCACATATATAATACATCTGGAACAGCCCTGATGCCATATAAAGAAGGGGCAATAATAAAATGTAGGAACTATATATATAACTACTCTTTACTCTAAAACTTATAGTAGGTAATATATATATCCTACTTTTTTCTTTATTCTTACCCCCATAGGGTAATATAAAAAAGAACCTATTTATTTTTAATAGGTCTTTTAATATCCATAATGATAGGAAGAATAATAGGAACTCTGCCTGTTTTTTCAGATAGAATAGGCATAAGAATGCTAATTATTTCACTTTTTAAATCACCATAATTGAAGTCTTTATGTTTTATTTTTTTAGTTATAATACTACTTATTTTGCGTTGGATATCCTTGATAAGGGCTTCGTTTTCATTAACGAGGATATATCCACGGGTAGTAATTACAGGACTACCAAGTAACTTCTTATTATGCATATCAATATTTATAACAACAGCAAGGATACCGTTATTAGACATAAGGACACGGTCTTTAATAATGACATTACTTATATCACCTATACGAGATCCATCTACATATACATCTCCGGCAGTTACTTTTCCAGCTTTAGTTAGGCTTTTTTTAGTTAGACTTACGACATCGCCGTTTTCAAGAACAAAAGTGTTTCCAGCGGGAATACCGCATTCGATAGCAAGGTCGGCGTGTTTTTTTAGCATTCTATATTCACCGTGATAGGGAATAAAGTATTTTGGTTTAAATAGTCTAAGCATTAGTTTTAATTCTTCTTCGTTAGCGTGTCCGGAAGAGTGGATATTAGTCTCTCCTCCGTGTGTATATACTTTAACTCCTTTTTGATATAGATTATTTATGGTTTTAGCAACACTACCTGCATTTCCCGGTATTGGAGAAGATGAGAAGACAACAACATCAGTTGGTAGTAGTTTGATTTGTCTATGTGTTCCACTTGCAATACGAGAAAGGGCTGCTAATGGTTCTCCCTGACTTCCTGTACATAGTAAGCATACGTCACTTGGTTTTTGTTTACTTACTTCATCAGCAGATATTATTATTTTTTTATCTTTTATATAACCACATTTCATTGCTATTTCAATTGATGTATCCATACTTCGTCCAAATAGGGCTACTTTTCTTTTGTTTTTCTTACAGGTTTCTATGATGTGTTTTAATCTATATATATTGGATGCAAATGTTGCTACTATTATACGATTTTCTTTATTTGATGCAAATATTTCACCTAGGTTTTCATCGACTTTGGATTCACTTACACTTATTCCTTCACTAAGGGCATTGGTAGAGTCGCTCATTAGGACAGCTACGCCTTTTTTTCCTATTTCAGCCATTTTATGGATATCAGCCATTGGTCCAATTGGAGTAAAGTCGAATTTGAAATCTCCAGTCATTACAATTGTTCCGTTAGGAGTATTTATGCTTATTCCGTGGGAATCTGGTATGGAGTGAGTTGTTCTAAAGAATTCTATATTGAAGTATTTTGTTTTAACGGTTGTGTTTTCATTGTATATATTTATTTTATATCTTATATTTCTTTCTTCTAATTTTTTTTCTATTAATTCTTTGGCTACACTTGGTGCATATATTTTTGGTATTTTAACACTTGATAGGAGAAATGGTATTCCTCCGATATGGTCTTCGTGACCGTGTGTTATTAGTAAGCATTTTATTTTGCTTTCATTTTGTTTTAAAAAACTTATATCTTGTATTACATAATCTATTCCTAGAAGGCTGTCATCGGGAAACATTACACCGGCATCGATGATGATTATTTCGTTATGGTGCATTACGCAGTACATATTTTTACCGACTTCACCTAGTCCTCCAAGGGCAAATATTTTGGTGTCTAATTCTTTCATTTTCCTTCCTTTCTTTTATTACCGTTAAAAAAATATAAATAAAATTAAAAAAGAATATCTCACTTACGTTTTATATTATACCATTAACTTTGTTTTGTGTCAAATCCCTATCGGGGGTAAGTATAAAGATAGGGGAAAGTGAGGGATAAATTTATTAAGAGGGAATGGGTGTAATAAAATCCATACGATGTGTATGGATTTTATTATGATATATAGTTTTGCTATATAAGTATTAGGGCTTTATTCTATAAAAAGTGTCCAATTCCAGTTTTTAGGGAGTAGTTTTAGTTCTTTTTAATTTTTTGCCATTTTGTTTAGGTAGTAATATACTAGTAGTTATAGTGGCTGTTTTTATTATTTCTTCTTTATTTTCACAAGATAAGTTTATGGGATCACCTTTCATTATTATGGAGTTTCCTCTTCTACTTGTTAATTTTGTTTGTTTATTTGGGGTTGTTTCTTTAATCCATTTGTTTTTGTCATATATTGTTATTATGGGGATTATTCCTTTCTTTTCGGTTTCTTTTGTTATTACTATGAGGTTATAGTTTCTTTTTTCGGGGTCTCTACTATTTATAAGGGGTGATATGTCTAGTGTATCGAGGTTACTTTCTAGGGGAGATGTGTTTGGGTAAGTACAATAAATAGTAGCTTTGTAAGATGTTTCTTTTCTTTTTTTTAACATTGTATCAGTCCTTTCACGATAATTGTAACATAAGTAATATAGGAAGTAAAGTAGCAGTTTTTTAAAAATTGTAATAGTATACTTGCAGAAATTTAAAAACTGTAAGTATTATTCTACGTTTTTAGTCCCTTAGGGTAGTAATAAAAAGTGTCAAATGGTTGTAAAAAGATTTACTTATGGAAAATAGTGTAGTATACTTTTATTAGGTTAATAAAGGGAGGCTTTATGAAAACAATTAGGGATTTTGATTTAAATGGTAAGAGAGTCATTATTAGATGTGATTTTAATGTGCCGATGAAGGGGACGAAAATAGCTGATGATACGAGGATTAGAGAGAGTTTGGAGACTATAGAGTATGCTATTAATAATGGGGCTAAAGTTATACTTATGAGTCATCTTGGTAAGGTTAAAACTAAAGAGGATATGGATGGTAAGAGTTTATTTCCTGTTAGTGAAAGGCTTAGTAAGTTATTAAAGAAAGAGGTTAAGTTTTGCCCGAAAACTCACGGTAAAATGCTTAGTAATATGGTTAATAAACTTGAATGTGGGGATGTTCTTCTTATGGAGAATACGAGATTTGAGGATATTAATGGTAAGAGAGAAAGTGGTAATGATGAGGAACTTGGTAGGGAGTGGGCAAGTTTAGGGGATATATTTATTAATGATGCTTATGGTACTCTGCATAGACCTCATACTTCGGTAGTTGGTATATGTAAGTATTTGCCTAGTGGTATTGGTTTTTTGGTTGAAAAAGAGATTACAAAGATAGATAGTATTATGAAAGAGAAGAGTCATCCTTTTGTTATTGTTATGGGTGGTAAGAAGATTAGTGATAAGATTAAACTTACGGAAAATCTTATTAAGAAGTGTGATAGAATACTTGTTGGTGGGGCTCTATGTTATTCGTTTTTATATGCTAAGGGGGTTAATGTTGGTAAGAATTTGGTTGATATGGATAGTATTAAGTTTTGTAAGAGAATGCTTAAAAGATATGGGCATAAGATTATACTTCCAGTTGATGCTATTACGGGAGATAATGTTGTTAAGAGTATAAATAAGTTAGATGATAATGATATTTGCTTTGATATTGGTCCAAAGACAATTAGGTTATTTGAAAGAAAACTTTGGAGAAGTAAAAGGGTTATTTTAAATGGTCCACTAGGAATGTTTGAAGATGATAGATTTATCTATGGGACAAAGGCTATATATGAGTATATTGTAAGAAAGAATATTAAGGCTTTAGTTGGTGGAGGAGATAGTATTAGTTCCATTAATAAACTTGGTTTTACGGGTAAGTTTTATCACGTATCTACGGGTGGAGGAGCTACTTTAGAATATTTATCGGGTATTAAACTGCCTGGTATTATGGCTATTAAAGAAAGGAAGGATTAGTATGGATAAAGTTATTGTAATGAATCATAAAATGGGCCTTTTATATGATGATTTATATCATTATATAGATGGAATTAATGGTATAGAGAAGGATGTTAATATTATTGTTTGCCCTAGTGATATTTATTTAGAGAGTTTTATTAATAATGGTTATTATGCGGTAGGAGCTCAAAATGTTAGTTTTTATGAGGATATTAATCATACGGGATATATTAGCACGGATATGCTTAAGAGTTTAGGAGCTGAGTATGTTATTGTGGGACATAGAGAAGCGGGTGACAGTGTAGAGGTTATTAAGAAAAAGTTTAATGCTTGTTTGGATGCTAATCTTATTCCTATACTTTGTATTCAAAGTGAAGATGATTTGCATTTATTAAAGGGTGTACATCATATTGAATTTATTGTGTTTGCTTATGAACCGGAAAATGGTTTTAATGAGGAAGAACTTCGGCATATATATGGTAAACTTAAAGATGAATATGGGGTAAAACCTACTATAATATATGGGGGAAATGTTAATGTAGATAATATTAATGATTATATGAAAAATGAGTATTTGAGTGGGGTTTTACTTGGTAGTATGAGTAGTGATATTGATAAGGTTAGAGATATTATTGATATGATAGAGTAGTAGAGAAGTTCGTTAAAAACTTCTCTATTTTTTTGTAAAGGAGATGGTTCGACATTTTTTGACACAGTGGTAGTTATATAATTAGTACGTAAAGAAAGAGAGGATAAAAAGATGGAAAAAATTAGATTATTAATGATTGATGATAATGTGCAGTTAGTTGATATGGTTAAGGAGTACTTTAGTAATAGTAATAGAATAGATGTAGTAATTACCGCCAATGATGGAGAAGATGGTGTCAAAAAAATAATAGATAATGAGGGGAAGTATGATTTGATTCTTTTGGATTTGATTATGCCTAATAAGGATGGCCTTTATGTACTTGATGAACTTAAAAAGAGGAATATTGATAAGAAGGTTATAGTGGCTACTAGTTATAATGCTCCGGATGTTATTAGGAAAGTGAGTGAGTATGGGGTTAGTTTTTATGTTCTTAAACCTTTTGATTTGGGAGAACTTGAAAAGAGGATATTAGAGGCTTTTAAAGTTCTTGATAGTAAGAGTGTTAATTTGTATCATAATAATGTACAGATTGCTATTACGAAGATGCTTCACGAACTAGGGATGCCTTCTCATATTAAGGGGTATCAGTATATTAGAGAGGGTGTTTGTATGATTTATAATGATCCTAATGTGATTGGGGGTATTACGAAGGAATTGTATCCGGATCTTGCTAGTAAGTTTGAGACAACGGTATCGAGAGTAGAGAGGGCTATTAGGCACGCTATTGAGGTTAGTTGGAATAGGGGTAATTGGGATTATATGGAGGAGTTATTTGGTCATAGTGTGGATATTGATAAGGCTAAGCCGACAAATAGTGAGTTTTTAGCAACTGTTGCGGATAAGCTTAGACTAGAGCATATTAAACAGAGAGCCTGAGGGGCTTTTTTTTGGCCCTTTCGGGGGTATAGAGGAAGTTTATTGGTTTTTAAGGGGATATTTCTATATAATTAATGGAGTAGTAATGGCCCCCAATAGGGTAATTATAAAAAAAATAGGTTGACAATGTGAAAGAATGTGTTATAATTTAAGTGAATTTACGGAGGAGGAGCTTGGTTATGGATGAAAGAACGGATGAATTGAAAGAAAAATTGATATGGCGAGAGGATAATTATGAGATGATAGATGAGGGAAAAAGGGAATTTGCCATTTACGCCGGAGCATTGAAAGAACAGGGGGAGGAAGCTTTAGTTATTGAAAAAATTGTAAAATTGTATGATATGCAACAGCAGGAAATAGTAAAGTATCGACGCTATAATAAATTGGTTGGCTATAAACTTGATACATATATTAACGAGATAGAATGGGCAGAGCCTTATTTTAACATTTTGGGATTTTTTATTACTGCTCCACTTGTTGTTAGTGGTCTTTATGGTTATTTTGTTCAAAATTTGGTGTATAATTCTTTATTAAAATGTGCTTTGATAAGCTTTTGCTATCCAGTAATGATCGAACTTTTTCTTGCGGGTTCGATGATGGCATTTGGCAAGAAACTTGTTTTTATGAAAAAGCGTTTTCAAAGTAAATGCAGATTAATGAAGCTTGGCAAGGAACTATCGGAAGAACTTGCTTTTAGAAAGGATATGGCTACGGGTTCGGTAGAGGCAATTTATATTCGTATGCACGCTTTGGCTACGGGTTCAGTCTTTAATTATAAGAAAATTTTTGAAGCTGATAAAAATATTGTAGGGGAAATTGTTAAAAATAATTTGAGGCATTATGACAACGAAAATAAAATGTTTGAATTTATTAGGTATTATAATAGTTTAGACAAAAAATTTAAGGGTCCAGCGGAAACTTTAAGCTACATAAATTTGGATATTCTTGAAGAGATTAAGGATATTAGGAATATACTAGCAAATTATCCTATAAATGAAACAGGGGAATTTTATGGGGAACTTAATGATATTGTGGTGAGGTTTGATAATTATAATAAGTCAAAAAATTATAGAGATATAAGGGTTAGAAATTCTATTGCTAGGGATACTTATATTCTTAGAAATAGAATTAATAATATGGCTAAGTCTAAAACTGGTGCTAAAAAAAGAACCTTAGAACGTGAATAGTTTATACCCCCAATAGGGCAAAAACCAAACATAAGTTTGACAAACTAAAAATTATATGCTATAATTAAGAAGAAGTGGGGGGATTTGAAATGAAAGAATCGATAAATAAGTGCATTAATGAAAGGGATAAAGCTAGAGATACAATTATAGACTTTGCTGGTGAAATGGCAAATGCTACAAAAACACTTGATATGAAAGGTGAAAAAACGAGGTTTATTAACTATATGATGAAAAAGGAATTAGAGGCATTTACGAGGTATGATGCCTGCAATGAACTTGTAAATTATAAAAGCAATATTATAGCTGATAAATATAAAAAGATTTTAGCTCTTATTGGAATAACAGGTATTGCGGGTTCAATTGGTCTTTTCCTTATTACGTCATTGTTGGGAAGTCCATTGTGTTTACTTATGGCAGGCTCTTATTTTGGGTTTTCTGCAGTGATGGGACTTACTACAATTGCAGTTTTAAAGAAACGCCTTGGTAGTCAATTTATTCCTGTTTCTAAGAGATTTTATAATAAGGCAAAGTTAGTTGCTCTTAATAAGTCTATTAAGACAATTCTATTATTAAAGAAAAATAAGAGTAAGGGTAAGTCTAAAGATATTTATGGTGTTTTGTATGAAATGCAATGTTTAAAAAGTAGATGTAATTCATTAATATTTAAGTCTAATAATATTATTAGTATGTATTCTAATTCTGAACTTGGGAGAAGATGTGATACTGAGGAAGAAGTTAAACATTATACTGGATATGGTGAATTTAAAGAAAATATGATGATTAAAGATGCTAGTAATAATGATGAAGTAATAGAAAAAAGAATTAAAATGGATATTTATGAAGAAGTTAAAAATCTTAGAATTATGTCGGATGACTTTACAATCAAAGAAAAAGGCGAGTTTTATCCTGAACTTAATGATATTGTAACGAGATATAATATTTATATGGCTTCTAGTGAGAAGGATATAATGGTAAAGGCGGATATTGCTAGAGATATTGAAATTCTTAGAAATAGAATTAGTAATATGGCTAAGTCTAAAACTGGCACTAAAAAAAGAACCTTAGAACGTGAATAGTTTATACCCCGATAGGGTAAGAAAAACGCTTAAAATGGAGCGTTTTTTTTATAAAAAATCTTTACAAAAATTTTAATGGATGTTATAATTAGTAAGCGTCTTATGGAGGTGCAGGAGGAGGAATTTATGGATATTAAGAGTAGGATTAGGTTTTCTATGGATAAGGATTTTGCTAGGAATATTGATAATTTGAATGAACTTGTTACTTTTATTAATAAAATGCCGGATGATAAGCATAAAAATAGGTATTATAACAAGGTTAGTGATATTCTCCTAAGGGTAACTAAGAGGGGTATTAAGAATGGTGATTATGATATTAACTCCATAAAGAAACTGGATAAACTTATTGTTATTAATACATTAATTAGAGGTGGTATTAATAAGATGGATGATTATAGTTATAGTGATATGTATGAGGGACTTGAGTATTTAGTTAAGCGTAAAAAAAGGTGGTTTTGGTAAGGGAAATTGCTGATTAATAGTCAAATACAAACATAAGTTTGACAAATCTTTAAAAATGTGATATAATTGTTCTAGTTATTAAGGGGGGATTTGAATGAAAAGAGATTTTGATATTTATTATAATGATGATGTTCTAGAGGACTGTAGACTCGAGGTAAGTAATTCTAAGAAGACAAGAATTGCTGTAAGTCCTGATTATGCTAGAGGGAGAATTGCTTTTTTGGATGATGAAATTTCTAATACTGATAAGGAAATTAAAAGAGTGGAACTTGATATTAAAAATCATAAGGAAAAAAGTGTTAAAAGGGGTATAGTTGGTACTATTGATGAAGAAATTAAGGAAACTAGAAATAAAAAGAGAAAACTTGGTACTATTGATGAACGTGATTATAGGAATGCTAAGGGCGTTATTAGAGGAGGTATTTGTGGATCTGTTTTAGCATCGGCACTTGGTTTTATGATGAGTGGTCTTGGTTCTGTACCTTTTTATATGGTAATTGGTTTGGTTGGAGGCGGAGTTCTTAATTTGTTTACAGATGATAGTAATGCTATTTTTAGGGGATTAAAAAAGATTTATCTTAATTATAAGCAATTTGTTTATCGTACAATTAGAGGAATTTGTGCCCAAAAGAAAGAAAAGAGATATTATTCTTTGCCTAGTTATTATAAACTTGAAGATAAACTTGAGGAACTTAAAGATGATAAGTCTTTATTAGTTAGTGAACGTGATATGTTAAAAAGAGAACTTGATTTGTATTATCGTAATAAGTCTAAGGGTTGTAATAATGCTTATCATTTTGATAATAATAGTAGGTTTAATGGATATGAAATGAGTAATAGTAATATTCATAATAGTAATAATAATGGTAAGGTAAGACGCCGTTAAGGAAAATTTAAATTAATAATTATTAGTAAGGGGGAATATTTATGATAGGAAAGAAGAATAGTAATTTGGATAGTGAAATGCCAC
>USTO01000020.1 GCA_900557675.1 uncultured Mollicutes bacterium
GGGGAATTTTTCTTTTTTTTGGTAATAATAATAATAGGAGGTGAGGGAAATGTCGTTTTGTGATTTGATAATGGAAGCTATTACTCATAACAAAGAATTAGCACTTAATATTTATTTTGGAATAATGGGAGATGAGATTAATGAAAAAAGTGCTAGTGAAATGGATATGAAATTGTTTAATGTTGTTTCTAATTCAGAAAAGATTGTGATGATGTATAAGTTCAAACTTTTATGTATCTCACTAAAATAGTAAAGGAGGTTTTAAATGAAAAGAATAATTGGTATTTTAACAGTATGTTTTTGTCTATTTATTATAAATGGACAAGTTGTTTCTGCAAGTATAAATAATGTTAATTTATTTATGGTTAAAGAGAATAATGGGGCTTCTGTTAGTTATAATGGAATTTTATTTGCCATTTATGATAAAACGGGAAGGGAAGTGTACAAGGGAAAAACGGATAATGAGGGAAAGATTAGTGTTAATATTCCTGTAGGATCTTACACATTAAAGCAGTTAGATGGGGACGATAATGTGGAAAGGTTATCTGATTATGATTTTGTTGTAACAGAGGGGGATATGGTGTACAGGGTATTTGGCTTTAAAGCGGGGAAGGGGGAAACTCCGTCTCTTGATGAGGGTAGTAAGGTGGATACTTCTGTTAGTGATGTTCCTAGTGATAGTGGGAATAATGCTAGTGTTTCGGAAGTTAATACGCCTAATAATAGTGATAATAGTATCAATAGTGGTAATAGTGAAAATACTGATAATGGCTCCGATAGGGCCAATGTTAAAGGGGAAATTGTAAAGGATTTTGTTCCGGCTTATGAGGGTAATTACACGCGGGGTAGGTATGGTCACCGAATTAAGTACATTACCATTCATCACATGGCGGGTCGGCTCAGCAGTTATGATTGTGGACGAATTTTTCAGACGGTTGGGAGAGCGGGTTCGTCCCACTACGGGATTGGATATGATGGGCATATTAGTCAGTATGTGAGTGAGAGTGATACGGCTTGGACTAATTCGAACTGGCTCAGTAATTTGGAGAGTGTTACGATTGAGGTTAGTGACAATGATATGAGTTGGTACGTTAATGATGAGACGTTAAATAGTTTGATTGTTTTGGTTGCAGACATTGCGAGGAGGAATAATCTTGGTATCTTAGTTAAGGGGGAAAATGTCACTTGGCACAGTATGTTTGCAAGTACTGATTGTCCTGGGTGGTATTTGCTAGAAAAAATGGACTATATAATTGCAGAGGCTAATAGGATTAATGCGGGCTATACGGGGTATGATTATTTATATAGTGCTGGTAGTGATACTAGTGGTGATGTTACATATCAGGCTTATACTTCTTACTGGCTTCCAGCAGTAAGTAAAAGTGATAATTCTTTTAATGGCTATGCTGGTATTTATAATGATGTTATTACGGGTTTTAGATGCAGAAGTAACAAGAGTGAACTTATATATGAGGCTCACGGTCTTAATCGGGGGTGGTATGGATCTGTTAGTAGTAAGGATTATTTTTTACAAGGTGGTAATTCTTATGCAGGTATATATGGACAAGCTATTGATTTGATTAGAATTAAAGCTGTTAATGGTAGTGTTACTTATAGGGTTAAGACAAGGGAGGATGGCTGGCTTTCGTGGATAACTAAGTTTAGTGATAGTTATGATGGTTATGCTGGTATAGTTGGTCATGCTATTATTGGTATTCAAATTAAATAATTGTAATTGGTGATGCTTAATCTAAGCCCTTGGGTAGTGTCTTTTATAAAAAAATTGTTTTTTTAGAAGTTAATTGTTAGCTTGCAAATTTTGATTTAGTTCTTGACTAAGTTATATAAATAATGGTATAATTTCTTTAGAATAGAGATTGTAAGGAAGAGTGATTTTTTATGAGAAAGATGCTTGATAAGAAGTTTCTAATTATTGTGTCAAGTACTTTAATAGTACTTATATTACTTGCTTTGGGTTCATTTACGTTTTTTAAGGATAGGGAGGCTGTTTTTCAGAATGAGGGTTATATTTTAGATAATCTTAGTAGTGAAAATTCTAGATATTATTTTGATGACAATACTACTTATAAGAAAAATTTATCTTCTAATATTGTCTTTAAGGATGTAGATCAGACAGATGTAGAGGTTAGTGAGGATAGTTTTGTTCACTATACTAATGGGGATATTGGTTTTCTTAAAAATGGTGCTTTAGTGGACCTTGGTACGATTAGTAAGAGTACAATTAATTTTTACAATATTGGTAAGGGTAGTATTCTTAATTATAGGAATAGGGGATACTATGTAAAAACTGCAAGTGGTAATGTTACGTTTGATAACTTTATGGGCCGTATTAGTGATAATAAGTATATTATTGCTGGTAAGGATATTAGGCTAAAGGCTAGCTCTAGTGATACTATTTCTAATGGGGATTATTTTGAGATTGTCTTTAATGAAAAGGGTATTGTAAACATAGAAAATCAGGAAGTTAAATATCAGTTAGTTGCTGAGGGATCTTATATTTATGTTGGTGATTTGGTTATTGATTTGGGTAATAAGAGTATTATGAGTGGAGACAAAGTGGTTATGTCTATTAGTGCTATTACTATTGATGGTAATGAGAATATTGATATTGTTTCTGATGATAAGTATAAAGATGATAAGGATAGTAAGGGAGACAATGATTCTAAGGATGATACTAAGAAACCTGATGATAATAAGGGAACGAGTGGTAATGGAACGGGAACTGGTGATGGTAACGGTAACGGTACTACTGATGATGGTAAAAAGGATGATGGTAATGGTGGTGGTAGTGGAGATAATAATGGTAACAGTGATACTCCAAGTGACATTATAAATAGTACAGAGGTTTCTCTTGTTAAGGCTGATGTTGGTGCTAGTAGTATTGGTCTTACTCTTAATGTTAATAGTAAGAATGAGGATGCTGTATATAATTTGTATATGACTAATGTTAGTACTGGTAAGAGGGTTTATAGTACAACTTTTATTGGTAATGGTGAAAGGGTAATTCCTACTAAATATTCGTTAACTCCTGATACTAATTATTTGATTACAGTAGAAGTAAGTGGTACTAGTGTATTCCAAACAATGCTTAAGACTAAGGATATGGGTGTAGTCGCTGAAAAAATGTATGCTACCAGCGATAGCTTAACTTACAATATTAAAATTGATAAAAATTCTAGTGTTAATAGTGTAGTTATGAATTTGTATAAGTATGATAGTAAGAAGGATGAGTATGTTCTTCAAAAGGATGCAAGTGGTAATAATCTTAGTGCAGTTGTTTCTAAGGATAGTGCTATTGGTGGTTATAGTCATACATTTAATGGTCTTACTTCGGATACAACTTATTATATGATAGTAGAAAATTTCAATGTTAATAATATTGAGTATAGCGGGGTATATAATATTTCCTTAAAAAATAAGACTTTAAAGAAGGATATTTCTAATAATATTATTCCTAAAGTTGCTGTTAATAGTAGAAAGAATACTTTTACTCTTTCTTTAGATGGTATTGAAGATGCTGAGAAGAGTATATCTAGTTATACTTATTATATATACGATGCTGAGGATATTAGGAATAATAATCCTGATAAGAAGCCTGTTATTGATCCTATTGTTAGAACTAATGCGGGTAATATTACTTTGGAAGTAGAACCAGCGGGGACAACGGAACATGATCCTAATAAACTGGAAAATGGTAAGAACTATGTGTATAATGTTTTAATTGAATATTATGATAATGAGAAGTATGGAGAGTTCTTGACTGTTAATAGTGATGAATTTTGGGTTAGTGGTAAACCTAGTATTTCCTTAACACAGGATATGGATAATTCTACTTATGATAGTGTAGTTGCTGATATTGATTTGATTGATAATAGTTGTACAGTTCCTTTTAGTGGTAGAGAATGTTACAATGAAGCTAATGAAATTAGAGTAGTTGTAACGGATAGAACGGGAGCAGCTGTATTTAATGATGTTGCTACATTTGAAAAGGTAGCAGGTAATGACAAGATACTTAGATATAGACTTAATGTTCCTAATTTAACAGCAGGTAGTACTTATAAGGTTGAGGTTACTGCTAATAAGGTTGATATGAGAGATGGCACTATATATGCTCCTTATACTTTTACATTTGAAGATGGTAGAAGTACACTAGAAACAAAAAAATTATCAGAACTTTCTCCGGTATTTAAGGATATGGGTAGTAATACAGACCATGTTGTTAATACTAATGTTAAGTTAGTTGCTCCTGAGGTAGAGGGAGAGAAGGACGAGGTTAATGCTGAATATACTGCTAATGCTTTAAAAAGTATGGTTCTTAAGATATATCAGGGTTCTGTTGCTGGTAATTTAGATGAGGGTAAACTTCTTGGTGAAAGGGTATTTACTAATAATGATTTTAATTTAAAAGAGACTTTGTATGGTGATAATGCTAAGGGATATACGATTACAACTGATGGTACGTTTGATCTTAGTTATGAGTATTTGAAGGCTAATGACTTACTTAGTAAGCAATATACGATTGTTATTTATACTTATTATGAGGATGTTAGTGGTTATGCAGATCATCTAAGTGCTAAGGAGATTAGACTTACTTATAATGAGACGGTTTATAATGTTAATCCGCAATTATTTATGACAGAAATTACAGACCCTATTTCTAGTTATGTTAAGAGAACTAATAGTGAAACGGGCAGAATGTTTAGTGATGTTGAGGGTAATACTGTGGTTGGTTTTATGGTTAGTTCTAGATTTCATAGACTTGGGTTAGAAGCTAATGGTCAAAATCCTACGGGAGCTACATATTATGTTTATAAGCTTGGTAGTGATGGCTCTTTAAGTAAGGTTGACTTCTATATTAAGGAAGATAATAAGTTAAAGAAAATTGATAAGAATACTGGTATTAAGTTTAGTAATTTACCTAATGCTGATAGTGATGGTAATGTTACATTAACTAGTGAGATTTATATGGATAAGGGTACTGATAGTAATACTGTGGATGATTTAATGAGGAGAGGTAATACATATTTTATCTCTTGTGAAGTGGATATTAATGGTTCTAATACTTCATATCCTTATAATAGTAGTGGTGGTAATAAGCCTTATTCTGGTATGTATGGTATTTTTACAGAGATTAATCCTGTAGATAGTAGTAAACAAAATCCTATTATTCAAATGTATGCTGATAGTTCTGATAAGAATAGTATTACTTATAATTATAATATTAAGGACATTGATAACGCTATTTTTGATAATAGTATTAATTATGTTATTAATGGTGGAGAAAGTAAGAGTTTAAAACTTACTGATAACCCTAATTATATGCAAAATAAGGATTATTATAAGTTTAAGGGTAGTTATAAAGTTAGTGGTCTTAGTAATAATGATAACTATAATATTTATTTAAATGAGGAACTTGTTAAGTATACTGAAAGTAGTTTAGATACACTTCTTGAAACTAGTTTTGATGGTTACTATGATATTAGTGATTATAATAATATGTTCTCTATTATTAATAGAAGTGATAATAGGGTTAAGATTAAGGTTCTTCTTGATGAAGAGATGATGAAGAGAATATTATCTTATAGAATACTTTTAGAAGACAGTCAAAAGAATAAGATTGAATTATTCCCTGATACATTAGAGAGTTGTGGCGAAGATGATAGTGATGATATTAATAGATGTATTAATATTGATTATACGGATTTAAAGAAGGCTGGTATGCAAACTACGGATACTAGTAATCCTAATATGATTAAAACTAGTCTTTATGGTTACTATGATACTGGTATAATTAAATGGGTAGATAATGCCTCTGATGGAGAATTTTATATTTTCCAAGATAATAATACTACGAATGAGAAGGGTAATTATATTGTATTTTCTGACCTAGGAGTTATTTCTAAATTTAATAATAGTGCTGGTTCAAGGACAAGTATAAAAACTCATTATACATATAATAGAGATACTTCTAAAAAGGAACTTTCTATTACTAATAGGTATGGTGGTTATAATATAAGTGGTAATACTAAACTTCAATATGGTATATATGCTGATGGTATTAGGTTTATTCGTTCAGAATATAATAAGATTGGGGTTCTAAACTCTAAGCTTGTTAAAGAGGGCAAAGTAACTACGGATAATAATAAATTTAGTTTTAGTAGTATTACACCAAAGATATCGAAAGATAAAACGGGAGAGAAAAAACTTATTAATGGTGTAATTGTTCCAATGACTATTACTGGTTTTGATGAAACTTCATTTAAAAAGGAAGATGATAAATTCTATTTCTATATAGATGTATGGAATAGTAAAGAAGATGCTATGGAATATGCTTCTAATTGGGAAAATGTTCCTAGTATAGAAAAGGATACTAAGGTTCTTAGAACGGTTAAATATGAGTATAATCCTGAGGGTGGTAATAAGTTTAATGTTCTAGTTGATGGACTTGATGCTACTACGACTTATTACTTTACAGTTAGTGCTTATATGAAGAATGGTAAATATACACAGTTCTTTGATGGAAGTAAAGAAGATAGTTATGAAACAGAAGTTTACTCATTTACAACGGGAGGAACGTCTTTGTATCAAAACTTAAAGACAGGTTATACTTCAAGTAGTGAAGATGATACTTATGGTGATAGGACATTAAATTCAGTTATTTCCTTAACAGCTAGTGCAGAAGAACTTAATTTCTATTTAAAATATGTTGTTTGTGATAGTGAAAGTGAAGTATGTGATTTAGATAATCATTTAGAAAATATGATGGGAGTTATAAATAAAGAGGATATGGATACTTCTTTAAAGAGTAGTATAGCTCTTCCGAAGGATTTTGTATATGGTAAAAATTATATTTACAAACTTTATGCTATATATGATAAGAAAAATCAAAATGGTGATGTTACAGGAGAAGGTAAATATTTACTTAATCCGTATAATACAACAATGCAAATTGAAGCTTTAAATGAACCTTCATTTGTAATGACAAGAAAGGCTAGTATTGATAGTGAAAATGGTTATGTTATTGATATTGGTGTTAATGTTAAGGATATTGATAGAACAATAATTGGTAAAGAGTTTACTATGAAAATATCTGGTCCTAAGGATCTTGCTCCTATAATGCAGATTAAAGATGAGAATAATAAATGGGTAGATGCTCCTAGTGATTATAAATTTAAAGTAATTGATGATATAATCGAAGTTAGATATAGAAATCTTAAAGAAAATACGCAATATGAAATAACGGCTAGTGCAGATAGTTACAGGAATAATAATGGAACTGAGAGTCCCGAAGAAACTATTACAAGAACTTATGCGGTATTTTCAACTAATAGTTATGGTGTAGCATTAGGTAGTCCAACTATGTCAGCAACACCAAACAGTTTTGTTGCTACTTTCCTTGGTGGTTCTAGTTTTGACAAGATAGAAGAAGTTACATATAAATTTGGTATATGGGGTAACTCAGAGGTTGGAACAATAGATGGAACTTATTTAACAAGTGAAAAACCGTTTGTTGCAACTCTTGATGATGAGTCTACATTTAGATATGTATTTAATCCACCTGAAATCTTAGAAAATCCTGCTTTCTCTAAAAATGGTGCTTTACTTGAAAAAGCTTATACAGTTAAACTAAGTTTTAAAGTAGGTAGTAATGTAATAAATCTTGATGAAATGAACTTTGTTTATAGTAAAGAGGAGGAGAAATAATATGAAACTTAGAAAATATGACCTAAGAAATAAGAGAAGTTTTCTTATTGTAGGAATTATTGCTATTATACTTATAGTTATTTTCTCTTTCTTTATCTATAAGTTCATTAAGATTGGTAATGTGGAATACAAACTTGATAGTGGTACAGTTATTATGGATAATAATAATGATAGTATGGTTTTAAAAGAAAATGCCACATTAAAAATGAAATGGACGGGAAATTATTATTTGAAATTTGATGATAGTAAGAAAGAAGAAGTCCTTTCTCCTAATGTTATTAGTTATAATGATGGTAAAATACAGTTATATGGTAAGTTCTTTGAAGTTAGAAACAAAGATGATATTGTTATAACGAAGGATGAAACTAAAATTGATAATATTAGTACACCTAGATTTTATAAAATAGAAGATAGAAAATATCTTCTTGTTAGTGGAAGTATTATTAGTGGTGATAGTCAGATTAGTGCTAATGACTTCTTATTAGTAGAACTTGATAAAAGTGGTAATGCTAAACTTACTAATAATAAAGTTAATTTAAAGACTATATCTAAAACTACACTTGTTACATCTACTTATGAATTTGATATCAATAATGAACTTCTTAAATTTGGTGATGATACAATTGATTTAAAGAAAATTATAGGTACTAGTAACCAATATAAAGAAGATGATAGTAAGGGTTCTGGTGATGGTACCGAAGATGGAACTGGAGATGGTACTGGTACTGGAAATGGTGGAGGAAATGCAACTGGTCAAACTAATACTGGTAATGTAGTTACACCTGATAGTAAAGGTGAAGTTGTTAATAATAAAGATAATAAAATTAATAATGATAATAAACCTGATGATACCAAGAAACCACAAGCTACGGTTACATCAGTTGTTGGTGTTACAGCATCTTATAATAATATTAATGCAAACTATGTAATATATGATCCTTATAATAATTATACGAGTACTTTTGTAGAAGTAAGGAATAGTAGTGGTGCTTTAATTAAGAAAGTTAATATGTCTAAAAGTGGTAATAGTGTTATTTTAGATAATTTAGATTATAATTCTACTTATACTTTATTATTTAAGTATAGTTATACAGAGAATGGTGAAGAAAAATATAATACTTACTATGAAGAGACAGTTAATACTAAAAGTCCTAAATATTATATTACTTTAAACAAAGTAAGTAACATATCAAAAACAGTTAGTTATAATGTTAATTTAGATAATAGGGCCTTTAATGAAATTATAAGTGGAACAGTCCCTGTTACTATTAATGCTACATTAAGGGTAGGAGATACGGTTATTTATGGTAATATTAGTAAAGAAGTAACCGAAGGTAAAGTGCCAAAATTCCTAAGTGGTACATTTGCCCTTCCTGATAATATTAATGTGGGCGATGTTGTAACAATTAAGGTTAACAGTGTGAATATTAATGGCAAAACTATTAATTATAATGATATAGAATATAGGTTTATAAATAGGTAGGAGGAATTTATGAATAAGATTATTGATTTTGTAAAAGAAAAGTATAAAGTATTTATTCCCATTTTATTTATATTAGTAATTTTAATAGTAGGTTTCTTCTTCTATAATGAATATAAATATGAGTATACTTTGGGAAAGAAAACTTATAAGGCTTATAAGGAAATATTGGGCTCTAAACTTGAATTCGACATTGATATATATTCTAATAAAAGAGGAGTTATTAAGAAACTAAATAGTAATAAGGATGTTAGTTTTGATAGCAATCCTGTATATTTTAATGATAAGGATAAGGTATTATTTCCAAGAGAAATGGATATAATATTTCCTTATGAAAATAATATTGAATATTCTACATCTAAGTATAGTGTATATGAGAAAAAGGGCAATCTTCACTATATAAATATTGAGGGAAATAATAATGAGTATTTATATTTCTTTATGTATGATGGGGATGATTTATATTTCTTTATTGATGAAGTTACACTATATGTTGGAGGAGAGGAATATACTAAGTTAAGTGGTATGAGCTATGTTAGTTTAGTGGGAGACACTTTAATATATTATGATAAGGATAGTGATAAATCAGAAGCAATTGATATTAATAGTAATGATAGTGTTAATATAGAAAATAAATTTATTAGTATTGATATGAGAAGTAATAAGTTAGGTAAAAGTAAGTTACTATCTAATAATCTAGATGGTTTATCTAAATTAAAGAATAAGAAAAGTAGTAATGATTAATTACTTTTCTTTTTTATGTAAAATTAGAAAATTATATTGAATTATTTAAGCAAATATGCTAGAATTAAATTATAAAAATAGAATATTAAGGAGTTAAAACTTATGGAGAATAATAATATTAGTGTTAAACATTATAAGGTTAAGGTTGTTAAAGCAAAGGAAAATCCGGTAAAATTTGTACTTGGAGTTATCTCTTATGCTATATTTATTTGGTTACTTTTACTTGGTATTACATTACTTGTTTATGTAGGTAGTAATAAAATTAGAGAGATGAAAGGTGATACAACTCCTGCTAAATATAATGCTTATGTGGTTTTAACTGGTAGTATGATTCCTAATATAAATATTAAAGATGTTGTTATTACTAAGGGAGTTGATCCTTCTACACTAAAAAAGGGGGATGTAATTACTTTTTTATCATCAGATCCTAGAGTTCCTAATATTACTGTAACACATAGGATTAGAGAAGTTTTTTATGATAGTTCAACGGGTAAATATAATTTTAGAACTAAGGGTGATAATAATAATACTGCTGATATGTATTTAGCTAATAGTGATAATGTTTTTGGTAAGGTTATTATCAGAATACCTAAACTTGGTTATTTACAAGATTTACTTGCTACAAGTGGTGGATGGATAATAGTAGTACTTATTCCTTGTTTAGCAATTCTATCATTTGATATTATGAAAGTTGGTAAGAAAATTATTAGTAAAGGTAAAAAAAAGTAAGTAGGTGGAATTATGGGGAGAAAATTAAAAGTTAAGGAACATAATGAAGAAGAAAAGTATATTATCTTAGAGGAAGATAATTCCGTTGTTTTCTTTTTTAAGAAGTATGGGAAGTTAATTGGGCTTATCTTACTTCTTCTTCTTTTAATAGTAGGGGGGTTAATTGGTTATAATATTTATTCAATGGATAAAACTTCAGAACCTAATGTAAGTTATTCTCTTATGGATGTTAGTTTTGATGGTCTTGATTTAGTTGATATGAATGGTACTCCGGTTACAGAAGATTATGCTAGGAGAATGTTTGATAATTATTATAATGGTTATTTTAAAAGAAATGGTGAAGTATGGACTATTAAAGATGTTAATACTAAATATAAAT
>USTO01000021.1 GCA_900557675.1 uncultured Mollicutes bacterium
TATGTCAATTAACTTAATTGTTTTTTCAAGATATTCTAATCTTTTTTGATTAACTGCATAACCTTTAATTAAATAGTCTTTTAAAATTTTATTAGCCCATTTTCTAAAAATAACACCATTTTTACTTTTAACTCTATAACCGACACTTATAATAACATCTAAACTATAATAATCAACTTGATAAGTTTTACCATCTTTGGCAGTTGTTGCAAATTTTGCAACAACTGAATTATCTAGTTCTTCTTCAAGTGCATTTTTTATATGTCTAGATATAACAGATTTATCTCTATCAAATAGCTTTGCCATTTGGTCTAGTGATAGCCAAACTGTTTCATCTTGCATATTAACTTCTAATTTAACATCTTGATTTTCAAATAATACAATTTCGTTTTTCATAAATCTTCACCATCCATTTCTACTTACCAATATTAACATCAAGTTTATTATAAGGAATCTCTATATTATTCTTATCAAAAGCATCTTTAACAAGTCTAAGTACTTTTCTTTTAACAGCATAGTTAGTCTGAGGTTTAACATCAACTGATAACATATAAATAATAGCACTATCAGCAAACTCATCTACACCAAGAAGTTGGTATTTACCAGTAACATTAGGTATTTCCAATATGTAAGGTCTAAGATCCTCAAAAACTTTTTCTAATTTATCTAATTTAGTATCATAACTAACAGGTATCTTAAAAAATATCGTTGTATTCTTTAAATTATAGTTAGTAACTTGCTTAAATGAAGAGTTAGATACAATCATAACTTCCCCTGTAAAAGCCTTTACCTTAGTAGTTCTAAGTCCAAAAGAAACAACCTCTCCTTGAAATCCATTAATCTCTACTAAATCACCTATCTTATATTGATTATCAAATAAAATAAATATTCCTGATAAAAAGTCTGTCATAATATCCTTAAAAGCAAGACCAATAACAGCAGATATAATACCTAAGGAAGCTAGTATTGAACTAGTATTAATACCATACATTTTTAATATCTCTAATCCAAATATAATTAAAAGTAAATACTTAGTAATATTTTTAAGAAGAGATATAATTGTCTTCTTCCTCTTATCAATATGCAAATGACTATTACTATAAATCTTATCAATAATACTAACAATTATCTTATATAAGATAAAACCAACTGCAAAATATACAAAAAGCATATAAAACTTTTCATTGCTTATAAATTTCATAAAATTATCCATTAAATCAACTCCTTTTTAATTATCAATTAAATAGTATAACCATAACATTTGGCAACAAGTTGTCGCCATTTTTGTAGATAGTATAATTTTTCACTTCCTACTCCCAGTCACCCTAACTATAACCTCATTAGAAACATATACATAATCCTCATTAATCCTAATATGCTCCCCATCATCAGCAAGAACTCCCATAGAAGTAAGCCCTTCTATATCATACACCTCATCTATATTCCTATCATACCTCTCTCTAAATTTCCTTTTAGATACACCTCTCCTCATTCTAAGACCAAGCATAATCTCATTATCCATCCTCGTATCCAAATCCTCTTTAATTATATCATAAATATCAAAATTTTTAACATAATTAGAAAAATTTCTCGTATTAATTATCCGCATCCAATCTAAATAGCTAACCGCCCCCAATCCAAAGCCGTAATACTCCTCATTTTCCCAGTAAATCCTATTATGAATACTCTCAAAGCCTGCCCTGCTATAATTACTAATCTCATAATGATTATAGCCCTTTGACTCTAGGAAATTCCTAATAAAATTGTACATTTCCACTTCAATATCCTCATCAATATACTTCCTTTTATCAATGTACATCTTCGTATTCTTCTCTAATATTAAACTATAATAAGAAATGTGAGGAATATCCAATTTAATAAACTCCTCTAAATCCCTTTTTATAACATTAATATCCTCATTAACTCCATAAATTAAGTCAATATTAATATTGTCTATTCCCCCATTTCTAAGGGCCCTACAGGAACTACTAACCATATCCCTAGTATGACTTCTATTAAGTTCTTTAAGAATATTATCATCAAAAGACTGTACACCAAGACTAACCCTATTAACACCATTACAATAAAATAATTGCACTAACTTAGGAGTAATATCCTCAGGATTACACTCTATAGTAATCTCTATATCACTACACCTATTAAATATACTTATAATATCAAAAAGCTTAACCAAATTATCATAACCAATAGAAGAAGGTGTCCCTCCACCAATATAAATACTCTTAACACAATCCCCCATATACCTACTCTTAATTTCCCTTTCAAGGGCTACTAAATACCTATTAACATATTCACTATTAAGATATAACTTACAAAAATCACAATAAGAACAAATACTCTTGCAAAAAGGAATATGAATATAAACTCCTCTCATTATTTACCAGTACTCCAGTTAATAGGTTTAATACCATTACTAATCAAAAAATTATTAGTACGAGAAAAAGGCTTACTACCAAAGAAACCATACCTACAAGAAAAAGGAGAAGGATGAGAAGAAGAAATAACAAGATGTTTAGGATTAGTAATAAAAACACTTTTACTCTTAGCAAAATTACCCCATAGAATAAAAACAATCGGTTCTTCTTTCTCATTAAGTTTCCTAATAATACTATCTGTAAATATTTCCCAGCCCCTATTCTTATGAGATGCAGGAGTATCCTTTTTTACAGTTAAAACAGTATTAAGAAGTAAAACTCCCTCCTTCGCCCACGAAGAAAGATCACCACTAGAAATAGAAATACCCAAATCATCATATAATTCCTTAAAAATATTCTTTAAACTAGGAGGAAGTTTAACACCATCATTAACAGAGAAAGAAAGACCATTAGCTTCACCAATTCCGTGATAAGGGTCTTGTCCAAGTATTACCACCTTAGTATCTTTATAACTAGTAAGAGATAAAGCTCTAAGTATCTCACTTTTAGGAGGAAAAACCACTTCTTTATTATATACCTCATTAACAAAGTTAACAAGATTTCTAAAATATTCCTTCTTATATTCCTCTTCTAATACCATATCCCAGTCATTATTAGACATCTTTACCATTATAATTCCCCCTTAATCAAAGCAAGATACACTAGTACCACTTACAGATATTGTATTTGCCTTTGTTATAGTATATTTACGACTACTCTTATTATAAGTAACAGCCACAGTGCATTTTTCATTCAAAGGCTTATTAGTTTTAGGATTAACAACTTCCCCACTACTATTACCAGTGAGAAAACCATATTGTGTAAGAGCCGATATTGGAATAGTATAAGTTATCTCCGTTTCATCTCCACTTATAGTTCTATTGTTCTTACAAATATCCTTACCACGCAAAGACCCATACTCACAATCTTCATAAAACATCTTAGATCCTGTATCAATATTTTTAAGCAAAACCTTGTATTCACTATTCTTACTATTATTCATAACACTAACCACTCCTGTTATAGAAATAGTAGCAATTATTCCTAAAAGCACTAAAGTAACAAGAAGTTCAACCAATGTAAAACCTTTATTATTCATATATACCTCCAATAAAATAAACTATATTGTTATTTTTATATCAAGTTCCAATATTAAATTTTCAATTAAATTCAAAATATCATTAATATCAATTTTTTTCGCATAACTATATTTATTACTATAAATATTCCAAAGATTATGTATTTTTTCACTATCTCGAATATCATTAATTATCTGTTCATTATCACTTAAATATTCAAACGAATTTCTTTTTGAAAAAGTGTTGTTTATAGCTTCAACTAATACCGTTTTATCTATTTCGTTTTTCAAATTATTTAAAAAATAATAAACATCATAATAATCTTTCATTCTACTGTTAAAAACATTTCTTCTTAAAATAGTTTCTATTTTTTCTGCCAGTATAGTTTCTATATTATAACTATTTATAAGTATACTTCTATTTTCAAAAATAAGAGGGTAGCTATATTTAAGTTCCCTTGGTGTAACTTTATCGCCAGTAGATATATCAATTTCCAAATTAACTCTTAAATTTTGTAATCTTCCCACAATATGATATTTATTACCACCATACTCATCATCTTCGCGAATATCGGTAATATCAATAACATCAAATTTTACATTGTCTTCTAATTTAATATCCAAGATTTCATTTAAAACCTTTAACATATTTTCCTTAGAAACATCTATTCCCGAAATTGTAGCATCCATATCCTTTGTCATTCTATTATTAATACCAAACATTGCCGAAAGTAATAAACCACCCTTTAATATAAAATTATCTTTGTAATTTGAAATCGAAATTCTTTCCAATATTCTTTCAAACATATATCTTTGCAATATTTCATAATAATTAAGATTATATTCACTTTCAAGTTTTTTCGCTATTTCTTTTATTTCAAGAACCCCTACCATTTCATCGTCACCTCCACAATCGTCTTAACCTTCTCATATATATTAAAACTTTTTGCATACTCAAATAACAAATCAATATTCTTATCCTTACTAGAGAAATAATAATTAAGTATCCTATTTTGAAGTTCTAAATCAATATCCCCCTCTGTCCTCAGCATATCACAAATGGACCTTTCCGCATTATATACCTTAATCGGATTACCAAATGGACTTAGAACTTCAATAATACCAATACCATAATAATTCTCTGACACATAATGAATTAAACAATCCGCATTAACTCTCTTACCTCGGCACACCGTAATATCAATTTCCATCGGAACCCTATTTGTAAGATTTAAAATATGAAAAGCCGTATTATAAGAAAAGATAGCATCCGGATACCTCTTCTGTAAAATATAATACTCATCCCTAAAATTACTAGTACTCATATATAGTCCGTGACTAACCTTTTCAATAATACCCGCATCAATATACTTTTGAATTTGAGGCTTATATATATTAAGTTCTAATAACTCCGATGTCGTAACATAACCATAATGACTACTCAAAAAACTAATAAGTTTATCCTTATTCCCCATAAAATCACCTTTACCTCCAACATTTATACGCATTTTTATTTACTTTCATACATACATTATATCATTTTGGTGTACCAAAGTTAATATCTCCCCGACAAAAAAAGAAAAACATACTTAAAGGACTAACCAAAAGTCTTATTTTCGTCCCCTTTGCAGTATGCTCCTCCTACCTTATCAGTTTCAACATATTCCTTATCCATTATAGAACAGCTCATCTTCGTAACCGCATCCTTTAAATATCCCCCAAATATCTTAACAAGACCAATAGCTACCACTGTAATAAGTGAAATAATTAATACATATTCAACTAACGTTTGCCCCCTATTATTTAATCTTTTCATATATCCTCCTACCATAACATTACATATTGCATATATAGCACTAGGTGCTATATATGCAATACAATAAATATGTCTATACTATACCTAAATTATATAAAAAATTATCCCCAGTGTCAAGACTTAACCTCTACATAATCACCAGAATCCAAATAAATAATACCACTTGCTTCTCCCAGTTGCCCACAAATATCAAAATACCTATTAAGCTTCTTAATCTTCGATAATGTCACATAAACATAATTATTATCATCCATATAGAGAATAAACCTCTCCTTATCCACCTCATTAGGACTATACTCAATCTCCGATATATTAAACAGAATATCCTCATCAATCATATTAAACTTCCTAATAAACTTATCCCAAACACTACTATCAACCTCATTAATAAGCCGTGGATATTCCGTATAACCACTAACATTCTCTGTCATCTTACCATTAGATAAAATAAGCTTATTATCCCCATAACTAGCAAGTACCCTGTACTCCTCTATCGTAATATAAAGCTTAAAATTAAGCGTCTTAACAATCTTTACACTCCTAATATAATCATTCCTAAGAAGCCTCTTCTTAATAACACCCTTACTTGTCATAACAAAGGACGGATACCCCTTAAGACCCGACTCTTTCAGTATCACTTCATCAGACAAGTTTCCCCCCTTATTAATAATATAAATATTATGTATAGGCTCCTCTATATAAAAATATATACCAAAAGAAAGACAAAGAAGTCCCAAAATAAGGAGGGAAACCCTTTTCCAATTAACCCTCTTAACCACCTTTTTAGCCATATCATCACCCTATTCAATGATTACCTGTTCAAGTATCAAATCAATGTCATACTTCTCCTTAACCTTACCCCTAACAAATTCAATCAAATTCACAATATCCTCGCCTGTTGCCCCCCCAGCATTAATAATAAAGTTTGCGTGCTTTTCCGAAATCTTCGCACCACCAATAGAAAAGCCCTTAAGACCAAGGTCCTCAATAAGCTTGCCAGCGTGTAATCCCTCAGGATTCCTAAATACACTTCCTGCCGAAGGAAACTCTAACGGTTGAGTCTCACTCCTCTTAATAATTCTTCTCTTAACAACTTCGTGCATCTTATCCTTGTCACCCTTCTTCAAAGTAAACTCCGCTGCTACTACAAAAAAGTCCTTACTTCCCTTAAAGAAACTATCCCTGTAAGAAAAATCAATACCATCAGCTTCCCAAACCACAATACGATTCTTATCATTAACAATCAAAACCTTGCTAAGAACACCAGCCATATCCTCATTGTAAGCACCTGCATTCATAGCAATACTAGCTCCAACTTCTCCAGGAATAGCTCCCGCAAATTCAAGTCCCGTAAGACCCTCACTAATAGTACGGGCTGCTAATGTAACAAGCGAGCAACCACCACCAGCAATAACAATATTATCCTCAACGTAAATATCATTAAATTCACTTAACCTTATGATAACACCAGCAAATCTATTACACTTAAATATAACATTAGAGCCGTTGCCCAAAAACATAAAGCGAATCCCCTTTTCTTTACAATACTTAACAACCTTAGCTACCTTCTCATAACTATTAGGAAAAACCATATAATCACACATAACATCTAATCTGTATGTGTTACACTTCTTTAAATTAACATTCTCTTCGCACCTAATATCGTGCTTTCTAAAAAAATCTCTTATCACTCATCATCAAATCCTTTAACGTTTCATATATTCTACTACCACTATCCTTAATACCATACTCCCTTAAATTCCTTTTAATCTCTTCATATTCCTTCCTATTATTAAGAAGACTATCAATTTCATTAAACAAAGTCTCCTTATTAAGATCCGCCTCCCTAATCATTCTTCCCGCTTTCTTATTAACAAGATCCATAGCATTCATCTCTTGATGATTATTAGTAACATAAGGACTAGGAATAAAAATACTAACCGTATCAATAGCCATAATCTCACTAATCGTACTAGCACCAGCCCTAGTTACCATAATATCCGCTATCTTCATAACTCGTGGAAGATTCTCAATAAAACTAACAACCTTAACATTAGAAGGAAGCACAATATCCCTAAACTTATCATACTGTCCCTTACCACTAACAAATAAAACCTCATAGTCCTTATCCCCGAAATCCTTTAAGAAAGAAATAAACATATCACTAATAGAACCACTACCAAGTGACCCCATAACAATCAAAATAAGCTTCTTCCCCTCTGTAAGACCAAACTCCTTCTTGCTAGCCTTCTTGGACCGCAAAGCCTCCTCACTACAAGGATTACCCGTTAGAACAACCTTATCACGAGGAAACTCCTTCATAACACTCTCAAAGCAAACCCCAATCCTATCTGCATACTTAGTAAGATACCTATTAGATAAACCCACTACTGAGTTCTGTTCGTGAATAAAAGTCTTTTTACCAAGCTTCTTACCAGCCCAAATAACAGGAGCTGTCACATATCCACCACATCCAATTACAATATCCGGATTAAACTCTCTAATAATCCCCTTACAAGTACGCCTTGCTTTTAAGAAATAATGTAAAGTCTTAAAATTATCCAGAGTAAGTTTCCTCTTAAAACCATATATCGTAATACCTCGAAAATCTATTCCTAACTTAGGAATAATCTCACTTTCCATACGATTGTCGGTTCCAATATAGAGAAACTCACTATCAGGCTCTTCCGCCTTGATCTTATTAATAATACTAATTGCTGGATAAATATGACCACCTGTACCACCTGCACTAATTATAACTCTCATTATCGCACCTCACCGTCCTATATACTATATTATAGCAGATATTCCCAAAAAAGTAATTAAATTCTTAATAATTTGTAAAACTTTTACTAATGTAAAAGGCCCTATCGGGGGTAAGAAGTAATAATTAAGGTAATATATATAAAAATATCTATAAAAATAAAGACATTATAGATATAATATATAGCTTAAAAATGAAGATAAGCACTCATCGAGGGGGACGAGTGCTTAAATTATGTATTATGAATTGGATTAAGTAACACCTAATGAAAAGGTGTACTTATGTATTTGGTCTTACAGAGGGTGTTAGTTGTAAAACCAAATAACAATTAATATTATAACCTATTTTAGTGTTTTGTCAAGGGTTTTTGAGAAATTTCTTTAATAAAAAAAAGAAGTACATATAAAGATGTTATTCAATAAATTATTTTGGAATACTTAATAATATTAACCATAATTATCTATTTGATAAATATGGGAATGAACAGTTCTGGCCCAAAGAGCCAATAAAATTAAACACCCATCAACTTAGATGGGTGTTCACAATTCAAATTTAAAAAATTGGATTGAGTAACACCCTCTACCAAAGGATGTACTTCATTTTTTAATAGTTTAACCTTGAAAATATATAACTTGCAAAATCAAACTACACTTACATTATATCGTATTTTATTATTTTGTCAAGCATTTTTTTAAAATTTTTAGCATTTTAAAAATAAATTCAAAAAATGCACATTTATATTGACAAACTACATCTTATGAAGTATAATGAAGAAGAAGTACATCTAAGGGGTGTTTCTCCTTCCAATTGAAATAAAATTCAATTACTTGCTTAATTAACAAGATGCTGGAAGGAGGTGGTCCAATGGAAA
This sequence comes from uncultured Mollicutes bacterium, assembly GCA_900557675.1. The sequence goes on from USTO01000021.1 coordinate 8,965, forward strand.
GGAATAATTTTGGAATACTTAATTGTATTAGCCGTAATTATCTATTTGATAAATCGTGGCGACCAAAAAAACAATCCAAAAGACTAAATAAAGCACCCATCATCTTAGATGGGTGTTTATCAACAATTATTAAAAAATTGGATTGAGTAACACCCTCTACCAAAGGATGTACTTCATTTTTTAGTATATTCAATTTTGAAAAATATATAACCTCCAAAATCGAATTACAACTATATTATACATTATTTTAACAGAATGTCAACTATTTTACACAAAATTTCTACAAAACGTATAAATTAAATGTACCTATTACAAACACCCATCATCTTAGATGGGCGGTTATCATTTATAATTGAATAACACCAACATATCCCCATTCCTGTCAATCATCTTGTATGTATCTTGTATGTTTTACCATATCTAAAACTCTGCTGTAGCCCTTGCTTCTACTCTTAGTTTACCAGTTATACTACTATCAAGTACACTATTATCTATCTTATTACCATTAAGCCATATATATACCTTAAATACATCAGTATTAGTAGTTAAAGGATAATCCTCTACTAAGTAAAACCTACTACCACTCATAGCCCCCTTAAAAGTACCACTCTTATATAAAGTATCATTCAAATACATATCCCATACTAAAGCATCACTAGCTAAAGCCTCATCAATATTATCAATATCAATATATATACTAGCATTAGCCTTAACGCTATCCTTATTAAGGCCAATACTAACACTACCATATACATCCTCACTCCTACTACTACGAGGATAAAGTTCTCCTGTAAGTACACCCCCATTAACATAATTAATATCTATATTACCACTATTACCTGTAAAAGTATTACTATTATTAGCCATAAAGAAAGCATAAGTAACACCAACTGTAATTATAACAATAATACCCATTACTATTAAACTAATTAATAACTTTTTATTCAATTTTATACCTCCTTTAATATTACCCTATGGGGGTAAGTAGATAAAATATATGTATGTATTAAGATAAGATGTAAGGATCAGTAGAAGTGCCTGTACCGTCTGTAATAGATGTAGAAGAGGTTAGATAAAAGACTGGGCTCACCGCGAGGGCGTAATTACTGTAGCCGTCGTTGTTGCCGACTTGGCCCGCATGGCCGACGAAAAGCACACGGTTGGAGAGGCCCGAATGCAGCGACATTGGCCACTGGGAAGTATTTGAAATATAGAGCCAATCCTTTTTATAGCATCCTCCATCATAACCCCATAATGTAGTCCCAGTTACACAAGTGTTTCCTGCCGCATATCCATAATCACTAGGATACATAAGTCCTACCATTCCTTCCCAATAAAGTGGTCTATCCGTATTATATCTTAACGTACCTCTTTCATATCCATACATTTCATTAGTTATTGGGGGATTATTATTATACCCTCCTAAATAATATCTACTAGTAGTTATATAACTCTTAGCCTTATCACTTAATTTATAATTAGTAAAGTTAACTGTTTTGGCCGTAGTACTATTATTATAATAACTACCACTTGTCCCATTCCACCAAGCTCCACTATTTAAGAGTTGCATTAAAGTACTTCCACTTGTTAAACTATTACTATAATTTCCACTAGTAATAGTAGCCCATATATTATCAAAACTACTATTTCCATTATTTACCTTATAGTCCCAGCTAAATTTACTAGTAGTCCCATCTGT
>USTO01000022.1 GCA_900557675.1 uncultured Mollicutes bacterium
GACCGCACGGTTATGAGCCGCGTGCTCTAACCAACTGAGCTAAGGGTCCAAATGCTCATTGCTAATTAAATATATCATATTTTTTTTAGAAATGCAAGTATTAATTAGCAATTTTTTGAATTTTTTTTAGTTTTGGTCTAAAAAATCTAAATTTGTGTGTTCTTCGAGGTTTATTATGTCTTCGGGACGCATAAAACAGATGTCTTTATACTGGCAATATTCGCATCCTAAATTGTTCTTTCCTATTTTTTTGGGATTGATTTGGAAATGACCGGCTTGGATATTGTCTTTGACTTCAAGTATTTTTTGTTCAGTTATGTCTATGATTTTATTTATTTGTTCTTCACTTAATACTTTGGAATAGTGATAGAAGCCTTTATTGGTTGTTTTTAGAGAGGCTACTACCTTACTATTATTATAGCTTGTGTCGAATTTTTCTAATATATTTTCTTTATTTAGGGAATATCCTCCTAATTTGAGGCTTTCTTCTTTTAGTTCTTGATATGTTTTTTTGTCACTACGGGAAATTTCATTATGGAGTATTTTTTGAAGATAGAAGCCGACGATGAGGGGATTTTTTAATTTGGTCCCGTGTTTGGTTAAGTATAGGTATACGGGAAGTTGAAGGCTAAGGCCGTAAATGATATTGTTGAGATTTAATTTTAGATTGCCGGTTTTGTAATCTATGATAGCGACAAGAGTTTCATTCTCTTCTTCTTTATAAAGGAGCTTATCTATTATTCCTTTAAAGGTTACGTTTTCGGCAAGGGGAATGGTTATTTCTTCCTCGTATAGGGCTTTATTAAATGTTGTATAAGTATATTGTTTGTTTATGATTTTTATGATGTATTTTAGCTCATCTTTTAGTTTATTTATGAAATGGAGTTCTTTGGCTGTAAGGGTGCGGGGATGGGTATGAATATAGTCTTCGTATTCTTTATCAAAGGCAAAGTTTTCGGTAAAGGCTTGGGATAGTACGTAATGATAAAGGGATCCGATATAGGTCATAAAGGTGTCTTCGTAGATGCTTAACTTGAGGACATTATTTATGTAGTATCTGAAAGCACACTTATTGTATGTATCCACTGTAGTATATGAAAGGGTTAGATTATCTTGATGATATGGTACTTTTGTAAATGTATTGTTATAGGTTAGGTAGTTTATATTTTTATAATGGGATAGTAAGGGGATTAGACCGATTGTTTTTTCGCTATATTTTATATAAGTGTCTAGTTTACTGGCTAGTTTTAGGTTATTATATGTATTTGAATAGGTATAGTCTTCGTTTGGATATTTTGTTTCTAAGGAAAGGATACTGGCGAGAACGGATGGGTATGATTCGGTGGTTCCGTCTTTCTTTTTATTTGTTATGATTAGATTTTTGATGCTTTTTATTTTATTTATAGTGGCTTCTTTTTCTAATTTATTTAATTTTGTAGTGGTACTCTTCCCTACTTTGGAAGCGATATTATCGGTTATGTACTCCTCATCTTTATGGATGGTGGGGATGTTGTCGGTATTGAAGGAAAGAAGAAATACGTGATCTTCATCTTGGGGAACGTAAGTGTTTAGGTTTACAACTTGGATAGTATTTTTGTATTTTTGGGGAGTATATGATGTGGTTTTGAAATCGTTTATAAGGAGTTCTTGGACTTCTTTGGGAGAGGACCAAGTGTAATTGTTTAGGATATTTACTACTTTGCTTTTGACAAGGGTATCTTTTATATCGGATAGATTAAAGGTTTGTAGATATTTTTTTACTTCGGGGATATCATAGAGGGTTACTTCTGATGTTATACTTGTTTTTATGTTGAAAAAGTTCATTATGCGTTGCATCCTTATTTTATAGTTATCGGGAAGGTTGGTTATTATTATGTTTTGTAGTGGTGTTCCTTCTTTTATTAGTTTGCATATATTTGTGGCAACAAAGGCTAATTCGTCTTCGGGGGTATTGAATGTATATAATGTTGTTGGAGTGTATTTTGGGGATTGGGGGTCATTTACTTTTACTGTAGTGTATTTTTGTAAGTTATTTATTAGTTTATGGTCTTCTTCGGTTAGATATGGGTAGCCTTCTATTATTATTTCTTTTCCTTGTAATAGTTTTGGGAAGTATTTATCGTATATTAGTAGTTTTTCGGCTTCGAGTGTTTTTTTTATGGCAACTAGTTTATTTAATTTGTTATTTTGATAGTCTTTATCTTCGATATAGTGAAGATTTTTTAGGTATATTTGGGCAACTTCGCATTTGATATGGTATTTATTCATTATGTGATATACTGCTTTTTGGTCATAAGTGAAATAGATACTTTTATATACTTCACTTAGAGTTAGGTATTTTATATTTTGGGTATAGTCGGTGGTGTGTTTTAATTTATAGTTTTTGGTTTCGTTTGGGCATATTATTATCTTTGGTTTCATTTGTTATCCTTTCTGTTATCTTTGTTTTGAGTTGCTGGTTGGGTAAAATTCTTGATCTATTTCGCTTAATGGTACCTCGTGGTAGTGTTTATCGAGACTAAGGAGTAGATGAGAGGGGTTGTTTGATGTTAATTCAAGAATTTTAGTTTTGGTTTCACCGTGATATATGGTTAATATATATATTGGTCCTTTTTTAGTGATTTCGATAGATGGGTTATATAGTTTTATTATGGTATCAATAGCACAGTATGGGGCGTGTTTATCGTTTTCGGGCATATATTTGGGGTTTAGTGAAGATATAGAGGCGGTTATATTTTTCTTAGCACGAGCAAGATTGTTAGGGCTTTTTTTGTTTCTTTCGATATTGGTGGTTACACGAAAGGCAGCTCTATTTATTTTGACAACGTCCCCTACTTTAAGTGTTGTCTCCACTACTTCATCAAAGTATTTATTGGGGCATTTTATAAGGGGAAGGTCTTCAATGTTTAGATTGGATGTGGCCTTTTGATAAAATGTTTCAAGGGAAGAGATGGATGGATGTGCCAATAGGGCCTCTTTATATTCTTCATATACTTCGTTATTTATTCCTTTATAGTCAAATATTATTTTTAGGTTGTCGCAAGTACTTATAATGATAGCAAGGCTTGTGTTTAGTTCTTTTTGGTAATCGGCACTTCTATCTATGTGGTCTCTTACGTATTTTTCGAGGTATTTTTCTTTGAGTTCTGATTGGATTTTGGAGTTTAGACCGAATGCTCTTACTTGTTTTTCGATGGCAGTTAATTTTTCTGTGTATAGGGTTAGTTTGATATTATTTAGTTCAAGGGTCATTATTATAACTAGATTTGTTAGGGATATTTCGCCTTTTAGTACTCTTGTGAATTGTTTTTCTCTTAGGGCATTTAGGCTTTGATCAAGGGAATCTGAATTGATTAGGGACTTGTTTTCTTCGATAAAGGTATCTATTATTTTGTCTAAGATGTAGGTAGTATTTTCTTCTATTTTTGTATAGCAAAGGTCATAAGCAACCCAAAGATTAAGGGTGCTTTTTTCTTTACTGGGATTAGTTATGCTTAAAAGGACTCTATTTAAAAGATTGTTTTGGTTAAATAGTATTCTTTTTATTTCTTTATCGGATATTTTTCCGACGGGTTCGATATATTTTCTTATTTTATTTATTAGTTCTTCTCCGGTTTGGTAACTTAGGGAAGTTATGTATTTTTTGTATGTTTCATAGGCTTCGGTTATTTCGCTATTATGCTCTATTTTGGAGTAGGTTTCTTCTAACAGAGGAAGGGTTGTGAGTCCTTTATCTAATCCGAGAATTTGTTTTGCTTCTATTATTTTCATACTATTACCACCTTTTCTTTTTGGCCCTACTAGGGGTTAATACTTGTTTTTTATTTGTTAATTTTATTATACCATAGATTAGGAGAAATGGGTTAGAAAAGTTTTTGATTTGATATTTATATTGGTCTTAATAGAAATTAAAAAAAGAAAGAGATTATCTTCTACTATCTGCTTTCTTTCTTGCTTCAGTATTTAATACTTCTTTTCTAAGACGAATGGATTCTGGTGTTACTTCTACGAGTTCGTCTCTGTTTATATAATCAAGGGCATATTCAAGGGTAATTTGACGTGGTCTTTTTAGTACAACTGTGTGATCCGAACCTGATGCACGAGTGTTTGTTAGTTGTTTTCCTTTAACAGGGTTTACGGCAAGATCATTTTCACGATTGCATTCTCCTATAATCATTCCTTCGTAGACTTCAGTTCCTGGTAAAATGAACATTATTCCTCTATCTTCGAGGTTACCAATACTGTATGCGGTAGCTTTTCCGTTATCCATTGATACGAGAACACCTAATTTTCTTTCTCCGATATTTATATTTTCAACTGGTTTAAATTCACTGAATGTATGGTTTAGAATACCGTATCCTTTTGTCATAGTCATAAAATCGGTAGAGAAACCGATAAGGCCTCTTGATGGAATGGTATAGTTTAGTCTAACTAGGTTATTTATATTAGTCATATTTTCCATAGTTGCTCCACGTAATCCTAGGGCTTCTATTACGGGGCCGACAGATTCTTCGGGAACTTCAATTTGTAAGGCTTCATAGGGTTCACATTTTACGCCATCTATTTCTTTTATGATTACTTCTGGTTTTGATATTTGTAATTCAAAGCCTTCTCTACGCATATTTTCTATAAGTATACCTAAGTGTAGTTCACCACGGCCAGATACTGTCCAAGACTCGTTTGAGGCTTTTTCTACTTTGAGGCTTACATCTTTTTGGGTTTCTTTATTTAATCTTTCTTCTATTTTAGAAGCTGTTATGAATTTTCCTTCCCGACCTGCAAATGGTGAATTGTTTGTCATAAAAGTCATTTTTAGAGTTGGTTCATCTATTCTAAGAATTGGAAGGGCTTCTTCCTTACCAGGGTTACAAATAGTCTCCCCTACTGATATATCGGCAAGTCCTGCAACGGCTACTATGTCACCGGCAGATGCTTCTTCTATTTCGACTTTTTTTAGGCCTATAAATCCGAATAGTTTTTGAACTCTAAATTGTTTAATACTTCCATCTAATCTTACACAAGATACCATTTCATTTACTTTGATTTTTCCGTCTTTAATGCGTCCTATTCCTATACGTCCCACATAATCGTTATAGTCTAAAAGAGCGGGTTGAAACTTTAATGGGGCATTAGGATCTACCTTAGGAGCTGGTACTTCGTCTATTATTAGTTTAAATATTTGGTCATAGTCTTCACTTTGTGTAGATACGTCTGGATCCATACTGCAAGTTCCGTTTAGAGCTGATACATAACATACTTTGAAATCTAATTGTGAATCGTCGGCTCCAAGCTCAATGAATAAATCTAATACTTCATCTAATACTTCGTTTACTCTACTAGTTGGCTTGTCTACTTTATTTATTACTACTATTGGTTTTACGCCAGCTTCAAGGGCTTTTTTTAATACAAATCTTGTTTGAGGCATTGTTCCTTCGTAAGCATCTACTAAAAGCATTACTCCGTCAACCATATTCATTATTCTTTCTACTTCACCACCAAAGTCAGCGTGACCTGGGGTGTCTAATATATTTATTTTATATCCGTCATATTTTATTGCTGTTGTTTTGGCAAGGATTGTTATTCCTCTTTCTTTTTCTATATCGTTATAGTCCATTGCTCTTTCGTCAACGTTTTCGTTATCTCTAAATGTGTGTGATTTTTGTAATAGTTTATCGACAAACGTTGTTTTTCCGTGGTCTACGTGAGCAATGATAGCTACATTTCTTATTTTGTTATCCATAATATTACCTCTTCTTTCTGCATACCTAGCATATTATAGCACACTTGTTTTAAAAATGCAAACATTTTTTCCTATATTTTTTATTTTTTTGAAAGAGAGATTTTGAAAATTTTTGGCAAGGTAATTATGGCTTAAAATGCCTATTTTTGGGGAGCTTATCTAGTTCGTATTATGCAGTTTTTGAAAAACTGCAAGGGTTATATTACGATTTTTATCTTGATTTTGCTCTCTTCTTTTGGGGTAGGATACTGTAATTGTTTTAATTCACGAGGAGTAAAGAAATCTTTTGTATCTACTTCGTTTGTTTTACTTATGGTACTTCTTATTTTACTTATAATTTTGTTCATATTTTGTTCCTCATAATTAATATATGTATATATTTCTTATAATATTAGTAAAAAGTCCTTGGACACTATTGTCAAGGAATTTATTTTTAATCTTTATTTTTTACGGCTTTGAACATTTTTTTCCACAAGTTGGATGATGAGTAGTTTAGTATTCCTACTTTATATATTCTTAGTCCGTATTTTATTAATAGCCATATTACTAGTATCATTAATCCGAGGGATATTAAGACATCTATATATGTTATTTGACCTAGGAATAGTAATACTGGAGAAAGTAATGCTGATATGAATGGGACATAGGAAGCTACTTTTATGAAGATTGATCCTTCAAAGACAGAAGCCATCATTGACATATAGTATCCGACAAGGGAAATTATGACAATTGGGGTTTGGAGTTGTTGATAATCTTCTTGGTTAGTAGTCATTGATGCGAGTATTCCGGCTAGAAGTGAATATCCTATAAAGGTTAATATCATTAGGATAAGGGTTGTTGGTAGGATTATTCCTATTTTACTCATTATTCCGCTTTGGGTTATGACATTTACCATTTCTTTGGCTTCACTTGGAATAGTGCTTAATAGATTTGGTCCTGATATAAGCATTCTTATTACTAATCCAACAAGGGCGTAGAATACGAGTAATACTCCTTGAATAAGAACAAAGAGGTTTCCGGCTATTACCTTGGAGAAAAAGTGAACTTTTGGAGATACGTTTGATATTATGATTTCCATACTTTTGCTGGTTTTCTCCTCATTTACTTCAGCCCCTATCATACCTACTAAGAACATACTTAACATAAAGAATGGTAATATTATAAGAGGAAATACTACTCCTGTTATTTGTTCGGTATATTTATCGGTGTCTTTTTTATCTAATCTTACTTTATTTACATCGACTTTGGTGTTTAATTCTTCTAATAGTTTTGGAGATGTATTGTATTTATCTAGTACTAGGGAACCTTTTACTTCATTTAATGTACTTGTTATGGCGGTTTCGGTTAAGGCATCAACACCGTTATAACTTATTAAATCGACTTTGAGATAGTTGTTTTTGTCTTTATCTAAGACAAGTAGTATTTTGTCATTGTCTTCTTCGACTTCTTTTTCGCCGTCTTTTTTGGTTTTGGTATATTTTTCTATTTTCGTGTTTGATAGATTTTCTATGTATTTGCTGGCATTTTTATAGGTTGCACTAAAGGTATCATATACACCAACTTCATCAAGGACCATTATATGTGTTGTTTCTTCAAAATCGCCACCAAAGAATTTTACTACATTGTCTATATTTACAAGGCCGGCAATAGCTATGAAGAAGATGACATTGGCTACTATAAACCACTTGGTTTTAATTTTTTTATCAAGGGACATTTTGATTAGATATTTTAGTTTATTTTTCATACACTTCACCTACTTTCTCGATAAATATTTCATTAAGGGAAGCGTCTTCGACATTGAAGGCCGTTATATTGGGATATTTGGCAATTTTTTGGAATATTTTACTTACATAGCTATCGTCTTTGATTTTGATTTGGTAAGTATCTTTTTCCTTAGTTATACTTACAACGCCTGCTTCTTTTTCTAATTCTTCCTTATTTATATCGCCTTTTACAATGATATTTTTCTTCTTATAAGAGGATTTGATATCTTTTAGATATCCTTCAAGAACACTTTTTCCTTTGACAAGAACGACTAGTTTTTCGCAAAATAGTTCGACGTGTTCCATTCGATGGGAAGAGAATATTATGCTGGTTCCTTCTTTTTGTAGTTCGAGGATTATTTTTTTAAATAGTTCGACGTTTATGGGATCTAAACCGGAAAATGGTTCATCTAATATGAGTAGTTTGGGCTTATGGATTATTGCTGATATGAATTGTACTTTTTGTTGATTTCCTTTGGATAGTTCTTTTATTTTTTTGGTTTTATATTCGGTAATTCCAAATTTACTTAGAAGTTTATCTAATTCTTTTTCGATTGTTTCTTCTTTCATTCCTTTTAGAACTCCATATAGTTTTATTTGTTCTATAACGGTTAATTTGGTAAGAAGGCTTCGTTCCTCAGTTAAGAAGCCGATTTTATCAGTCACATTATAGTCTATCTTTTTACAGTCCATAGTTATTTGGCCTTGATAGTCATCGATGAGGCCTAGAATCATACGAAAAGTGGTAGTTTTACCGGCCCCGTTTAGGCCCAAAAGTCCAAATATTTCTCCATCTTCAACTGTAAAGCTTAGATCATTTACAGCGGTTAGGGTTCCGTATTTTTTGGTTACGTGTTCAACTTTTAACATTTTTATCACCGCTTTCATTATACAGGACTTTTTTTATTTTTTCAACATAATTGTATATTTTATTTGCTTTTTTGGTGTATAATAGTTATATGGTTGGTGATATTATGAAGAATATGAGTATTAGGAAATGTTTTATTTTGCTTTTGGTCCTTATTGGCATTACGGGCGGATATATTTATGTTTATAATAGTGGTAAACTTAGTGAATTTTACTTGGAGGGGATTGGATACTCAAAGGGGAGTGCCAATTATATTACGGATAGGAATTTGGCAAAGAGTGTTAATGGGTATTCGGATACTTTAGAGAGGGCTATTAGTAATAATTTGTATAAGGGTGTTTACCTTGATGATTATCTTAATATTAGTTATGTTAAGAGGGATAATTTTAATAAAGAGGTTAATTTTTTTCTGGATAATGGATATAGTGATGGGGATATTAATTTGTTTTATAGGGTTGGTAGTAGTAAGGATATTGAATATCTTCTTAGTAGTAAGTATAATGAGAATTTTAGTAGGATTATGAATTGTAAGTATTATATTAGTGGTTATTTGGAGAGGTATATTAATTATGCTAATATGCATCCGGAAAATGGGCTTATTGATAATGTTACTTTTGTTAATATTGGTCTTGATAATGATTATTATACGAATGTAATGGATGTTAATAATCCGAATGATATTTTAGTGTATGTTAATAAGTATCATAAGCTTGATAGTGGTTTTGTTCCTGAAGGTCTTGTTAGTGTTAGTCTTAGTTATGGTGTTAAAAATCAGTATATGAGAAGTGATAGTTATGAGGCTTTTAAGGTTATGGCTGATGATGCTAAGAAAGAGGGAGTTAATATTTTTATTGGTAGTGGTTATAGGAGTTATGACTATCAGAATAATTTGTATAATAGGTATGTATTAATGGATGGGTTTGATAAGGCTGAGACTTATTCGGCAAGAGCGGGATATAGTGAACATCAGACGGGGCTTGCGGTTGATATTTTGAATGGTACTTTTTCTTATATTGAGGATGGAGAGATGGAATATTCTTGGCTTATTAGTAATTCTTATAAGTATGGGTTTATTTTGAGATATCCTAAGGATAAGGAATATATTACTGGTTATATGTACGAACCTTGGCATTATAGGTACGTTGGTAAGGTTTATGCTAAGGAAATTTATGATAGTGGGGAGACTTTTGAACAGTGGATGGCGAAAAGATAGTAAAACTTTGTAAAAAGGGATTGACAAACGCTTTAATTTGGGTTAAAATTAGTATGTAAGCGTTTTTGGAGACATACTCAAGAGGCTGAAGAGGCGCCCCTGCTAAGGGTGTAGACTGGGAAACTGGTG
>USTO01000023.1 GCA_900557675.1 uncultured Mollicutes bacterium
TTATAGTCTTTTTTGTATATAAAGAAAAAAGGTAGGTTGGTGGATATGAAGAAGTTAATAGTAATAGTATTTATAATATTTGGGGCTTTTTTAACATTTAGTTTATATAGGACATTCGCTTATGATACGAGCGTGGTAGAGGAAGTACCTAGTACTACTGATTTAGAATATACTTTTAAGATAGGTAATAGTAGTATTAAACAGATAACTGTGGATAGTGGGGAAACTAGGTACTATGATATAGTACTAGGTAACCCTAATAATGCTAAGATAAGTTATAGTGTATATTATGAAATGGTAAGTCCTAGTACTAAACCTGATGGTTATAAGATAGAATATACTTCTAAAAGTACAGGAAATAGTACGGGTATAGTAAATAATAATGGTAATATTACTTTAAATATAGTAGTAACTAATACTAGTAGTAATACTGTTACTGTTAAAGTAGGAACAGTAGCAGGATATGTTAAGGGAGGAGAGTTAACACTTAATAGTGGGCAAGTTGTTATACCTAAGAAGGTAACAGCTTCTGATTATATTATGAGTTTAGATGATGGAACAACGGGAGATAGTGGAAGTGGAGTATATAAAGTACATCACGATGCAATACCAGCTGAAAGTAGTGCAACAGGTAAAGTAATAGAAGAAATAGATGATTATAGATATTATGGAGCAAGCCCTAATAATTATGTATGTTTAGATAACAGCACTGGTACTTGTGAAGATAGACATTTATATAGAATAATTGGTAGTATCTACGAAGAAAACTCAGGTGTTAATTTGTTAAAAGTTATAAAATCAACATATTTAACAGATGGAACAGCAATCCGTTTTAGCTGGGATACAGATGATGAGGATAGTACATTGGTAACTCCGATTATTAGTGTTCCAGATTATTTACCGACACCGTGCAGCAGTATATGGTCTGCTGATAATTTTGGAATAAGTAATGGTAGTACGTTAATGCGGCTACTTAATAATGTATGGTTGCAAAATTCAATGGCATATTATTATAATAAAGGTGCAAATAATACGAATAAAATAAGTATCAATTTCAAAACAATTGGTTTAAGTAATGACGCTAAGAGGTACATTAATAAAAATAGTATGTATTATTTAGGCTCACATACAACCAGTGATGAATATGTAAATGATATATATATAAGAGAGCGAAGTAATGTTACAATTAGTGGAGGTGCAACATATTGGAATGGAACGGTAGGATTAATGTACGCAAGTGATTATGGTTATACTTCGGGTACAAAATGTACGACTGAGGAAAATATTAAAAGTAATACATATAGTTGTAATTCCAATAATTGGCTAAGTAGTACAAATACAGAGTGGACAATTTCTTCTTTGTCGGAAAGTCAGGTATGGGTAATAAATACAATTGATAATAATACTTATCTATATGGTATGGATGCTTCGGGAAATATTTGGGCGTATGATCACGGAGATCTTCTTGGTATTGTTAGACCCGTCTTCTACCTAGATAAAGACGTAGTCATTACATCTGGTACAGGTACTTCCTCTGATCCCTATATTATATCTAAATAATACATACATTAGATTAACTATTTATATTATAGTTAATCTTTTTAAGTATATAATATACTTAAATTAGGGATTATTTAATTAAATTAAAGATAAAATAATGCATATTTTTATAAATAGTGGTATAATATTTTAAGTATTTGCCCCCGATAGGGCCCAAAAAAGGAAGTGAAAAAATGGAAAAAGTTTATGTATTTGGACATAGAAGTCCAGACACTGATAGCGTTGGGGCGGCGATTAGTCTAGCGTATTTGAAGAGAAAACTAGGCGTTGATGCAGTGCCTGTTGTTTTGAGTAGTGTTAATAGGGAGAGTAAGTATGCTCTTGATTATTTTGGTGTGCCGGAGCCGATGTTTATTAATGATGTGAAGATTAAGATTAAGGATTTGGAATATACAAAGAATCATAGTATTAGGATTACTAATAGTATTATGGATGCGTATAAAAAGATGGAGAAAGCGGAAATTAGTAAGGTGCCGGTTATTGATGATAAGAAGCATATTGTTGGTATTATTAATATGAAGGATATTGCTAGTGAGTGTATTAGTGGTAAGAGGAATGTAGTTGATGCGAAGTATAATAATATTATTAATACTCTTGGTGGTAAGGAAATTCTTAGATTTGATGAGGATATTTGTGGTAATGTTATTACGGCGGGATATAGGAGTAGTACGTTTTTAGATGAGATTAGACTTAGTCAAGATGATGTTTTAATTGTTGGTAATAGGTATAGTATTATTGAGTATGCTATTTTAAGTAAGGTTAAGCTTATTGTTTTAACGGGTGGTTTTGATATGAAAGAGGAACATCTTGAACTTTCTCGTAAGAATGGGGTTAATATTATTGGAACGGATATGGGGACGCTTGAAACTATTAAGGTTTTTGATTTTTGTAATAGTGTTAGTACGATTATGAGTGGTAATGATGTTTTATGTGTTCACGATTATGATGATTTATCTGATTTTGTGGCTCTTGCTGATAAGACGAGGTATAGTTATTATCCGGTTCTTAATAAGAAGGGACAGTATCTTGGTATTATTAGGTTTTCGGATATTGAGTTTAGTAAGAGGAAGAAGGTTATTTTGGTTGACCATAATTCTTTAGAACAGAGTGCTATTGGTTTGGATGAAGCGGATATTATTGAGATTGTGGATCATCATAATATTTCTCCAATGAGTACAAAGAGTCCTATTATTTTTAGGAATATGCCGGTTGGTAGTACGAATACGATTATTTTTGGTATGTATAGGGAAAGTGGTATTGCTATTCCTAAGGATATTGCGGGAATGATGTTATCGGGTATTTTGTCGGATACGCTTATTCTTACTAGTCCTACTACTACTGATATTGATAGGAAAGTTGTTAAGGAACTTAGTCTTATTTGTGGTGTTGATTATGAGAAGTATGGTATGGATATGCTTAAGGCTGGTACTAGTTTAAAGGGTAAGACTAAGGAAGAGGTTTTGTATATGGACTTTAAGACTTATCCGGTTAATGATGATAAGATTGGGCTTGGTAATATTCTTACTACTAATATTGAGGATATTGAAGAGGATAGGGATGGTTATATTGAGCTTTTGAACAGGGAGAGTGATCTTGGGGGATATGTGTTTATTGCTTTATATGTAACGGACTTTATTAAGAATGGTAGTTATGTTTATTATAGTGATGGTGGTTATGATATTCTTAAGAATATTTATGGAGAGAATCTTTGTGAGGGATATTTTCTTGATGGAGTGCTTTCGAGAAAGAAACAAATTCTTCCGAATATTTTACGAGAGATGGAGAATGAATAGGGAAGAAAGAATGGCTATGGGGCTGTTCTTTTTTTGTGGGTATTGGGTGGATTTTTGAGTTTCTAGGTGCATTTCTAGGTGCATCGGGTGCATTTTGTGGTATATATTTGATTTAAATGATTAGTGAAAGTTGATGTAAATGTATAAATATAGATATTAATTTATAAAAAAACAGAGACAATCTCTGTTACACTATAAATACTAGGGTATAATATATAGCAAAGGCTACTAACATTATAATACCGTTACTTTTGGTAATTGTTTTATTGGTTTTGGAAAATACTAGAAGCATTATTGCTGATGCTACTAACATAATTAGGTCTAGGTTGTTAAATGCTCCTGTAGGGATTGTTCCGTATATTAGTATTGGCAATCCTAGTACTACACATATATTGAATATATTACTTCCTATAATATTACCGACAAGTAGGTCTTGTTCTCCTTTTTTAGATGATACTATCGTGGTTACTAATTCGGGAAGAGAAGTACCAAAGGCTACGATTGTTAGTGATATTACTCTTTCACTAAGTCCTAATGTTTTGGCAATACTTGATGCGTTATTTACTACGAGGTCACTTCCTATTATTATGCAAGCTAGGCCTAGTATGATAAAGATTATTGATTTACCAAGCCCGAATGGCGCCTTTTCATCTTCTTTATCTTTTTTTGATTTGGCAAGAGTGACTAGGTAATATATAAAGACAGTGAAAAAGAGTAGCATTACAATGGAATCTAATCTTGTTATGCGATTTATGGGGTCGCCAGCAAGAGATACATCTAGCATAAGCACTACTAGTAATGCTGATATTAGTATTGTTAGGGGTAATTCTTTCTTGATGGTACTATCTTTTAGTTTTATTGGTTTTATAAGGGCTGCTACTCCTAGTATAAGGAGTATGTTTAAAATACAACTTCCAATTACGTTTCCTAGTACCATATCTGAGTTATGATGAGCAAGGGCACTCATTGAAACGGCAAATTCGGGAGCGGAAGTACCGAAGGCAACAATGGTTAAACCGATTAGCATTTTTGGTACTTTGAAGTTTTGGGCGGTACTTGAAGATCCGTCGACAAAAATGTCAGCACCTTTTATTAAAAATATAAATCCTAGTATTAATAGTAAAATGTTTAATATCATAAAAATTCCTCCTTTAATATTGTAACATATATAGGAGGTAATTTATACATTTATTTTTATTTTCTTCCACAAAGCCAATCTAATGATATATTATACTTGGCTATTATTTGTAAAGCAAAAGCGGTTAATAGCATTGTTTTGCCACTTTCATAGGCACTTATAGTGGATTGGGTTGTGTTTAGATAATTTGCTAATTGTACTTGAGTTATATTGTACTGCTTTCTAAACTCTTTTAGTCTTTTTCCAATGACTTTTTTGTCAATTTCACATTTTTTCGTGGGTTTGTTGTGTCGTGATATTCCAGCAACGTAATCCATACTTATGTTAAAATGATTGCATAGTATATTTAGTTTACGTAGTGGTATAAATTCTTGTCCACTTTCCCACCTAGAATAGTTAGACTGACTTACTTTTAATATTTTAGCCATATCGATTTGTCGTAAGTCAGCTTCTATTCTAATGTCTAATAATCTTTCATAAAACACAATTATCACCGCTTATAATTTTCCCATTAAATAATAAAATATTTAAAAATTATACAAATAAACGATATTTTGGTGTATAATAGTATTTATATGAATTTGAGGAGGATATGATATATATGAAATGTAATAAATTTATTAAAGATGTTATTAATTTTGGGATTGTTATTTTAGGGGTGGCTTTATTGGGAATTAATTATCAATATGGCCTATACTTTTGTGATCTTTATAATATTCCGTTTGACTTTTCTTTATCGATGATGGGAATAGGTGTAGCAATGGAGATTGGGTTATTTCTTTTTGCTTTAGAATGTATTTTTGCATATTTGGTTTGGTGTCTTTTGAGGCGGATATTTAATGGAAAGTTGTTTTTTAATAGAAATTCATAGTTGTTATTTGTTTGTTTTTTATTGATTAATAGATGTATATTTGGTTAACTTATTTTTATAGTTAACTTTTTTGTGTTTTTACTCCCGATAGGGTCATTTTCATATAAAAATTTTAGAGAGATGTGCTATAATATATGTAGACTACTTAAGGAGGTGGTACTTTGGATCAAGAAAAAGTTGGTAGTTTTATTAGGGATATCAGGAAGCGGAATGGGCTTACGCAGAAGCAGTTTGCGGAGAAGTATGGAGTTACTTATCAAGCAGTTAGTAAATGGGAGAATGGAAAAAACTTGCCAGATATTAGTTTGCTTAGAAAGATCGCTAGTGATTATAATGTTAGTATAGAGAGTATTATGGACGGGAAGAGTGAAGTTAAGAGGAAGATTGATATTAAATTTATTTATTTGGGCTTATTTATTATAGCTATTATTCTTCTTATTTTGGTTACTCTTAATAGTGGAAGTGGTGATTTTACTTTCAAAACTATTTCTTCTTCTTGCGATAGTTTTATAGTTAATGGTAGTATTAGTTATAATAAAAAGAAGAGTGCTATAATGTTGTCAGAAATTGAGTATTGTGGAGAGGCCATTGATAAGATGTATAGTTATATAGAGTGTAATCTTTATGAGAAAAATGGGACAGGATTTCATTTAATTGATAGTAATCATTATGAGGGTAATGATATTACTTTGGTTGATTATTTAAAGGGTGTTAAATTTAATACTGATAACTATGTTGGTATGTGCAAAGATTATGATAATGATAATTTGTATATTAGGATAGGAACGGGTACTAATAAGGATGATGTTGTTTATCACGATATACCTCTAAAATTGTCTTCCTGTGATAAATAGTAAGGTAATCTTTACAGTTTTTGAAAAACTGCAAGGGTTTTACTGTAGAAAATGATATGTTCAACTTGTGGTTTAGTTAATTCAACTTCCTAGTTATTGCTTTTTTAGTGATTGTTAGGTAGAATTGTTAATGAAAGAGGTGTTGTATGGAAAGAAAAAAAGAAATTAAACTTATTATTATATTGCTTCTTCTTCTTGCAGGAATACTTGTATTTGTTTATTTTAATGAATATGATAGAAATGATAAGTTAGTTAAAGAAAATGAGAGTTTAATTAGTCTTCAAGAGGGGTATAATGATGATTTAAATGCTAAGGGGTATACAATTGATAATCCTAAAGTGGTAATTGACCCTTATAAGGCATCTCCACTTACAGCTATGGTTATGTTTGAAACAAAGGAGAGTACGGAGGTTAAGGTTAGTATTCAAGGTAAGGATGATAAGACGGGTCTTTCTTACACTTTTCCAAATAGTAAAGAACATTATCTTGCTATTTATGGTTTGTATGCTGGTTATGATAATATTGTTACTATTGAATATGGTGATGTAAAGAAGAGTATTATTATTGAAACGGATAGTCTTCCTGATGATTTTGTTCTTCCTACTAGTGTTAATGGTATTAGAGAGGAACTTGATAATGATTTTTATTTCTTTACACCATCAGCTAAGGGATATTCTGCTGCTTATGATATTAATGGTGATGTTAGGTGGTATCTAACTAATTATGCGTTATGGGATAATACAAGACTTAAAAATGGAAGAATGCTTGTTAGTACAGAAAGACTTATGTATTCTCCTTATTATATGACGGGATTATATGAGATTGATATGTTTGGTAAGATTTATAAGGAGTATTCTTTAGCGGGAGGATATCATCATGATTATTATGAACTTCCTAATGGTAACTTGTTAGTTGCTAGCGATGATTTTGGTAATGCTGATGGAACGGTTGAGGATGTTATTGTAGAAGTTGATAAGACTACAGGTGCTATTGTTAAGACTTTTGATTTGAAGAAAATTCTTAATATGGAAGATGGTAAGAGTGAGAACTGGACTAGCTACGATTGGTTCCATAATAATTCTGTATGGTATGATGAGAAGACTAATTCAATTACTTTATCGGGAAGACATCAAGATGCGGTTATTAATATTGATTATAATAGTGGTAAACTTAATTGGATTATTGGTGATAAGACAGAGTGGAGTAGTGAGTATCAAAAATATTTCTTCACTCCCGTAGGGCCTGATTTTGAATGGCAATGGAGTCAGCACGCAGCAATGATTACGCCAGAGGGATATGTGTTTATTTTCGATAATGGTAATAATAAGAGCAAGATTAAGGATAGTTATGTGGATGCGGAAAATAGTTATTCACGTGGTGTTATGTATAAGATTGATACGGAAAAGATGACTATCGAGCAGGTTTATGAGTATGGTAAAGAGAGGGGAAGTAGTTTCTATTCTCCATATATATCTGATGTTGATTATTTAGATAAGGGTCATTATATTGTTCATTCAGGTGGTATTGTTAATGCTGATGGTAAGCCTTCTAATCAACCTGCTGGACTTAGTGGTGGAAATGTTCTTCTTAAGTCTGATACGGTGGAAGTTAAGGATGATAAAGTTATATTTGAAATAGTATTTCCTACTAATAATTATAGAGTCGAAAAAATGAATATTTATGATGGATTTATTTGGGATGATAGTAAAGCTGTAAGAGTTGGTAGTCTTGGTAAAACTGTGGTTTCAGATAAAAAGTTAAAAAGGATTGAGGGTGAAAAACCTGATAGTGAGTACAAAAAACATAATATATCGTTTACTAAGGAAGTAGATAGGCTTGCATTTAGTGGTAAGTTTAAGAAAGATGAAGATGTTAAGGTTATTCTATATACTAATTTTGTTTCTAATTATTATAATATTAAAATTAGTAAGAAGCCTTATACAGCCCTTTGCCTTGATGTGTTTACAGAAGAAGAAACGGAAAATGGTATTAGTATAACTAGATATATTAATGCTGATGGTCTTAAGGGCAGTTATTCTATTTACTTAGAAATAGATGGTAAGGTATATAATACAGGAGAGTATGTCAAATTTTAGACATACTTTTTTTGTGGGTGATAGTAATTATTTGTGATAATGAAGTATAGTTGAGACTTTATTTTTTATTTTTTCTTGTTTATGGATATAAAATGTGTTATAATTGGTTTAAAGTAGTAGGGAGGATGTTAAATGAAAAGGTTTTTTTGGGGTGCTTTAGTGGTTATTTATATTGTTATTAGTTCTTTTGTTACGTCTTGTTTACTTAATTTTAACGACTATAATGTAACAGAATTTTCTAAAAAGGTATTGTTTGTGGTTAAGAAAGATGGAGAATTTAAAAACTCTAAAAAGGGGGATTTATTGGTTTTAGAGAAGAGTAGTAATTTTAATGAAGGGGATCTTATTTTATATTATGATACTTATGATAGGGTAACTGATATTAAAGAGGCAAACGTACGTGGTATGGAAAAAATCACGGATAAGGAAACTACTTTTGAACTTGATAATGGTAAGTATTTATCACAAGAGTATGTGATTGGTAAAATGAGTGATAGTCATAGGTATAGTAAAGTTGGTTATGTACTTGATGTTTTAGAGAGTAAATGGGGCTTTCTATTTATTATTGTTTTACCTATGTTTGTACTTCTTTTATATGAAATAAGATTATTGTTTGGTTATTTTAAACCTAAGAAAAAGAGAAAGAGAAAGAAAAAAAGGGGTAAGAATGAGAAAAAAGAGTAAGCGTTATAAGAAAA
Source organism: uncultured Mollicutes bacterium (assembly GCA_900557675.1). Next base: position 9,011 of record USTO01000023.1, read on the forward strand.
AAGCGGGGATTAAAAAGGTTACTTTTCTTTCTTTAGTTTTTATTCTTGTTTTTTTACTTGTTGGTAAGACTTTTGGTAGGTTTGTGTATAATGAGGTTAGAGACTTTTATTTGGGAACAAAGAGTTTTTATTTTAATAGTGATAAACTTCATGATGGTCTTTCTAATCAGGAGATTGATTATTGGTCAGGTGCTGATAATTATGCTATTTTGATTAATATGAATAGTTATAAGAATAATAAGGTTGGAGCTAGTAGTGATATTTCTTATGATATTAGATATGAGTGTTCAGATAATGCTATTTGTAATGCTAGTAAGAGTAATGGTATTATTTATGCTAGTACTCATACGGATTCTTTTGTAATGAATATTAGAGCAAAGAATCAACTTAAGGAGGGGGATTCGGTATGGGTAAAGGTTTATGCTGATGCTAAAAAGCCTTATGTTAAGTCTTTAAAGGGTATGTTTACTCTTAGAGTTGGTAAGATGGGTCTTTCTTATGAGAT
>USTO01000024.1 GCA_900557675.1 uncultured Mollicutes bacterium
AGGCAAAATGAAATCTTCTATTATATGAGGAATTAGTTTTGTGTTTTTTGTTTCTATGAATTCATTTATCATGTTTGTTATTTTTTGTAGTTCGTTTTGATGTATTCTGTCTTGATTTATCATGACTATTGGGATGTTAAATTGTTGTGCTGCTTTTAATTGGTTTTCTTCTATTTCTTCTTTTGAACTTGCAAAACTTATTATATAGCTTGGATTTCTTTTATTTCCAGATGAGGTTGTTCTTTCTATATCTAATTCACTATATCTTCTTGTTGTTTTTATTAATTCGCTGGGTTTCATATATTTTGCGCTTTTGTAGGTTTTTGTTACAAAACGATTGTTATCTGACTGTAGATCATATGGGGCCATGTTTACTATTGCTCTGTTTTCAATGTTATCAAATCCCATGATGATACAGTTATGTCTTTTTACTAATGCTAGATTGTTGTTTCCTATGTAACTTGTACATATTCTTTGATTACCAGCGTTTTCTGTTGTATTCCATTGTTTGAAATAGTCTTCATAATTACCATTTCCTCCGCCATAGGCGTCTAATACTGATACTAACATGTTGAAATTATCTCCTGAGTCATATATAGGGATATTTGTTCCATTATATGTTATAGTAGTATTTGTACTTTTGTTTTTTGGATTAAATAGTGTTTTACTGTATTCTTGGGCTAGGTTTAATTTTATATCTTCTTCGATTATGTCCATATCAATTCTATTTAATTTTTGTTCTTGTTTTGATTTTTGATAGGCTATTTTTAGTATTTCTTCGTTGGAATTTATTATGTTTTTTAATGAGTTTATGTAGTTTATTTTGGGGATATTTTCTTCAGTAGGAAGAAGGTTATTTATGTATAATTCATATTCTGATACTCTTTTTTGTGCTTCATTATAGTTTAGACTATAGTATGTTTGGAGATAGGCATTTTTTATGGTTTCATTGTTATTATTTAGGGCTCTTTCAAACATTCTATTTAGTTCTTTTTGATAATTTTCAGGTGTTATGGTGGTATATTTTATATTTCCATTTGAACTAAGTATGTTATATATGTTGGCAATTTCTTCTTCTGTTAGAGTATCTTTGGTATTTATATATTCAGTTAATTGTCTAAGTGATTGTTCTGTTTGTTCTTCTAGTATTTCGTTTAAACTGTAATCTGGGTTTTCTAGATTATCTTTTAAATAGTTGTTTACTATTTCTATTAAGTCTAATGTTCCTTTTTGGTAACCATTATTTTTATATTGTTTATCAATGTTTTTTATTTCTAGAATTTTTTCTTGAGTTTTGGGGTATTTTAGTATTTTTTCCATTCCGTCTATGCCTCCGAATGCTTGTAAGATGTTGTTATCTAGTAGTTCCAATGAAGTGGTTATTATGGCTTTGTTATTACTTTTTTGTAAGTCTTTTAGGTAAATCATTTTCTTTTTTATGTTTTCTGGATTTTCTTTTAATAGTTTTTCATATGCTGTGATTAGCTCTTTTTTATTTTCTAAGTTTTGTGTTAAGAATATGAGATTTTCATATTCGTTTTTACAAATATTTATTATGTTTGGATTAATGTTATTGTTATTTATTATTTGTGTTCTTACTTCTTTTGATGCTTTGGTTAACGTGTATAGAATGTTTGGTGCTTGTATTTTGTTTAAGTCAGTGTTTTGTAATAATTTATCAGTGTTTTCAAATTTACTTATTAGGTTTGTTATTACATTTTGTTCATTTTTATATTTTTCTTGGTTGTTTTCTCTTTTTTCTTTGTTGTAGTGGTCGTATAAATCTAATTTTAATGCTTTTATTATTGTGTCAGTATTTTCTATGTCTTGTAAGCAATTTTCAAACATAATCATTTTTTCTTCTTTGTTTTTACTATAAATGGCTTGGATTATTTCTAGTTTTTTGTCTTCAGATAGTTCTTTAAAATATTTTGAAAATTCTTCTGTAATACTTTTTGGTGGAGTTGACCAATTATTGTATGATTAATAAATTTTTTGAATCATATCTAGGTAATCATCTTTTAGTTGTTCTGCTAATTTAAATTTGTTATAAAATATGTCTGGTTGTCCTGTGTTCGTTATATAGTTTTCATTAGTTAATACTTCTTTTTTATCATTGTCATTCATTAATGTAAATAATTGTATTCTTGTAGGGTTTACGTTATATCTATCATATATGCCATAGTTATTCTTTTCTTCATTTGATAGTGTGCTTACTATAAATAGTTTTTTTAGAAGTTTTTGATCGTATTTATCGTTATTTAGGTAGTCTTTTACTATGGTTGGTGGTATTTCTATATTTTCATTCATAAAATTATTTATTTTTTCATCTGTTATTATAAAGTTTCTGTATGTTTTTTGTGCATCTTTTGATAGATTGTTGTATAGTGGAAGAATTTTATTTATAAATTCATATGTGTCATATATAGGTAAATTTTCTATAACTTTTTCTTTTTTCATGTTATCTGTTATAAATGAAAAGTTATTTGTTTTATCTATTATTTTTATGCATTTTGTTTCATCTTTTAAGATTGCATTATCTATTTCGTTTTCTAAATTTTCTATATTAACTAGGTTTTTTATTTTTTCTTTTATGTCATTATTTTTTATATTTGTAATTCTGTTATAAATTGCATAACATGGGGTAGTACTTATATCTCTGATCCGATACTTATTTTCATATAAGTCATAGTGTATTTTACTATAGTATTCAAGAAATTGTTTGTTATTTTGAAATAGGGTGTATATTTCTTCGTCTTGGAATGTGTCTAGTAGTTGTGGTGTTATAGATGCAATATAGTCTAGTTTTTCTTTTAAGGCTTTTACTCTTAAGTTTTCTGGGATAGATAGTATGTCTTTTAGTGTGGTTTCATAATTAATGTTTGTATATTTTTCTAGCATTTCATTTTGATTTGATTCGTCTTTTAAGTTATTTATTAGGTTGTATGCTACGGATTTGTCTTTTATTAGTTCATCTTTTAGAATTGTGTATTTTATGTTTTCTGATAATTCTTGAATTTTTTCATTGTTTAAATTTTCAATATCAATATATTTTTGAATCATGTTTATTTTTGTGTCTTGGATGTTTAGACTTTCTATGAGTTCATAGTTCTTTTGCGATGATGTTAATAAGTTATTTTCTAGAATTATAATTTTTATGTTTTCTGGAATTGTGGTTATTATGTTTGTGTTTTTTGAGTTATTTATTGTTTCTGCTATTTTTTTGGCTTTTCGTAGATTATATTTGTTTTGAATATTTGATATTAAAGAGTTATTGTTCATTTGTATCACTTCCTTATTTTATAAGTTTATTATAACAAAGATTTTTCTTCTTTTGAAGAATATTATCTTGTTTCTTGATTTACTATGTATTTTTGTTATAATAGAAGTGGAGTTGGTGATTATGAAGGCACTTATTACTGGAGCTTCATCTGGTATAGGAAAAGATATGGCTATATATCTTAGTGAATGTGGTTTTGATCTTATTTTGTGTGGCAGGAATAAGGAATCTCTTGAACAGTTACAATCTTCTTTGAAGACTAAGGTTAAGATTATTATTATTGATCTTGCTGATGAGAAGAAGGTTAAAGATCTTTATATGGTTACTAGGAGTGAGAATATTGATGTTCTTATTAATAATGCTGGTTTTGGTCTTTTTGGGGATTATAATTCTTGTGATTTGCTTACTGAGCTTAAGATGATTGATGTTAATGTGAGGGCTGTTCATATTTTAACACGTATGTTTCTTAAGGATATGGTTAAGAGGAATAAGGGATGTATATTGAATGTTGCTAGTAGTGCTGGTTTACTTCGTGGTGGGCCTCTTATGAGTACTTATTATGCTACTAAGAGTTATGTTACTTCTTTTACTCTTGCTATTTCTGAGGAACTTCGTCGTAATAAATCTAATGTTAAGATTGGAGTTTTGTGTCCCGGTCCTGTTAAGACTAATTTTAATAATGTAGCTGGTGTTAAGTTTACTGTTTCTTCTTTATCATCTGGTTATGTTGCTAGATATGCTGTTGATAAGTTTTTGAGATCTGGTAAGACTGTTATTGTACCTGGTTTTAGTGTTAGGATGGGGTTGTTTTTTAGTAGGTTTTTATCTATTAAGAGTCTTCTTAGGGTTACTTATAAGATTCAAAGGAGAAAGAAATGAGATATTTTATTAAGTTTTCTTATGATGGCTCTTGTTTTTATGGTTTTCAAAGGCAAATTGGTTTAAAGACTGTTCAGGGTGTTATAGAGGATGCTTTGCTATCTCTTAATGGTAGTATGGTTAATTTATGTGCTTCTGGGCGTACTGATAAGGGTGTTCATGCTCTTTGTCAGTGTGCTCATTTTGATTTAGATATTGATGTCAAAGAATATAATCTTAAGAAGTATTTGAATAATTGTTTTGAAGGGGAGATTCATGTTTTTTCTTTGGAAAAGGTTTCTGATGAGTTTCATGCAAGATATGATGTTAAGAGTAAGATATATAGTTATTATATAAATATGGGGGAGTTTTCTCCAGTTTCTCGTAATTATGTTTATCAGCTTTGTGAGGAGCTTGATGTTTCTTTGATGAAAAGTGCTTCTTTGTGTCTTTTAGGAAAGCATGATTTTAGATCTTTTTGTACTGATGAAAAGAATAAGGATAATTGTGTTAGGACTATATATAGTATTGATTTTGATGTTTCACATGGTGTTTTAAAGATTACTTTTTGTGGAGATGGTTTTCTTAGAAAAATGATTAGGAATATTGTTGCTATTTTGATAGATATTGGTTTAGGTAAGAGGAATGCGTCTTTTTTGAAAGAGGTTCTTAATAATAAGTCTAGAACTGGTAATTTGAAGTGTGTTTCTGGATGCGGTTTATATTTGGAGAAAGTGATTTATTGATTGCTTTTTCTTTTTTCGGTGTTATAATAGTGATTAGTTTTTGTAAGAGGTGATTTGTTTATGGATTGTTTAGATAATAGAGATGTTTGTTTGAATAGATTTGTTAGTAGTGTTGAGTGTTTAAAGGCCCAGAGGGAGATTCTTGATTATTTCAATGAGATGTTATGTTTTTATCCTTATGCTAAGGAATCTTTTGATAATTATGCATATCAGCTTAGTGTTGATAAGTATTATAGGGGTAATACTTTTAAGAATCTTTTTAAGTCTATGGTTTCAAGTGCTGTTTTCATGAAGGTTTCTGAACTTATTCTTGATGTTTCTGTGCCTTTTTTACAAAGTGTTTTTCTTGCTACGATTGCTACGTATGTTGGATTTCGTTTGTTTCAACTTGATAATAATACACAGTATGATAATATGTCTTTTTCTAAGGAGGATATTTCTAGTAGTTTTGATTTTACTGAGGAGATGTTAACTGATATTTTAAATCTTTTTAATGTATCGTATGCTGATTATGTTAGTTTGACTGGTAATACTGATATTTCTTATATTAAGGATATTTTTGATAGGAATTCTAATTATATTGCTTCTAAGAAGGAAGAGGGTGTTTTTTTGGATGATTTTGATTATGATAGTGTTATTTTTATGTTTGATGATTTGTTTGGTGAAAATGGTCTTGATTCTTGTTTAGATGTTTTTTATTCTCATTATTCTGGTGATAGGAGTAAGGTTAGGAAATGAGGCGTTTTTGTGAATAGTTTTTATGATGATAAGTATTCTTTGTTATGTCAAAGAGAAATTTTAGATATTTTGAATGATATTTGTGAGGTTTATGGTGAGATAGAGTCTTTGTGTGATAATATGATTGATAATAAGAGTTATGTTGGTAAGTTTTTGTTATCTTCTGGTATTAATACTTTGAAGGCTTGTGCTGGTTCTGTTTTAGCACTTTTGGCTTCAGAGGAAATTATTGGTTATGATTCTAGTTCTATTCAAAGAATTGTTGCTATTTCTACTGCTTCACTTGTTGGTTTTTCTTTGTTTCAAAGATCTAGTAGGAAGGCTTTTACTAAGGATATGTTGGAGAAGAATTTTGTTTTTGATAATAGTATTAATCGTTATTTTGATAGGCTTTCTGGGGATTTTATGGGCCTTTGTGATTGTGTTTCTCGTTTTGTTTCTAATTCTTCTTATACTTTGGATGAGTTTATAAGTGATGATGTTATTGGATTTATGTTTAAGAATAATTCTTGTTATATTGAGAAGAAGAAGTCTTTGTGTGAATATGATTTTGATTATGGTTATGATAGGGTTAATGATGTGTTTAGTTCTTGTTTTAAGAATGTTTCTGGTGTTAATGATTATCTTAAGAGGACTTTTAGTGATAGGTCTTTTGATGGTAATTTGGTTAGAAGGCGATAGTTTTTTGTTTTTTATGAGAAAATGTATAAAAAGTACTTCTAATTTATTGACTTTTGATATAGTTTTTAGTATAATTTTAGTCGGTACATTTTTCTTATATAGCCCATTTTATAGGACTTGGGAAATCCTATAAAGATAAGAAAGGAAGATTTTTATGAAAAGTTATATGCAAAAAAAGGAAACTGTTGAACGTAATTGGTATGTAATTGATGCTACTGATGTTACTTTAGGACGTTTGGCTAGTAAGGTTGCTCATATTTTAAGAGGAAAGAATAAGGCAACTTATACTCCACATATTGATTGTGGTGATTATGTTATTATAATAAATGCTGAAAAGGTTAATTTGACTGGTAATAAGTTAGATAAGAAGCTTTATTATAATCACTCTGGTTATGCTGGAGGACTTAGAGTTCGTACTGCTAGAGAAATGGTGGAAAGATATCCTGTTGAAATGGTAGAAAGAGCTGTTAAGGGAATGCTTCCTCATAATAGATTAGGTAGATCTATGTTTAAGAAATTATTTGTTTATGAAGGAGAAAATCATCCACATATGGCTCAAAAGCCTGAAGTGCTTGATGTTAAATAAGGAGGTTAATTATGGCAAAAAAAGAAAATACAAGTTATTATGGAACTGGTAAGAGAAAGTCTAGTATTGCTAAGGTTAAATTAGTTAAGGGTACTGGAAAAATTTTTGTAAATGGTCAAGATGTTTATGAATATTTTCCATTTAAGACTTTAGTTATGGATTTGGTACAACCTCTTGAACTTACTAATACTGATGAAAAGTTTGATGTTGATGCTACTGTTAAAGGTGGAGGTTTTTCTGGACAAGCTGGTGCTATTAGATTAGGTATTGTTAGAGCACTTTTAGAATATGATAGTGCTAGTGATCCTGATAGTGAAACTAGTTTTAGAAAGATTTTGAAGAGAGCTGGTCTTGTTACTCGTGATTCTAGAGTTAAAGAACGTAAGAAACCAGGTCTTAAAAAGGCAAGAAGAGCACCACAATTTAGTAAGAGATAAGATATTCGTTTTGAATATCTTTTTTTTGGTTTTGTTTTATGATATACTTTTATAGTAGGTGATCTTATGGGAAATAAAATATTTAAGTCTTTGGATGAACAGATTAAGATTTTAAGGGAAAAGGGCTTGGTTATAGATGATGAGAAGTATGCTGAGGAGGTTCTTCTTAGGGAGAATTATTTCTTTTTGAATGGTTATCGTCATTTATTTATGAAGTCTAGTGATCATTCTAGGTATATTAGTGGTACTAAGTTTGAAGAGGTTTATAGTTTATTTTTATTTGATAGGCGTCTTAGAAATATTTTGTTTAAGAATATTTTGATTATTGAGAATAATATTAAGTCTATTATTTCTTATCAGCTTTCTAAGAAGTATGGTTATCGTGAACATGAGTATTTGAAGCATTCTAATTTTAATACTTCTTTTGAGTATAAGAGACAGGTTAGTGATGTTATTGGTAAGATGAAGAGGCAAATTAAAACTAATGCTACTCAACATTCTGCGACTCGTCATTATGTTCTTAATTATGGTTATATTCCTTTATGGGTGCTTGTTAAGGTTTTATCTTTTGGTATTGTTGTGGAACTTTTTTCTGTTCTTAAGAAGGAAGATCAGTATGATATTATTGATTTGTATGATATGGATTTGCATTCTTTTTTGACTAATTTAAGTATTTTGTCTAATTATCGTAATTTATGTGCTCATGAGGATATTGTTTTTGAGAATAGGACTCAGAAGTTTATTGAGGATTCTGTTTATCACAGGAAACTTAAGATACCTATGATGGATAATGAATATATATATGGAAAGAATGATTTGTTTGCTCTTCTTATCATTTTGAAGACTATGCTTAAAGATAATGAGATTAATGATTTGGTTATTGAGATTGATGATGCTCTTAAGAATTTGGAGTTTAATTTGAGGACTATTCCTATAAATAAGGTTCTTGATAAGATGGGATTTCCAGATGATTGGGATCAAATTAAAAATATTACTAAGAAGGAGTTGTTTTGATGAAAGATTCTATTGATAAAGATTCTGTTGATGCTAAGGTTACTGAGGTTAAGGAGATTCCTGCTTCTACGTATGAGGAGGTTAAGCTTGATGATTCTCCTGGGTTCTTTAGAAAAAATTATAAGTATATAATTGTGTTTGTTTTTGGGGTTTTACTTACTATATTTGTTGTTTCTTGTCTTGGTGGTTTTTCTAGTAAGAGTGTTTCTTCTAATGTTTCTGATAGTGCAATAGGACAGGGAATTAGTAATATATATGATGCTACTGTATATATTGAGAATTATAAAGATAAAAAGGTTCATGTGACTGGTACGGGTTTTGTTTATAAAAAAGATTCTGGAAAGGCTTATATTCTTACTAATTATCATGTTGTTGCGAATAATTCTTCTCTTAAGGTTGTTTTATCTGATGATAAGAGTTTAGATGCGACTTTTGTTGGTGGAGATGAGTATTTAGATATTGCTGTTATTAGTGTTTCGTCTTCTTCTGTAAAGCAGGTTGCTAAGATTGGTTCTAGTGCTAAGGCTATTTTAGGGGATACTGTTTTTACTGTTGGTTCTCCGGTTGGAGATGAGTATCGTGGCACTGTTACTCGTGGTATTTTATCTGGTAAGGATAGATTGGTTACGGTTTCTGTAAGTGGTGGTGCTGATGATTATGTTATGAGACTTTTGCAGACTGATGCTGCGATGAATCCTGGTAATAGTGGTGGCCCACTTTGTAATGCTAGTGGTGAAGTTATTGGTATGAATTCTCTTAAACTTGTTAAGAATGAGGTTGAAGGAATGGGATTTGCTATTCCTATCGAAGATATTATGTCTTATGTTAAGACTTTTGAAAAGGATAAGTCTTTGAAAAGACCTTATCTCGGTATTTCTATGATTAATTTAAGTAATACTGCGGCGGTTAAGCATTATAATCTTGATAAGGTGATTAATACTAAACTAGAAAAGGGTGTTGTAGTTGAAAGTGTTGAAAAGAGATCTTCTTCGGATGGTAAGCTTGAAAGAGGAGATATAGTTATTAAGCTTGATAATAAAAGTACTGATGATATGGCTTATTTTAGGTATGAGTTATTTAAACATGAGGTTGGAGATAAAATTACTTTAACTGTTGAGAGAAAAGGGAAGCTTAAGGATGTTATTATTACTTTAAGAGAAAA
>USTO01000025.1 GCA_900557675.1 uncultured Mollicutes bacterium
TACGTATTTGTAATGACAGAAAAATGTCATACCAAACTCATAAGTAGCTACTATTTTATCAACCATAGATACGAGCCAACTTTCTAAATACTTGGGTACGTATACAGGCATAAGTGGAAACATATGGGATAGTATTATATCTTTTTCTGTATCATTTAGGTTAAATAACTTTGTTGAATTGTTAAGTGCAGTTTTAGGATGAATAAAGATGTTGCGATGCTTTTCTTTTGAAGTTGCGTTTATATCTATGAAGTAATCGTGAAGAAGACCGCCACGAGCGACACTTTGGTAATCTAATTTTAGTTTTTTGGCTATTTTGTATGAGAAGTATGCTACTCTTTTAGAGTGAAGCATTCTTGAAATACCGTGATGACGACATTCTTCTAATCTTTTGAATTCTTCACTATCTATAAGTTCAGAAATTAGATTTTGAAATTCACGATCATTTTCTTTTATAGTCATTTTAACACTTCTTTCTTTTTATTTTTTTCATAAAAAATAGAATAACTAAAGTTACCCTACTTTTCCATCATGTTTAGAAGATTTATTTTAAACATATCTTTATCAGCGTGTGATTTTGATACCATTACACCTTTATAAGTTGTTAACTCTTTTTGGTGTCCTTCGTTTAATATTTCTTCTGGAGTTATTGTATCTAGCATAACTATTTTTTGATTTTTATATACAGAATAGTGAAGAACGATATCTCCGTGTACTTTTGAGAACATTACATCTGTTGGTAACTTTAATTCATATTTATCTATTTTTTCTTTGGTGTTTTTTGATACTATTACTCCTTTAAATTCTCCTTCACGGAGTGATGGATAATATTCGAATATTAGTTTCTTATAAGCAAGCATATTGTATTTTTTTACTGCTCTTTCTTTCTTTCTGAATTCGTTTTCATTTAGATACTCCATTACATAATTTTTCATATATAATCCCCCCTTATATATTTTGTATCAACCAAATGTACATTAATTATACCATATTTTCACGGTTTTGTCAAATTTGGATGATAAAATTTATTATTTCTGTGAAAGTAACTCCTGATATATTCATTAAAATTGCTGACATACATAGAAAGGGACCGAAGGGGATAAGATTATCCTTACTACTAAATAGAACGTATATTGCAATGGGAAATGCTATGAATGTTGCAAGAAAGATTGTTAATACGGCTATTGGGTATCCTAAAACAAGTCCAAAGAGAAACATTAGTTTTATATCTCCGCCACCAAGTGATTCTTTTTTAAAGAGTGCGTCACCTACTAATTTAACAGCGTACATTGTTAAAAATGATAAACAACCATAACCGATGTGTTCAAAGGTAGGAAATAGTCCTATGGAAAATATCATCGTTATTATTATTAGAATTACTCCCGTTATTAGTACTTCATCTAATATTATCATATACTCTATATCACTTATTATTACTGTGATTAAAGTTGATATAAAAATTAGAGATATTATTCCTTGTAAGGTAAGTCCAAAAACATGATAATTCACAGCATACAGGATACCTGTTATTATTTCAACAAGAAGATAACTTACGGGAAGACGATGATGGCAATGGTGGCATTTTCCTTTAAAGGAAATATAGGATACGATTGGGATTAGTTCATACCAGGATAATTTATGATTACAATAAGTACAGTGAGATGGTGGAGATATTATTGATTGTCCAGTTGAGAGTCTAGTTGCTACAACGTGGAAAAATGATGCCATAATGGCTCCAAAAATGAAGTATATTATTATAAATACTATGTCCATAGTTTACACCATTTCCTTATATATACTAAACATTGGAAGAACGACAGCTAAAAGTATTACTCCAACTATTATAGCAAGAAGTATTATCATAATTGGTTCAATTAGGCTTTTTAATCTTGTTATAATATTTGTTTGTTCTTCACTATAATATTTGGATACGTGTTCCATCATAGGGCCGAGTTTACCGGTTTTTTCTCCTGTTAATAACATCTCATAGGCTGGAACGGGGAATGCCCATTGGCCTTTAAAGGCTGGAGCAAGACCAGCTCCATTACTTAGATTTAAAACAGCATTTTTTATCATCTTTTTATATATTTCATTATTGCTTACTTTTCCTAGTATCTCCATACTATCAGTTATAAAGACGTCATATTTTAAAAGTGATGCAAAAGTTGAGGTAAATATTACTAGTTCATTATATATTATGATTTCTTTTATAACTGGTATGTGCATAAGAGTATATTGAACCGCGTAGCGAAATGATGTTATATTTTTATACATTACATTTAGAAATAGTACAACTGCAATTATACCAAAAAGTATTATGAATTTATATGCCACAACGAAGTCACTAAATGCAACTACAGCTTTGGTTAATTTTGGTAATTCACTGTTTAATTGCCCATACATATCTGTAAATTCAGGAACGATATACATAATAACGAAGGCCAGAATACAGACGGCAAATATTAGTATTACCGTTGGGTATGTTAAAGCACTGATAATCTGCTTCCTATTTGTATCTTTTCTCTTATAGTATTCGGCCATTTCATCTAATACCTCTGTTAAATTTCCGGTAAGCTCACTTGTTTGGGCCATGTTTATTAGCATTTTAGGGAAGACTTTCCCTTCATTAGCAAGGCATTTACTAAATGGTACCCCCTTATTTAGTTCATACACTATTTTAGAGAATACTTTTTGGGTATTTTTCTTCTTTGTTTGTCTACTTAGTATAGCCATTGCATCTGTTAATGGGATGCCGGACTTAATATAAGTTGAAAGTTGAGTTAAGAAGAAAACTAATTCTCCGGTTTTCATTGGTTTAGACGTACCACCTATTCTGACGGTGCTAGCTAATTTATCTTCTTTGATTTTGATTATTTGAAAACCGTTTGACAGCAAATAGTTTTTGGCATCTTCTAAAGAACTTGCTTCTACTGTGTCATTAATTACTTTACCTGCCTTACCTCTGGCTTTATAAGTAAAAGTCTTATTTTTTTCCTCTACTATTGGTACTACTTTGGGCTTATCCATATTAACAATATTCCCTTGGTTAGGGGTGTTGGTTTGTACATTATTATTCATTTTTCTCCCTCACTATCTTTATCTATATGTTTATTGTATCATATTTTAAATATTGATAAAAGGGTTTTTGAATATTTTTTGAAAATTCCCTATAAGGGTGTTAATAAGAAGTATTGAATGACTAAATAGCTATATGGATTTTCTGCTTCATAGAAATTATTTATAATTTCGTCCACAGACATAAATTCCGATAGGTGCTACCGTACATATTTTATATTATTAATTATGGGAACTGGTCTTTTAAATAGAGTTTTAGTCCCTCAAACATTATATTAATGCTAGCATTAATATCTCTATCAAGAGTATTTTGACAATAACTGCATTCATACACTCTTTTATTTAAGTCTTTATACTCTTTGGCTCTGTTTTCACAAATGCTACATAATTGGCTTGATGGGTAATATGCTTTTATTTTATAGAGATATTTACCTTTTTCTTTGGATTTATATTCTAGTTCTCTTATTATTTCACTGAATGTTGCATCTGTTATATTCTTTGATAGGTTACTATCTTTGTTCATTATCATTTTCTTTGTGGTTAAAGTTTCTGTAACTATGATATCATAATTATCGGTTATTTCCTTAGTTATTTTGTGAGTTGTATATTTTCGGGCATTTCTGAGTTTGGCATAAAGAATATTTAATCTATTTATATTTTTATAATAATTTTTACTGCCTTTTTGTTTCTTAGAGAGTTTGTATTGTTCTCTTTTTATTTTGGTTTCATATTGATTTATATATTTATTATTGGTATATACTAGGCCGTCTGAGGTTGTTACTAGTTTTTTTATACCTATATCAAGGCCGATAATGGTGTTTGGGTTTACTTTTGGGAAATTTGGGATGTTGCAAAGAATGATGATATAATATTTACCTGTTTGTTCTCTGGTAATGGTAACATTTTTTATTTCACCAATTACTTTGAGTTTATTCTTATAGCCTCGTATTTTTAGAGAACCAATTTGTGGTAATTCAAGAGTTTGATTGGGCAAATTTGGAATTATATTACATTTTTTGACTTTTAAATCTTTATTATAAGTATAGGATGCAGGAATTGTATAGCTATTTTTTTCATACTTGCTTTTGTATTTTATAGTACTTATTCCCTTATATTGATTTTTTTTATGGTTATCGTCTAATCTATAAAGAACCTTTTTAATAAGATTTTTTTCTGTTTGTTCTAGAAATGGATACTTATGTAGTAATTCTTTTTCGCAATCATTGTAATTGTTATAGACTGATTTATAACCTTGGATTGTAATTTTGTTTGCATAATAGTTATATATGAAACGTAAATTACCGAATGTTTGATTTATTGTATTTTTTTGATTGTTAGTTGGATATAATCTAAATTTGTATGCTTTATACATTTTTATCACCCCCTATAATGGTTTATTTTTTTTGAAGTTGCCGGTCAAGTTCATTTGCATTTTATCACACTATTATTAATTGTGTCAAGTGTTTTTTTGTTATTTTTTTGATATTTATAATACTTAATTTTAATACAATAGATAATATCATACATCTATATTATTTGGTTATATTTTTAATAATGGAATTAGCATAGATAATATAAGGAATAGTAAGATATTGGAAGAAAAATAGTGATTTTTTTTATACATTTATATTATTGAAAAATAGTGCGTATATTTTTTTGAAGATAGTCAAAAAAACTAGGTTTTATTTTTTGGGCTTTCATACTTGAAAAACTTCAATAAGACCTAGTTATTAATTGAAAATTGTTTATGACTTAGTTTTTATTTTTTTTATACATATTATTGCTTTTTATATTGTTTATATTCGAAATGGAACTTGTATCATATACTACCTTTTATAACTTTTTTTGATATTTAATTTTGATTATTATTGTTAGGCATTGATGTTGGGTATTATTATTAAATATTTATTCTTGGATATTGGATTAAAGAAATTGAAGAAAGAAAAGTTTTTTCTTTAAAAGATATATTTATATTCCAAAATTTTCTTTTTTATTATATGTAGAAGGACCGATGAGGATTATATCATCCCCTATTTTTATTATTTGATTCCATTTTACTTCGTATTCTTCTTTAATGGAAAATTTTTTGCGAGTTTTTTCTTCGAGAAGAAGGGATTTTATTTGGCCATCTTCACTTACTATCACATCTATAATAGTGCCTATTTTTTTGCCAGTATCGATATTTATTATTTCTTTTTTCTGGATTTCTGATAAGTACATAGTATCACCTATTTAAGTATATTACTTTATATTCTTTCTTAGGACTTTTATGGAATTATTTTCTATTCTTGATATTTGGGCTTGGGATATTCCTAGTTCGCTAGCAAGTTCCATTTGGGTTTTGCCTACTATATATCTTTCATTTAGGATATGGATTTCTCTATCTTTTAGTTTATCCATTGCTTTATTTAGAGCAAGGTGATAATCGAGATCGTAGTCTTTTTCTTTTTCTTTTAGTTGATCGTAAAGATAGATAGTGTCCCCGCCGTCGTTGTATATTGGTTCATACATACTAACGGGTTCCCGTAGGGCCTCAAGGGCACTTGTGACTTCGTATTCGGTAACATCAAGGGCTGCTGCTATGTCTTTGTCAGGCATCTCTTTGCCAGTGGTGAGGATGTGTTCATTTTTTAGTTTTAGGGCCTTGTAAGCGATATCTTTGAGACTGCGGGAAATTCTTAGGGAGGAGTTATCGCGAAGGTAGCGTTTTATTTCGCCACAAATCATTGGACAGGCATAAGTTGAGAGTTTTACATCGTAATTGGTGTTGAAATTGTCAATGGCTTTGACGAGGCCGAGGCAACCTACTTGGAAGAGGTCATCAAGGTTATCTACTTTCCCATAGAATTTTTTGAGACAGCTTAGTACTAGTTTGAGGTTGCCATTTATGAGATCCTCACGGGCAAATGGGTCACCTTCTTTGATTTTTTGGAAGAGGTTTTTGGTCTCTTCATCAGTTAATACTTTTATATTTGATGTGTTTAGATTGCTTATTTCTACTTTATTTCGTGCCATATTTTCTCCTTTCTTTTTATTTTGTTATTGAAAGTTATTTTTTATACAGATGGTTAAGGTGTAATAAAAGTAAGCCTTGATTGGCTTACTTTTATTACATCATATCTTCTAAGTCTTCGATGGCTTTGGTTTTGGCTTTATTCATATTTCTTACCCATTTTTTTACATTTCCGTTTTTGACATTTTGATATAGTAGAGTTCCCCCTACTCCAAGGGCAACCATAGCCATACTGGTTTTTGCATTCACATTATCACCCCTTTTAGAGTCTATGACTGGTACTTTTGGTACCGTTTTTAGTATGGTTTGTTTTTATTTTTTTATACTTTTTAATTGTTCTTTTAGGTTTGTTTTGCGATTTCCGTAATTGTTATTTACGCCATAAATGAAGGCTTCTTTGTCTCCGACGAGAATGAGTGTTTTTTTGGCTCTGGTTACGGCGGTATAGACTAGTTTGTTATAGAGCATTCTTTTGAAGGATTTACTGAATGGGATTATGACTATGGGGAATTCTCCGCCTTGGGATTTATGAATAGAAATGGCGTATCCGTGTGTGAAGTTGGGATAGTCTTTGGGTGTATATGTTATGGTATTTCCATCGTAGTCTATGGTTATTTCGGTGGTTTTGGTGGTTTTATGGATTGTTTTTATATAACCGAGATCACCGTTATAGATGTTTTTATCGGAGTCGTTTACTAGTTGGAGGATTCTATCGCCTTCGCGGTAGGTTATATCACCGGTGGTTACTTCGTTTTTGTGGGGACTTGGTGGATTCATTATTGATTGGGTTTGTTTATTTAGGTTATCGATACCGCAAATGGTTTTATACATTGGGGCAAGGATTTGGATATCTTCTTTTTTGAAGCCTTTACTTAGGGCTTTTTGGATTACTGTTGTTATGACACCGGAGATATAGTCGGATGGGCATTCGATGAAGTTGTAATCGTCTTTTATGGTTGTAAAATGGGGGTTTAGGTTTTTGTTTCGTATTTCGTCAGCTAAATCGATTATATAGGATCCTTCGTTTTGTCGATAGAGACAGTTTAGTTTTACGACTTTTATTGTTTGGGAAGCGATTAGGTCTCTTAGGATTTGGCCTTCACCTACGCTAGGGAGTTGGTGGTGGTCGCCTACGAATATGTATTTGGCGTCTTTTTTTGTTCCGTCAAAAAGGGATGAGAGGAGGATGGTGTCTATCATACTGGATTCGTCTACTATTATGTATTTTTCTTTATTGGGATTATTGATATTGGCTTCGAAGTGGCCGGTGTCTTTATCCCAACCTAGGTATCTATGGATTGTTTGGGCAGGAAGGTTGGTACTTTCGGTTAGTCTTTTACTGGCACGGCCTGTGGGAGCGAGGAGAGCGATTTCATCGTTACTTGCTTTGTATAGTTCTTTTAGGAGATATATTATGGCTTTGACGATGGTGGTTTTTCCGGTTCCAGGGCCGCCAGTTATGATTATTATATTGTTATTGAGGGCTCCTAATATGGCATCTTTTTGGCTAGTATCATAAGTTATTTTGTTTTTTATTTCTAGATAGTTTATTTGGGTATTTATGTTTTTTTGGGGTTTGGTTTTTTGGTTTATGAGATGGGCTACTCTACTACTTATATTTTTTTCGGCCTCATAGAATTTTTTTAGTTGTATTTCTTTTTCTTTGATGTTTATTTTTTGTTTTTTTTCGAGATAAAGGAGATTGTATTCTATGTCATCTTCGTTTAATGTGGGTATGGTGAGGAGGAGATTTTTTATTAGGTCTTCTAGGGATACGTAAGTGTCTCCGGTATTAAAGGTCATTTCGGATATTATATGAGTAATGGTGCTTTGGATGCGTCTTGGGTCGGTGGCTTCGATTTTTAGGCCTTGTAGAGCGATTTGGTCAATGGTATTGAAAGGGAGTTCGAGTTTTTCGCCGACTTCGTAGATGTTTTCGTTCACTTTTTCGAGGGCACGGGTGTCATAGTGTTTAATTATTGTAAATGTTTCCGTGGTGGTGAAGCCGAGTTTGCCAAGATCTAGGGCGATTTGATTTGTGGCGTCGTATTGGAGCATTTTTTCGTGGATTTTCTTGGCTTTAGCGAGGCTTATTCCTTTTATTTGGGTTAGGGCATCGGGGTCATTTTTGATTGTTTCTATGGTTTCGGAGGTAAATCTTTCTACTATTTTTTGAGCGGTTTTGATGCCGATAGGGAAAATGTCACTGGATAGGTATTCGACTAGTTCATCTTTTTGAGTGGGAAGGATGTTTTCGGTAGTTTCGACAACAAATTGTTTTCCGTATTTGGTATGGTTATTATATTCGCCAATAAACTTATGTGTTTCTTTTTCTTTGATTTGGGGAAAACTTCCA
This sequence comes from uncultured Mollicutes bacterium, assembly GCA_900557675.1. The sequence continues at coordinate 8,445 of USTO01000025.1, forward strand.
ACAAAATTTAGGGTTGTATTGGTCACCGAAAGGTCTGTTTCTTTGATTTTTAGGACGCCTACGGTATAGCCACTTATTTCGTTTCGGAAGATTATATGGGTTACTTTGCCTATTATGTAATTCATTGTATCACCTGCTTTGTTCTTTTTTCATTATAGCATATTTTGGATACAAACGAAAGGGTAATTTTGGTTAATTTTTTCTTTTTTTTGGGCCCTAAGGGGGGTACATAAGGGGATTGGTTCTTTATAAGAAATTGAACTGGTAAAAGGAAAAAGACTTAGGTGTCTTTGGTTTTGTTTATGATGATATGATTTAGGGGTTTGTTTGTTTTTAAGAATGGTATTAGTTCTTGGGGTTTTATGTTATAGTTATCTAGTTTTTCTATTTCAAGCCAAAAGAGGTTCTGTGTTATTTCGAAGCCGTGATCTATTTCTGTGTGGGTAAAGTTTTCATCGGGAAGGTTTTGAGATGAGGCTTCATAATAGAAGGATAATTCGTGAATGTTTTTGTGTTTGTTATTTTGGAAAAAGTTTTCGATAAGGCCTTGATAGGTTTCTACTTTTATTAACTCTCCTATTTCTTCTTGTAATTCTCGTTCGAGGGCCTCCTTAGTGGTTTCACCGAGAGAGGCATAGCCACCTGGGAGGCAGTAAAAATCGTTGTTGTTCATCTTGGTAAATAGTATTTTATTGTTTTTTTTGATAATGGCTGCTACACGCATTTTGAAATTTTGATGGGGTGTTTCAATCTTGATATCTTGGTTCATAGTTTTTTCCTTTCTTTTTATATAATAAAAACCCTTATATGCTAAGGGATAATAATCTTAAATGGTGCGAGTAGGAAAGTTATTTCAAACTTTTTTCGCAAAAGTAAGTCGTTGCAA
>USTO01000026.1 GCA_900557675.1 uncultured Mollicutes bacterium
CTTTTTTCATTTTTGAATAACCTTTAACTTCTTTTTTCTTAGCAAGTTCTTTAAGTTCTGATACAGTAAGTATTGTTAAGTCAATTTTAGTTTCCTTTTTTTCATTATGACTTGGCTTTTCTTTAACTACTGTTTCTTCCTCTTTAACTTTCTTTTCAAGAAATCTAGGCATTTTCTTTTCATCTTCTGTTACATAATCTATGATTTCTGCTCCAACAGCTTCAGCAATAGCATTAGTTAAAGAACCAATAACTACCTTTACACTCTTAACAGCATCATCGTTTCCAGGTATTACATAATCAATTCCATCTGGATCGCAGTTAGTATCTATTAATCCAAATACAGGGATACCAAGTTTATTAGCTTCTCTAATTGCATTATATTCCTTAGTAGAATCTACTATAATAATAGCCTTAGGAAGTCTTTCCATTTCTCTGATACCACATAAGTTTTTATTTAACTTATCATATTCTTTTTTAAGACCAACTACTTCTTTCTTAGGTAATTTATCAAATGTACCATTTTTTTCCATTTCTTCGATTTGAGCTAAACGATTAACTCTTCTTCTGATAGTTCTGAAGTTTGTTAATGTACCTCCTAACCATCTTTCTGTCATATAATACATACCTGTTCTTGTAGCCTCTTCACGGCATACTTCTCCCGCTTGTTTCTTAGTACCAACATAAAGTACCTTTCCACCTTCGGCAACAATTTTGTTTAAAGCCTCATAAGCTTCTTCTAATTTAGCAACAGTTTTTTGTAAATCCATAATGTAAATATCATCTCTTGTTGAGTAGATATATTCTTTCATTTTAGGATTCCATCTTTTAGTTTGATGTCCGAATTGAACACCAGCTTCTAATAAATAGTTCATTGCAACTACTGACATTTTCATTCCTCCTTTTGTTTTTTCTTCCGCATACCTCACTCAAAGTAACCACCAATAAGGCACTAGGCTATCCTTGTTAATATGCGTGCTATTTCTGAAAAGCCATAACTATAATATCACAATATTTTAAATATGGCAACTAATTATTTGTAGTTTTTTAAAAAATGTACCCTATCGGGGGTCAGAATTTAAAAAAACGTAATACTTTAATTAAACCTCTAATACTTCACCTGTTTCATATATCTTTTTAACAAAAATCCCATAAAATATGGAAATGTATAAAACTTACCATTAAATCCAATATTCTTATTACAAAGTTTTATACCATATTTAATATCCTTGTACTTATTGCTATTGGTAAGATTATTTAATGATACAGCCCGATTATCATTAGCCTTTACTTCTATAGGCACAAGTGAATTTATATCTCTAATAAAGAAATCCATTTCAACAGTACCCTTCTCACTCTTATAAAAGTACAAATTATACCCCTGTTTTACTAACATATCCGCAACAACATTTTCATATACCGCACCTTTGTAAGTATTAAAATTTTGATTTTTCCGTAAATCTTCCTGAGCCTCCTCATCAAGAGAGCCAATAAGAAGACCAGTATCTCCAAAATATATTCTATAATTATTAGGATTATAATTACCTTTCAAAGGAAGGCAAACATCATCCAAAGCATAACTTATATTAACAATTCCAGCTCTATCAAGCCAGTTCAAAACTCCAATATACTCTCTGTTTCTTGCCCCATCCTGTATTTTTGTAATTTGAAACTTTTTATTTTCATTACCAAGAAATACAGGAATATTTTTATATACCGTAAGAATTTTACTTTGGTCAAGTCCTCCAGCATACTTAGTAATATCTTCTTCATAATCAAGTAAAATCTGTTGTTGCATTTTTAATATTCCACTATAATTCTTATTTTCTATAAATTTACTTACTATTGCTGGCATACCACCAATAACCATATATTCTTTAAAATTCTCAAGCATTACATCATACATAGTTTTAGATAACGGCCTAAGTTCCACCATACATTCTAACATCTCATTAATTACTTCATCTTTATAACCCTTAGCCCATAAAAATTCCTCAAAATCCATAGAACGAAGAGTGTAATCTTCTTTATTTCCTACACTGTTTGATTCTATTTTTTTGTAATTAATCCCCATAAGTGAGCCTGAACATATTACATCATACCTTCCATCCTCTCTAAATGCTTTCAAAGATGTAGCTACACTTGGACAGTCTTGCATCTCATCAAAAAACATCAAAGTTTCATTAGGTATTATTTCTAGCTCCGGACGTCGTAATGTTATTTCCTTAATCACTTCATCAACATTAAATGACTTATCAAAAATAGATTTAAACTCAGGATTTAATACAAAATTTATTTCAATAAAAACCTTGTAATTATTTTCTCCAAAATACCTAATTGCATTAGTTTTTCCTATTTGCCTAGCTCCCTTTACAATCAGTGGCAATCTATCGGAATTTTGTTTCCATTCTATCAAATAATCATCAATCTTTCTTTTTAAGCGTTTCATAAATATTCCTCCTAAACTAATTTTATCACATTTTTCCGTATATTTCAATATGTAAAAATCACATTTTCCCTTTTTCCGAAAACTATTTTTTACCTTTTTACATATAAAAGAAAAGACCTACAAAATCTTCCCTTTAATAATCATAGCAATCATTACAATTAGGCAAACAATTATAAGTATCCTAATTGTAACATCTAATACAAACAAAATCTTTTCTCTTAACTCATTTGTATCCCTAGGCACCATTGGATCCATCAAAATAACCTCCTCCTTTACTACTCCCCCATCTTGTCAATTTATATAATGCACTACATTTATAATTATACTACCATCCTCTCTTAAAGTCAATACATAAAATGCACATTATAATAAAAAAAATAAAGATATTACTCTTTACTTTCATCTACACTAAAATTCTCTAGTTCACCATTCTCTGATAAAATCTTATTAACACTCTCACTCACCTCATTAAGCTTATCACTGCATCCCTTAGCAATTTTCATAGCCTCCGTGTACTTATTAATAGCATCATCAAGGCTAACATCCCCACTTTCAAGTTCCTTAACAATCCCCTCTAAATTCTTAATATTCTCTTCAAAACTACCTTTCATATTCTATTCCACCTCTATTTCTATAACTTTACTTTTTACAACTCCATTTTTAAATTGCACATCAATTTCGCTATCTCTTTTAACCACACTAGCATCAGAGATAACTTTTCCATCCATTTTTACAATGGAGTATCCTCTTTTTAGTGTATTAAGCGGATTTAAAACCTCAAGCTTATTAATCATATTCTCTAAGCCAATTCTCTTATACTTAAAAATCGTCTCCGGATTACTCAAAATATAACTACTAACCGATTTAAAAAGCCTTACCCTATTAATCTCCACAATACTATTCATACTATTATTAAGCCTATCAATAAGATTATCCAAATTCTGTTCCTTTATCTCATAAATGTAACTCGGCTTTACCAAAACATAACTATTCCGTAAATTATTAATCTCTTTTCTCTTCTGGGAAATTAAGTTCAAAATAAATGACCCAAGTTTCCCCCTCATATTATCTAGGTAACTCATAACTTCCACTTTATTAGGCACTGCAAGTTCTGCTGCCGCCGTAGGTGTCGGAGCCCTTAGATCCGCTACAAAGTCAGCTATCGTAAAATCAATCTCGTGTCCAACTGCACTAATTGTAGGAACCCGCGAATTATAAATAGCCCTTGCCACTAGTTCCTCATTAAAGGCCCATAAATCCTCAATACTTCCGCCTCCACGACCAACAATCAAAACATCAATATCAAAACTATTAGCAATTTCTATCTTCCTTGAAATATCTTCCTTTGCACCAGTGCCCTGTACTAAAGCCGGAAACAAAATCGTCTCACATAACGGAAATCTCCTCTTAATAGTCGTCAAAATATCCCTAATAGCTGCCCCCGTAGGTGCCGTAATAATCCCAACCCTTTTCGGAATTTTCGGAATAGGCCTCTTTTTATCAAAAAGCCCCTCTTTACTAAGTTTCTCCTTAAGTTGTTCAAAGGCCACATACAAGTTACCAAGCCCATCCTCATCCATATCACTAACATATATCTGATAACTACCACTAGAAGGATAAACGCTAATCTTACCCCTAACCAAAACCCGCATCCCATCACTAGGCCTAAATTTAAGATTCTTCGTACTACTCGCAAACATCACCGCATTAATCCTTGACTCCTCATCCTTCAAAGTAAAATAATAATGGCCCCTCGTATGCGGTTTAAAATTCGAAATTTCCCCCTTCAAAAAAATATCCTGCAAATAAATATCCTCGTCAAATTTAAACTTAAGATACCGATTGAGAGCACTAATCGTAATATAATTTTTGTCCACTACATCTCTCCTTTCTATCCCTTTTAAAGTTTGGCCCTACAGGTTCCCTCTACATATTTTCCTTGTTATGATAAACCTTATCCAAAACCCCATTAATCATAGATACAACCTTCTCATCCGAGTACTTCTTAGCAAGTTCAATAGCCCCATCAATAGCTACCAAATCAGGAGTATCCATATTAAGAAGCTCATAAACCCCCATTCTAAGAATGGCCCTGTCCGTAAAACCAAGTCTATCCATAGTCCAGCCCTCTAAATAACCATTACAAATCCTATCTAAGTACTGAACATTATCCGTAACACCATCCACAATATCCCGAACAAATTTACTATCCTCATCAATATGTTCCCTAATAATATCTTCCATATTATAATCAATACTATTATTTTTATATAATTCAATCTGATATAAAATAGTCATAATCTTATATCTAAGTTCTTTTCTCTTCTCTTTCATATCATATCTTCCTTCCACGAAGACTATCATATCATAAAATAAAACATTTTAAAAGCCCATTACGACTATTTTCACAAAAAATTTCATATACTTTAACGATAATTATGAAAAACACATTTTTAAAATCAGCCGTAATCCTCTTAATAGGAGGACTGATAACAAAAATACTAGCAATGATAATAAAAATATGCCTAACAAGAAGTATCGGAGATGAAGGAATAAGCCTCTATATGCTCATCTTACCTACATTTAATCTATTTATAACCCTATCAACCCTTTCCCTAACAACCGGAACCTCGAAAATAATAAGTGAAGGAAAAAAGCGAAGCAAAAACATCATCCTAACAATGCTCCCCCTAACCCTCTTCTATAACCTGATACTAATGCTAGTGGTAATCATCCTTGCCCATCCCATAAGTACCATTCTCCTCAAAAACGAGAGCACCTATTACCCCCTAATGGCAATCAGTCTGACCCTTCCCTTTATCTGCCTGTCAAACCTACTTCGTGGTTATTTTTTTGGCAAAGAAAATATGCTACCGCAGGTCTTATCAAATACATTAGAGCAGATAGTTAGACTCATTCTCACTATATATTTTATCCCTAACCTCCTCAAATACTCCCTAACCATAGCCATAACAGGAGTTGTCCTAATAAATATCATAAGTGAACTATCATCCGTAATACTACTAATAATGTTTATGCCCAAAACAAACATATCCCTAAATGACTTTAAACCAAATAAAAAAATAATAAAAGATGTCCTAGATATAAGCCTGCCCACAACCAGTAGTAGACTAATCGGATCCCTTGCCTACTTCTTTGAACCAATAATCATAACATATACACTATTAAATGTCGGTTATAGCAGTCAGTATATCACTTTAGAATATGGAGTAGTTAACGGTTATGTATACCCACTTTTACTTCTGCCATCCTTCTTCAGTACAGCCGTAAGTAATGCCCTTCTCCCCGTAATATCTAACGCTTATAGTAAAGGAAATATCAAAAGAGCTAAACAAAAAAACAAAGAAGCAGTATTAATCTGCCTCTTAATAGGTATTCCCATATCCATATTATTTATGACCTTTCCAACCTTCTTCTTAAAAGCAATATTTAACACAAACCTAGGAGCAAACTACATAATATTAGCATCTCCCCTCTTCATTTTCCACTATATCCAGTCACCACTTACCATAACATTAGGAGCCATTAATAAAGCAAAAGTCGCTATGCGAGGTACACTATACGGATGCATAATAAAATTAATACTACTAGCCCTACTTTGTTACCTAAAACTAGGAATGTGGTCCCTAATAATTGCCAGTTCTATAAATATAATATTCGTAACATTTCATCACCTATACTATACCCATAAATACCTAAAATAACTACTTAGTAAGTACCCTTACTTTATGTATAGCAGAAACTGCATCCCTTTTTGTGCAGTTTTTAAGTTTCTGCACCTCTTTTTTTACATTTTTCTTTCTATCTAACAAATACTTTTCATACAAATGAGCATCACTATTATTACTAAAAGATATCATATCAATATTAGTATCCATTAACCTATTAAGACTATTAATAAACATAACCATAGCCCTATCACTAAAACCCTTAAAGCATACAAAATCACTATTATTAGAAATAATATCCAAAATCATATCAAAATTATCAATCAAAATATTCCTATCCGTCCATTCACCATTTCTCTTAATATCAAGACCCAAGTCACCACCCCTCTTCTTAATAAGGTAGCACTCATCCATTCTATTAATAAAATTATTAGTACCAGCCTTAAACATCATAAGTTCATTTAAAATAAAAATATTGTATTTATCTATCATCATTACCTACCTCCATAACAATTATAACACCATCTTACCACTTTATAAAAAAAAGAAACCATAAGTTAACAATTATAAGTTACATATAGTTATTTTTACGCAAAAGTACATTAAAAATATTGACAAAGTGAAAATATATGTTAAAATAATATTTAAGAGATTAGTGCCGTAATAATAATTATAAAAAGGAGATGATATAATATGCTTAGTCACGAAGACTTTATCAGGTCACAACAAGACTGTGCCGATATGTTAGGAATGACCTTAGAAGAATACGAAAATTTTTGCAACAATATAACGGTATGTACTGAAAATGATTATAACAATATTAATGATAATGAAAATGAAAAAAATAATTAATAACATATATATATGTAAAAAACAAAGACCCCACCAAAGTGGAAATCTTTGTTTTTTTAAACCCTTCTATTATTCTCAATACTAACTCTTGCAACAAGACCAAGAGCAAACAATAAAGATAAACAATAACTACCCCCATAACTAAGAAACGGTAAAGGAACACCAGTTAAAGGAATAACTCCCATAACTCCCCCCAAATTAATAACAATATGCAATAAAAGATACATAAATACCCCAAAAGCAAGTAACGAATTCCTAAGATTCTTAGCATTCCTTGATATCCTAAATATCCTATATAAAAGAACAAAGAATAAAATAAGTACTAACGTTCCCACTAAGAAACCCCATTCCTCAACAATAATAGGGAAAATAAAATCCGTATAAGACTCAGGTAAATACAAATACTTCTGCGTACTCTTACCAATACCCTGTCCCGTTAAACTACCATTCTTAAAAGCAATAAAACTATTACAAAGCTGATATCCCGTATCATCACGATACCTATCACAAGGATCCTTAAAGTTAAACCTCTCCAGTTGATAATCCTGTAAAATACTACCCTTCGTAGCTACCATAACAAGAGAAATTAACAAAACAACACTAATAATAAGCTTAGTAACAATACTCCGCTCTCCCTTTTTAACCGGAACACTATAAAACATACACATAACAATAGCAAAAATAATAAACGCTGTTCCCACATCCGGTTGAATAGCAACAAGAATAGTAATAATCGCTCCCACAATAAGAGGAAGTATTAACGTAAACTTATTACTAAGCCGACCCTTGTATTTATCAAAATAACAAGAAAGAAAAATAATCAGGACAATCTTAGCAATCTCACTAGGCTGAATTTTTATTGGACCAATCTCATACCAACTAGCAGCATTATTAGCAACATAACCAGATATAGTAAGACCAGCAAGAGCTGTAATAACAACAATAACTAGTGGCCAAGATAACTTCCTATATACCTTCGTAGGAATAAGTATCGTAAAGAAAAATATAAATACTCCCCCTACTAAAAATATCGCCTGTTTAAAAAAATAATAATAAGGACTCTTTGCATACCGCATATAACTCTCCATCGAGGAGGCACTAAGTATCATAATAAGTCCAAAAACAAATAAAACCACACTCACAATAATAAGAGGTTTATCTATTTTCTTAAGCACTCTCTATCACCTACTAACATAATTCTATAATACCACAGAAAAAAAAATAAATAAATACTTTCCCCCAAAATAAATACAATTCCCCCTTTTTTCCCCAATTATGTAAAGAAAAAACTCCACTTTTACATATAAAGAAAAATCCCTCATAAGGGGACCTTCTTTATCTAATAAGAATCAATATTAATATTAACTTTCTTATCCATATTAAGAGAAGCTGCAGCCTGAACAATAGTTCTTATACTACCAATGATTTTACCATCCTTACCAATAACCCTTCCAATATCATCCTTAGATATCAAAACTTCTAGTAAAATAATATCATCATCACTACTCTCAAATTCCTTAACTGTCACTGTATCTGGATCCTTAACCATTCTCGTAATAATATACTCTGTAAGTTTAACCAAATCCATACTATTTACCTAACTTACTGTTATGAAATGCTTCCATAACTCCAGCTTTACTTAAAATATTTCTTACAGTATCAGTAGGAATAGCTCCATTATTAAGCCATTTAATTGCTTTTTCAGTATCAATCTTAATGTCACTAGGGTTAGTAATAGGATTGTAGTATCCTAAATTTTCAATAATTTTTCCATCTCTTGGACTTCTTGAATCTGCAACTACTACACGGTAAAATGGTGCCTTCTTAGCACCCATTCTCTTAAGTCTAATCTTAACTGCCATATTATCCCTCCTTCATTACTAACATTATAACATTAAAAATATATCTTTGTCAACCTTTTTTTGTTACATTGCCCTATTGGGGGTAAGAATAAAGATTATAAGTATGTATTAAGATAAGATGTAAGGATCTGTTTCTGTACCTGTACCACCTGTAATAGATGTAGAAGAGGTTAGGTAGAAGACTGGGCGCACCGAATAAGCATCGTTGACACCACTGAAGCGGACGTAGCCGGACGAGTAGACGATGAAGGCAAAGGCGGAGTTGCCCAAATACGGCGACATTAACCACTGATAAGTATTTGAAATATAGAGCCAATCCTTGTTACTGCATTTTCCATAATATTTCCATAACTGTGTTCCTGTTGCACATACATTTCCTGCTGCATATCCATAATCACTTGGATACATAAGTCCAACCATCCCTTCCCAATAAAGTGGTCTATCCGTATTATATCTTAACGTACCTCTTTCATATC
>USTO01000027.1 GCA_900557675.1 uncultured Mollicutes bacterium
CCTTGGAAGATGAAATAGTCAAATGGAGCGGTAACGTATCTAAAAGGCAACGTAAGTCATCACTAACTCTACCATACGGAACACGGCATAAATTATCGAAGTTAACATTGCCTAATACAGAGTATAACTTCCTATAACTACATTCGTCAAATAGTGTTATCAAGGTATATGATGACATGACTATCTAAGTTTAGCAAACAACCACAAAACAATTTGCTCGCCATATATTCCATAACATAAATTTCTATCTACACTCCCACTTTACCACCAACAGCCTTTGTAATAACCTTCCTCATAAAATCAATCGGAATAACCGTAAAAGCAACTAAAAACATAACCACAAATTCCCTTACCGTAAGTCCACTTGTTCTAAACAAACTCCCCCCATAATAAATAAGATAAATCTGCGTCACGGCAATAAATAAAATCACCCCAATAAAAACCCTGTTTTTAAAAATCCCTGCAAAAAAATTAAGCCTGTGTGTTCTTGCCGTAAAACTCGTAAATAAACTAATAAAAATAAATAGCCCAAAGAAAGCCGTAAGCAAATACTCATTACCCGCACTATCCCTAAAAAAAGAATTAATAAACTTGCTTTTCAAAAAGAAAATACAAATAATAGAAGAATAAAGTCCCAAAACCAAAATCTGATTAAACATATACCCATTAATAATACCCTCACTCTTACTCTTCGGCCTTTCCCTCATAAACTCATCAGAAGGAGCCTCATAAGAAAAAGCAAGCCCCGCTAAAGTATCCATAACCATATTAATCCATAACATCTGCACTACCGTAACCGGTACAGGAACCCCAATAAAAGGCCCAATAATACTAACACTAAGAGCACTAAGATTAATCGTAAGCTGACAAATAATAAACTTCCTAATACTCTTAAAAATAGTCCTACCATATAAAATAGCCTTCGCAATCGAACCAATATTATCGTCCAAAATAACAATGTCACTAGCTTCCTTGCTAACCTCTGTCCCACTACCCATACTAAAACCAACATCACTCTTCTTTAAAGCCGGAGCATCATTAACACCATCTCCCGTCATACCCACAACAAGACCCCTCTTCTTAGCAATATCAACAAGTCGGCTCTTATCACTAGGAAGAGCCCTCGCAATAACCCTAATCTGACTAAGCCTCTCCCCAATCTCCTCATCACTCATTATCCCTAACTCATTACTATCAATAACCAAATCACTACTATCCCTAATAATACCAGCCTCCCTTGCAATAGCATCCGCCGTCCTCTTATTATCACCCGTAATCATCACCACATCAATACCCGCACCCTGTACTTCCAAAATAGCCCTCTTACTACTCTCCCTAATATCATCCTTAATCAAAACAAAACCCACAAACACCATATTCTTAAGATAATTAGTAGTCCTATCCCCATCCATAGTAGCAAGAGCTAGCACCCTAATACCCTTACTCGTATATACATCAAGTAAATGTCCCATTTTCCGCCTATCCAAAACCTCTACATTACCCGCCTCATCATAAAACCTCGTACACCCCTCCAAAATAACCTCCCCAGCTCCCTTAACATATCTAATATGCTTACCACCCTCATCAATAGTTATCGCTGAGTACTTCTTCTTACTATCAAAACACTCTTCCCTAATAACCCTAATATCACTACCCCTGTTAACCCTCACAAACTCCCTAATAGCCCTATCCGTCGTATTACTCCCAAAAGCCCGCTTCTCCTCATTATTATAAATACTATCATTATTATAAACCAAACTCTTAAGCAAAATATCCCCATATTTACCATTAACCTCATTCAAAAGACAGTAAGAATTCCCACTCCCCAGCGTGTATCCAATAACCTCCAAATTACCCTTCGTAATCGTCCCCGTCTTATCCGTAAACAAAATATTAAGCGACCCCGCCGTCTCAATCCCAACCAATTTTCGCACCAAAACATTGTCCCGTAGCATCCTCTTCATATTACTAGATAACACCAAAGTTATCATCATTGGAAGCCCTTCGGGAACACAAACCACGATTATCGTAACACAAAGAGTTAAACTATGAAGTAGATACTCAAACATTAAAGGAAAATTACCAAGCGTTGCCCTTATCAAATCCATATCAAAATTATTATTAATAACAACCACGTTAAATAAATAAGAAAAAGCCCCTAGTCCAGCAGCAATATACCCAATTAAACTAATGTCCTTCGCCAGTTTACCAAGCCTTACTTTAAGAGGACTAGCCTCACTTTCCACTTGCACCTCACTAGCAATCTTTCCATAAAAACTATTATCCCCAACACTAACCACTCGCATATACCCAGAGCCCTCTATAATCGTGCTAGCCATATACAAAAAATTATTATCATCAAAATTTTTCCCACTAGTACTAACCTTACGCTTATCCTTAGCCTCTCCCGTTATATAAACCTCATTAACACTAACACTTCCCCTAATCAAAACCCCATCAGCGGGTACCCTGTCTCCAGTATTAAGCCTAACAATATCCCCATAAACAATATCATCACTACAAATATTCATCTCCATACCATTCCTAAGAACAAGACACCTAAGCTTAGAAGTCTCCTCCTCTAACCTCTGAAAAGCCTTCGAAGACCCATACTCACTAATACTAGAAATAAAAGACGCAACAAAGATAGCCAAAACTATCCCAATCGTCTCATACCAATCAAAATCCCGAAACAAAAAAATAACCTTAATTGCTAGTGCTATCAAAAGAATCTTAATAATCGGGTCTCCAAGAGTCTCTATAAATAAAGATAAAAACGTGTCTTTCTTTCTCTTACTAATAACGTTTCTGCCATATTTCTTCCTATTTTCCAAAACCTCATTATCATTAAGACCATTAAATTCCATAAGTATCCCCCCATTAAAAAGTACTAAAAAACTAAAAAAAAAGACTAAGTACCCTTCGACAAAGTCTGTACTTTCCATCTTCCATTTAATCTGTTTCATTATCTTACAGTAATGAGAAAAATAAAAAGCCTTAGCATAATACTAAGACTATATTTACCTAATGTTTACCACCTTTTCCACTACCACTTTGAATATTACTCACTACATTACGAACCTTTCCCAAATACACAATATCACTATTCATACCAGCATAATTATAGGAAATAGCCCAAATATAATATTCCTTATCCCCCTCAAATTTCAAATCCTCCCTTTTACTAAATAAACTAATATCTACTGGAGTAGCATCACTCTCACTAATATAATAATACACATCCCTAACTCCACTTTCATCATCCATAAAAATAGCCTCAAAAGAATTATTATCCCTATTAAAACTATCAAAGTAAGGTGCCGAAGTATCAATTCTAAGTAAAATATCCTTACTAATACAAGTATTATTCTTTAAACAAACTTCTACAACATAATCACCATCAATATAATCATTCATAATAACACCATTATCCAAAACAATATCATAAGGACCATAAAACTTAATAGAACTAATATCCCCCTCATTATACAAATCATTCTTAAACTTTAAAGAAATTTTATAGTGACCAATCCATTCCCCACTCTTGTAAGCAAAGTTATCACTATTAAGAAAACTAACATCCACCGTAGGTATAACCCTCATTTTATCATTTAAATTGCAATCATAATCCCTTGAAATATTAACCTTATCACCAGTAAAACCAATAACCCTGCAATCTAGTTTCTTCTTCAAAATAATACTCCTGTTATTACTAATATACCCATTTGCATAAAGAGCCCCAATAGTTGTCTTATCAAAATCCCCCTTATGATCACTCTGCCAAGAACTAGCCCCTTTCCTAATATCAGAATAATAAATACCATTAAGAATAAAATACCCAATAATAGAAATAACAAATATAACAATAAGCATTATCAATATAACAACCAAATTCTTCTTTTTCATAACATCATCCTATCCTTATCTTTCACTATAATACCTATAACAATCCCCTGCATAAAAGCCCGTTCCTATAGGACAACAATAACAAAAATTATCAGAACAAAAACCACTTACATAACTAGAATTATGATTAGTACAAGAATTATATCCATTAAGCTTATACGCAGAATACCTCGGCTTATTAACCTCTAAATCCGTCGTTCCACAAGTAGTACCACGACAATTATTATTATACCAAGTATAAAGTTTACTTCCACCCTTATACCAAGTACCAGCAATATTATCATAACTAACATTAAAACTAAGTTCTCCTGCAATAATAGAATTAACCGCGTGCATCATCGTTTGTGCATTCGAATAACCCGTACTAAAATGCCAATTAACAGAATTATCCTTCATTAAACAAACCTTATGACAATCATCATCATAATCACTGCCACCACCAGAGTCGCCTCCACCATCACAAGCATCACATCTAAATTTTTTAAACATCGTAGTAGATACATTTCCACAAGAATCAACCATTTTAATATGAATATAGTATCTTGTCCCACACTCTAAATCGTCATAACCATCTTCAAAATCTCTCCAACCTCTTCGAGGAGATGAACGAGAAGTAGTTATTTGCTGATACATTTCTGTCACACCAACACTATCAGATGGTGCTATCGCAAAATCATAGGAAAAACCATAACTATCACAATCAAAATTAAATTCACTATAATCATAATTTATCGTAGGTCCCTCATCATCAAGATATGAAGGAGATACCGTAGTATAATAAGATAACCCATTAACATCTGTAACCTCTATCTTATAACTACCCTTCTTCAAATTAACCGTTTTTGTCGTAGATTTAACTCCATTCGTACCAAAATCCTCCGATTTAACCACACTGCCCGTACTTGTATTAGTTATCTTGTAAGATTTAACCGCAACATTATCCGAAAAAGTAAGCTTAATATCCCTATCCTTAATTCTCCAACGTGGATAAGACGAACCGCACTGACCATTCGTATAATCCCACTCATAAACCAACCTAGGTTTCTCATTATCAAAATTAAACGATTTACTATTAGTAGAAATATTGCCCGCTTTATCCATTACCCATACGTAGTATGTAGTTGCTTTATTTATTGAAAACCCTACAGGTCTAACGTATCCATAATTGTCTATATTAATACTCTTAAACATATCGCCACTAGGTTCAGAGCTACTATCACTAATATATATCTTATAAAGCCCTGATAAATCCTCTTTATAAGTAAGCTTAAATTTAGTAATAGACCCGCTCGAATAAGCAAAACTACTTATACCATTAATAACAGGAGCTGTCTTATCTATATTAAAATTCTTATGAGCCGTTTTACCATCTCCGCCATCACCAACACTAACATTAAATCTAATATTCTTACCCTCATTATTAATATCAAAACTCTTTTTACCATCTCTAATAATACCCTTATTATTAAGATTGTTACCAATACCATATCTAAATTCCGTAACACTATTAGCCCTATTACTAGTAACTAAAACATTACCCTTTACATTAGTATTATACCAATTACCATCTCCATAAATATTAGGCTCTGTTTCAACCTCAATGTCAATACCAGTAATACTTTCTACATTACAAAAGTTAGTATTAATATCACTTTCATAAGTCTTATAAGGAACATAACTCATATCATTATTCCTAATAACAATAATTTCCTTATCAACTTCTTTAACTTTATCTCCATCAAGATACCCCTTATCAACCAAATCCTTTATTTTAACACAAATATACCTAAAACTCTTACCCCCATAATTATAACTCTGATAATCATTATCATCCTTAAATTCCGTTGCATAAGCAAGTACACTTTTATACTCAGCTTCCGTATTAATAAGAGTAATCTTATCATCCTTATTATTAATTAAACTAATTGATACAAAAATAGAAACACTAACAACAACACCAAGAACTACTATAACAGCAAGAAGTTCTATTAATGTAAACCCCATATTATTTATACCATTCTTTTTCACGGAACATCTACTCCTTATAACTATCTTTTTATAACAATATATTATCACAATTAACACTATCGTGCAAGTAAATACCAAGAAAAAAATAAAATTTTTAAACTCCAAAAGAGAGCTATTTAAAAATAACAACCGTACATCCAGGATTAAAAGCATCAACATAAAACCGCTTAACCCTTTTATCAGTTTTCAAAAAACTGTGCACCTCCTTCTTCAAAATTCCCTCACCATTGCCGTGAACAATAACCACACCATCTTCTCCCATAATAAGAGCCTCTGTTACAAAATCCATAACTCTAACCCTTGCACTATCCCTATCATATCCGTGTAAATCAATACTAGGAAATCTATTAATAAAAATATCCATAATAATACCCCATCTCACTTTCACTCCTATTATACCAAAAACTAGTGAAAAAGACTACCCCACCAGTAGTCTATTTCAAATTCGTATTAAACTCTGCATAATCACTAATCTTACCACTATTATCCATTACCCATATATAATAAATCTTACCCTGATAAATTCTAAAAGTAACACCATTTTCTTCTACATCCTTAAAACAAATAGACTTACTATTAGGAATACTCTTTGTAGTCTTAACACATATCATATTAGCTCCACCACTAGTATTAACAATAAGATTACCATCATCAAGCCTAATATCCTCAATCTTTGCTCCCTCTACTTTTGCATAGAAAGAATCTCCCGATGTATCCTTAACCATATTACTAGCAGCTACATAACTAAATACACATAAAATAATAATACCAGCAATGATTACAAAACTCTTACCATTATTACTTTTCATTAATTCTTACCCCCTTTCCCATAATCCTTAAAAAACTTAACATAAATAGGCTTAGCAAATTCACCCAATATAAACATAAACACCGAAACAATAATAACAATCATCACATTACCAAAACCAATATTAGAAACAATAAAAAACTTAGACAAAGGAGTAACTAGAACAATCAAATTAACAATAACAATACCAAGCATTCCCATATTAAGTTTTTTATTATTAAACATTAACTTTCCAATTACACATTTCTTAGGATTCTTGCAAGAATAAGCAAATAAAAGTTCGTGAATAGTCAGATAAATAAACATTAAACTACCAGCTACTCCAACATCAGCTGTCTTAGCAAAATACATAAATAACACTAACATAACAATCGACTTAATAACTGCTCCAATAAATATCTTTGCCGATAAAAACGGTGTAAAGAAACTATCATTGTACCTATTAGTAGGAGTATTATCCATAATATCCTTACCACCCTTTTCAAAAGCAAGCATAATAGCTGGAATAGAATCCGTAATAAGATTTATCCATAAAAGCTGTAAAGTCGTAAAAATTTCCATATTAAGAACCATTGATACAAAAACTAAAATAACCTCCACAATATTACCAGCCAGTAAATACAAAATAATTTTCTTAATATTAGAAGTAATTCTCCTACCCTCATACACTCCATCGACAATGGTCGAAAAACTATCATCAACTAAAATACAATCAGCAACCTTCTTAACAACCTCTGTACCAGTAATCCCCATACCAATACCAATATCAGCCTTCTGAATAGCAGGAGCATCATTAACACCATCACCCGTCATTGCCACAACATATCCATTACTCTGAAGAGCCTCAACAATCCTAAGTTTACAATTAGGACTAACCCTCGCATATACCCTAAAATCATTCACTCTATCCTTAAGTTCACTATCTGACATAACATCTAAAGACTTGCCCTCTGTAACCAAAGCATCATCAGCCTCACCAATAATACCAACACTTTTCGCTATAGCACCAGCCGTAGTCATACTATCACCAGTAATCATAATAGGTTTAATACCAGCCTTAAGACAAGTATAAATAGCCGCAGGAACAGTCTCTCTTGGAGGATCCATCATTCCCATTAATCCCACAAATATCATATTCCTTTCCGGATCATCAACATCACTATCCTTATAAGCAAAAGCAAGAAGCCTAAGACTCTTTTTAGATTCCTCTTCCTGAGCCTCATATACCATATTCCTAAAATCATCTGTCATCTCATAAACATTACCATTAAGTAAATAAAACTTACAATTATTAATAACACTATCTAAACTGCCCTTTGTAAACGAATAAACCACATCATCTATCCTATTAATAGTACTCATCATCTTCCTATCACTATCAAAAGGAACTTCTCGAATTCTTTCTCCCTTACTACCAAAATTAATACTCTCTAAAAACTTAAAAATACTAATCTCTGTCTCATCACCAATGTAACTCTCACTACTCTTAACAACATTATGACAAAAATATGCACACCTAAAAAGCATCTCACTATTCAAAATATTATCCTTTTCACTATACAACTTACCATTAACCCAAATACTGTTTCATCGGCAAAAACTCAACCTTAACATCCAAGCTCTTGTCTAATCCCATCTGACGAAGCAGATATATATAGAGTCGAGGTGTATTCACCTTCTTGGAATATTTAGCAATCATGGAGATATGGTGAATATATCCCTGACGCATGTCAAAAAGGCTCATAGTGAGTTTTGGATCTATCTCAAGTATTACTTCACCCTTGATGCGTTCTACTTTCTCACCATCGCTCTTTGTATAGCCTTTCTGCGTTGTCGGAATCTCGATGTTTGAAAATACGTGCTGTATCTTCTCTGTCTTGCTATCCGTCTTTACACGCACCGACAAGTTGAGGATATCGTTCTTCAGCGTATCACGCAGATTCTTATAATTATGAAACTCCGTTGATACCTGAAAATCCTTGATGTCTATTTTGATGGGCGGAATCTCCATAACAGCATGCTCTATTCCTTTCTCGAAAAGATAGTCGGAACG
>USTO01000028.1 GCA_900557675.1 uncultured Mollicutes bacterium
ATGATGAAAGGGAACAAACTCTTAATCAACTTCTTACTGAAATGGATGGTTTTGGTGCTAATGAAGGTATAATAATTATTGCTGCGACTAATAGACCTGATGTTCTTGATCCTGCTCTTCTTAGACCAGGTAGATTTGATAGACAAGTTACTGTGTCTTTGCCTGATGTCGGAGAAAGAGAAGCTATATTAAAAGTACATGCTAAGAATAAGATTTTGGCTAAGGATGTTACTTTGAAATATCTTGCTAATAGGACTTCTGGTTTTAGTGGTGCTGATCTTGAAAATTTACTTAATGAGGCTGCTCTTCTTGCTGTTAGGCGTGATAAGACTGAAATTACTATGAGTGAGATTGATGAGGCACATGATCGTGTTTTAATGGGTCCTGCTAAAAAGAGTAGAAAAGTTAGTGAAAAGGATAAGAAAATTACTGCTTATCATGAGGCTGGACATGTTGTTGCTGGTATGAAACAAGAGAATTCTAATATTGTTCAAAAAGTTACAATTATTCCTCGTGGTATGGCTGGTGGTTATACTAATATTCAAAGTGAAGAGGAAAAAATGCATACTACCAAGAATGAGCTTACTGAAACTATTTGTACGTTCTTGGCTGGACGTGTTGCGGAACAACTTATTTTTGATGATATAACTACTGGTGCAGAAAATGATATTGAACGTGCTACTAAGATTGCTCGTGCTATGGTATGTGAATATGGTATGAGTGAACTTGGTCCTGTTCAACTTGAACAAAGTGAATCTAGTGTATTCCTTGGTAGGGATTATAATAAGTCTCGTAATTTCTCTGATCAAGTTGCGTTTGAGATTGATCAACAAATTAGAAAGATTATAGATGAATGTTATGCTAAGACTGAAAAAATTCTTAAAGACAATAAAGATCTTCTTGATTTGATTGCTACTAATCTTGCTAAATATGAAACTCTTACTAAGGAACAAATTGAGTATTTAGTGGAACATGGTCATATGATGGAAGAAGAGAGTGATGAAACTACTGAATTGACTCTTGATGAATTAAAGGAAATAGCTAAGGAAAAGGGTATTAAGGGTTATTCTAAGATGAATAAAGAGGCTTTAAAGGAAGCTGTTCTGGATGAAGAGGAATAATCCTCTTTTTTCTATTTAAGGAGTTTAGGTATGTTTAAGATTGGTAATGTTGAAATAAATAATAGAATTGTTTTTGCCCCGATGGCTGGGGTTTCTAATATAAGTTTTAGGACTATAATTAAGGAAATGGGAGCGGGTCTTATATATTCTGAAATGGTTAGTTCTATGGGTATTGTTTATGGTAGTTCTAAGACTATTGATTTAATTAATTTTAATGAGGAAGAACGTCCTATTAGTATTCAAATTTTTGGTAATGATGTTTCTTCTTTTGTTAAGGCTGCTAAATATATTGAGGATAATTATCATCCTGATATTATTGATATTAATATGGGGTGTCCTGTTCCTAAAATTGCTTTAAGGAGTCAGGCTGGTAGTGCTCTTTTGAAAGATCCTAATAAGATTGGGGAGATTGTTTCTTCTGTTGTTTCTTCTGTTGGTATTCCTGTTACTGTTAAGATTCGTAGTGGTTGGGATAATGCCTCGATAAATGCTTGTGAGGTTGCTAAGAAGTGTGAGGAAGCTGGTGCTAGTGCTATTGCTATTCATGGTAGAACTAGGGCACAGGGTTATAGTGGTAATGCTGATTGGGGTATTATAAAAAAGGTAAAGGAATCTGTTTCTATTCCTGTTATTGGGAATGGTGATGTTAAGACTATTTATGATGCTAAGAGAATGCTTGATGAAACAGGAGTAGATGCTGTTATGATAGGTCGTGCTACTTTAGGTAATCCTTGGTTTATTAAGGAGTGTGTTTCATATATTCAAAATGGAGAAATTATTCCTTTACCTAGTTTTATTGATAAGATTAATATGATAAAGAAGCATTATTTGCTTTTAAAAAAATATAATAATGAGAAGGTTGCACTTTTAGAAATTAGAATGCATGCTCTTTGGTATATTAAGGGTATTCCTGGTATGAAGAAGTATAAAAGTATGATTACTAATTGTTCTAGTGAAGAAGAGTTTTTTGAGGTTTTATCTCTTATTGAGAAGGACGTTATGTCTTTGGATAAGTAATTTTTTGTTCTATTTTTTTGGATTTTTACTTGACAAAGCTTATTTTAAGTGATAAATTAAATCCATAAATTGATGAAGCAGGTGTTTTTACACGAGTATTTATTGATACTATTTATAGAGAGTTAGGGTGTGCTGGAACCTAATAATAGACTTTAAATATTAAAAACTGTGGAAATGGCTTTGGCCCGGGTAATCCGTTATTATTTAGAGATATCAGTTAATGATAAGAAAGGTGGTACCGCGTTTGTTCGCCCTTTTGTCATTAACTTTTTTATTTGAAGGAGGAGAAAAAAATGAGACAATTTAGTGAACAAGAGTTAATTAGGAGAGAGAAGGCTAAGAATTTGGCTTCAATGGGAATTGATCCTTTTGGACATAGTTTTGAAGTGACTTCTAATTCTAAGGAGATTAAAGATAAGTATAGTGAAATGAGTGCAGAGGAACTTGAAGGAATGGATGTTCCTGTTGTAATTGCTGGACGTATTATGACTAAGAGAGGTAAGGGTAAGGCTGGTTTTATCAATGTTCAAGATAAGTTTGGTCAAATTCAAGTTTATGTTAAGATTGATAATATTGGTGAGGATTCTTATGAAATCTTTAAGAAAAGTGATCTTGGTGATATTGTTGGTATTACTGGTACTGTGATGAGGACACATATGGGAGAACTTACTGTTCGTGCTACTAAGTATGAACATTTAGTTAAGGCTCTTCGTCCTCTTCCAGAAAAGTTTCATGGACTTGTTGATACTGAGGAAAGATTTAGAAGAAGATATGTTGATTTGATTATGAATGAGGAGTCTCGTAAGGTTGCTTTTATGAGACCAAGAATTATTAGATCTATTCAAAATTATTTGGATAAGCTTGGTTATACTGAGGTTGAAACTCCTATTTTAGGAACTATTTTAGGAGGTGCTGCTGCTAGACCTTTTGTTACTCATCATAATACTTTAGATATTGATATGTATCTTCGTATTGCGACTGAACTTCCACTTAAGAGATTATTAGTTGGAGGAATGGATGCTGTTTATGAAATAGGTAGAATTTTTAGAAATGAAGGTATGGATAAGAATCATAATCCTGAGTTTACTACTATTGAGCTATATAAGGCTTATTCTGATTTGGATGGTATGATGGAACTTACTGAAAATATTATTGGTAATGCTGCGATGGAAGTTCTTGGTACTTATGATATAAAATGGCGTGGTCATGAGATTAGTTTAAAACCTAAGTTTAAAAGACTTCATATGGTTGATGCTATTCGTGAAAAGACTGGTATTAATTTCTTTGATGATATGAGTTTTGAAGATGCTAAAAAGATTGCTTTGGAACATGATATTGAGGTTGAAGAACATTTTGCATATGGACATATTGTTAATGCTTTCTTTGAAAAGTATGTTGAAGAAACTATAATTGAACCTACTTTTATAATTGGTCATCCTATTGAAATAAGTCCTCTTGCTAAGAAAGATCCTAAGGATCCTAGATTTACTCAAAGATTTGAACTTTTCATTGTTGGTGGGGAATATGCTAATGCATTTACTGAGCTTAATGATCCTATTGATCAATATGAAAGATTTGAGGCTCAAGTAAAGGAAAGAGATTTGGGTAATGATGAGGCTAATGAAATGGATTTAGATTTTGTTGAGGCTCTTGAATATGGTATGCCTCCTGCTGGTGGTATGGGTATGGGAATTGACAGACTTGTTATGATGCTTACTGGTTGTGAGACTATTCGTGAAGTTATATTGTTTCCTACTATGAAGCCTCTTGGTGGTAGTAGTATTTCTGAAACTGTTTCTAAGAAAAGTCCAATTACTTTTGATAATGTTAAGATTGAACCTATTTTTAGTGATTACGTTAGTTTTGATGATTTTAGTAGTTGCGATTTTCGTGCTGTTAAAGTTAAGTCTTGTGAAGAGGTTAAAGGTTCTAAGAAGCTTTTGAAGTTTGTTTTAGATGATGGAACTAGTGATGAACGTATTATTTTAAGTGGTATTAGTGAATATTATGAACCTACTGAACTTGTTGGAAAGACTTTGATTGCTATTACTAATTTGCCTCCTAAAAAGATGATGGGAATTGATTCTTGCGGTATGTTAATTTCTGCTGTTCATATGGAAGATGATAGTGAAAGACTTAATCTTATTATGGTTGATGATAATATTCCTGCGGGAGCTAAGTTATATTAGTATTGTTTAAGGAGATATTTCTCCTTTTTTTGTGAGAAAATAATGAAAAAATGGGGTTTTTTTGCTTTTTTTCTTTATTTTTTTTGATAAAAGTGTAATAATTATATCAGGAGGTAAAGAAATGAAAAAGAACAATTTATTTAAGGCTGTAGGAATAGTAATTCTAGCTTATATTTTGATGTCTTGGATTGTACCTATTATTTACAGTATAACTGGTACAGAGGCTCAAGTTTCTTATCAAATTGGATTTGTTTCTATTTTATCAGTTTTACTTGAAACATTTTCTGGATTTGGAACTGTTGTAGTATATGTTCTTCTAGTTGGAGCATTTTATGGTGTTCTTAAAGTTACTGGGGCATATGATAAAGTTTTAGAGTTATTGTCTTCGAAGGCTAGTGGAAAAGAAAAAGGTGTTTTGATTAGTACTATTGTTGGAATGGCTATTATTTCATCTATTTCTGGTCTTGATTTAGGGTTTTTAGTTGTATTTCCAATTTTAATTAGTTTGCTTGTTAAGATTGGTTATGATAAGTTAGTTGCTCTTAGTGCTACTTTAGGTGCTACTCTTATTGGTATGTATGGTGCTACTTTTGCTGGTACTTTATATGGTATCAATAATAATGTTTTAAACCTTAAAACTTTTGATCAATTTGTACCTAAATTAATTTTCTTAGTAGTAGGACTTATTGCTTTGATTATTTTTGTACTTATGTATTGTAAGAGAAAAGACTTTAAGTTTGATTCTAAGAAAGCTGTAGTTAAATCTGATAAGAATAAGAAGAATAAGTCTAAAAGTGCTGTTAAGAGTTCTGGTAAAAAGGCTCTTAAAAAAGAAAAGAAAGAACGTACTGCTATGCCAGCATTAATTATTATTGGAATAGTTATGTTAGTATTCTTTATTGGTACTACTTCATGGGAAGGAATTTTTGGTTCTAATGTATTTAGTACTGCTCATGAGGCTTGGACTGGCTTTAAGATTGGTGGTTTTGAGATATTAAATAAATTATTTGGTGGTGTTGATGCACTTGGTGCATGGAATACTCCGGTTAGATTCCAAGTTTATTCAATGATACTTATTATTGCTATGATAATTCTTGCTATTGTTTATAGAGTTAAGGCTAGTGAGTGTTTTGAAGGATTTGTAGATGGTATTAAGGAATTTGTTGTTCCTGCTATTCTTACAATTTTGGCTTGTAGTTTATTTGTATTTATTTATTATAATCCAGTTATAACTCCTGTTACTTCATTACTGCTTAGTGCAACTGATGAGTTTAATGTTGCTCTTTCTGGATTATATACCATCATTAATAGTATTTTCTATGTTGATTATTACTATTTAGCTTATTCAGTACTTTATAGTGTTACTTCTGTTTATACAGATAGTGCTGTTCTTTCAATTATTAGTGTAATGTTTGCTAATTTATATAGTTTAGTTATGTTTGTTGCACCTACTAGTGTACTTTTACTTATTTCACTTTCTATTAGTGATGTTAAGTATGGAGAATGGTTTAAGTTTATATTTAAATTAGTGTTAACATTGTTAATTGTTTCTTTCTCAGTATTTATGTTTATGTTTGGCAGTTTATGGCTTGGAATAGCTCTTGCTGTTTTGGCTATAGTTGTGTTCATTCTTTTAAATACTAGAGATTAGTTTTGGAGATGCTGATGCATCTTCTTTTTTTTGGAAATTTGTATTATTTTTGTTGTTTAATTTTTTTGTTTTTTTATCATTATATGAATAGAATAATAATGGGAGGATTTATATGTTTTCAAAATATGATGAAGAAGCAAAGAAAGTACTTGTTAATATGCAAAAGGAAATGGTTAGTTTGAAACATCCTTATATTGGAAGTGAGCATTTGTTATTATCTCTTCTTAAGTATGGTAATGATGAGATTATTAATAGATTTAAAGGTGTTGGCGTTACTTATGATAGTTTTCGTGATGAGCTTATAAAGGTTGTTGGCGTTGGTAAGAGTAGTAATGAATTTTACTTGTATACGCCTCTTCTCAGGAATATTTTAGAGTCTGCTAGTATGGATTCTAGTGATAAGGGAAAGGATGAAATTGATAGTATTGATTTATTTCTTGCTCTTTTTGAGGAGGGTGATGGTGTTGCTATTAGGGTTCTTCTTGGTATGGATGTAGATGTAGATAGTTTATATGATGATTTTTGTGTTACTAAGAAGGGCAAGGATGTTAAACTTATTGTTGATAGTTATGGTGTTAATTTGAATGATAAGTGTCTTAATGGTGAGGTTGATCCTGTTGTAGGACGTGATAGTGAGGTTTCTCGTGTTATAGAGATTTTGTCTAGACGTACTAAGAATAATCCTTTGCTTATAGGTGAAGCTGGTGTTGGTAAGACTGCGATTGTTGAGGAACTTGCTAGGCTTTTTAGTATTTCTGAGGTTCCTAGAAGGCTTCTTGGAAAAAGGATTGTTTCGGTGTCTATGGCTAGTTTAGTTGCTGGTACTAAGTATCGTGGTGAGTTTGAGGAGCGTCTTGAGAAGATAATTCGTGAACTTGAGGATAATGATGAGGTTATTTTGTTTATTGATGAGATTCATACTTTAGTAGGAGCAGGTGGTGCAGAAGGTGCTATTGATGCTAGTAATATACTTAAACCTGCTCTTGCGAGGGGTAAGATTAAGATTATTGGTGCTACTACTATTTCTGAATATAAGGAGTTTATTGAAAGTGATAAGGCTCTTTCGCGTAGATTTCAAACTGTTTTGGTTAAGGAACCTTCTTTTGATGATACTGTTAGTATTTTGAAGAAGCTTAGACCTATTTATGAGAGTTATCATAAGGTAAATATTAGTGATGATGTTCTTGTTAAGATAGTTGAGTTATCTGATAAGTATATTTATGATAGAAAGATGCCTGATAAGGCTATTGATGTTTTGGATGAGGTTTGTTCTAGGATGAGTGTTTCTTGTTATAAGAGTGATGGTCTTAATGAGATTAATAGTAAGATTACTGAGATTAAGTCTTTAAAGAATAAATCAATTATTGCTAATCGTTTTGATGAAGCTTTTTTGTATAAGAAAACTGAGATGCTTCTTGAAGATAAGAAGAGTAGGCTTGAACTTAAGGGGATTAAGGGTCGCTATAAGAATATTAAGATTTGTGATGTTGAGAAGATTATTGGTGAGGTAAGTAAGATTCCTTTGCGCCATGATAATTCTAGGTTTTTTGATAAGTTTGTTGAGGGTGCTTCTAGGACTATTCTTGGACAGGACAGGGCTATTAAGAAGGTTTGTGATGTGTTTAAGAGGAGGCAGTTTTCTAGTTCTTGTTTAAAACCTATTTCTTTTTTGTTTATTGGTCCAACTGGGGTAGGCAAGACTTTACTTGCTAAGAGATATGGTAAGTATTTTTATGGTGATAATGTTATTCGTGTTGATATGAGTGAGTTTAAGGAGGGACATTCTATTAGTAAGATGATTGGGTCTCCTCCTGGATATGTTGGGTATGATGATAATAAGAATGTTTTTGAACAGGTTAAGGATAACCCTTATTCTTTGATTATTTTGGATGAGATTGAGAAAGGTAGTCGTGAGGTTATTAATTTGTTTTTACAGATTCTTGATGAGGGTTTTTGTAAGAATAGTAAGGGGGAGGTTATTAATTTTTCTAATACTAGTATTATTATGACTTCTAATTTAGGTTGTGAAAAGAATAATATTGGTTTTGGAGAGGGTATTAGTTATAATGATATAAATAAGTTTTTTGGAACGGAGTTTGTTAATAGGATTGGTTCTGTTATAAGGTTTGATAAGATTAGTTTTGATGTTTGTCAGAGACTTGTTAATAGTTCTCTTTCTAGGGTGAGGAGTTTTTATAAAAAGAAGGGTATTTGTTGTTCTTTTTCTAACAAACTTGTTTTGGAACTTATTGATCTTTGTGAATACGAGAAGTATGGTGCTAGGAAGCTTGATAATATTATTAGTCTTAATTTAGAGAGTTTAATTGTTGATAGGGTTTTTGAGGGGAAGACTAAAATTAGAATAGATAGTATTCTTGATACAAAGGTTGTATAACCTTCTTTTTTTTGATATAATACATGCAGAAAGTGGTGATATAAATGAAATGTACTAGAACTAGATTTGCTCCGAGTCCTACTGGATATATGCATATTGGTAATTTGAGGACTGCTATTTTTGAGTATTTGATTGCTAAGAAGGATAAGGGTAGTTTTGTTCTTAGAATAGAGGATACTGATCAAAATAGAAAAGTTGAGGGTGCTACTCGTTTTATATATGATACTCTTAAACTTTGTGGTTTTGATATTGATGAAGGACCTTTAAATGAGGGAAAGTATGGTCCTTATGTTCAGAGTGAGAGACTTGATATTTATAAAGAGTATGCTCATAAACTTGTTGAAATGGGAAAGGCTTATTATTGTTTTTGTTCTGAGGATAGACTTAATGAACTTCGTGATATTGCTAATTTAAATAAAG
>USTO01000029.1 GCA_900557675.1 uncultured Mollicutes bacterium
TAGTACCATTAAATAACCAAGTATCTTGTAAAACCATAGTAAACAAATCATGAACATTTTTTCTTGTTAAATCATGAACAGAAA
Source organism: uncultured Mollicutes bacterium (assembly GCA_900557675.1). The sequence goes on from USTO01000029.1 coordinate 85, forward strand.
TACCATCTATAATAATATCTCCCTTTTTAATATCATAAAACTTCATAAGTAAATTAACCATAGTAGTCTTACCAGCACCAGTAGGCCCCACTATTGCAATCTTATTACCAGCCTTTGCCTTAGCAGAAAAGTTTTTAATTATAACCTTATCATCATCATAACCAAATTCAATATTCTTAAACTCAATATTACCCTTAGCATCTTCTCTTTTTAAAATCTTAGAACTATTCTCCTTTACCATTTCCTCTTCATCTAGAAAAGAAAACACCCTATCTGAAGCAGCACCAGTAGATTGAAGAGAAGTAAAAGCTTGAGCTATTTGAGTAAGGGGATTAGTAAATAACCTAATATAAATCATAAAAGCAACTATTACCCCAAAAGTAATCTTATTATCAATAACAAGGATTGCACCTACTACACAAACTGCAACATATCCAAAATTACCAATAAAACTCATAATCGGAGGCATAAGTCCAGATAAAAACTGACTCTTTCTATTACTCTTATAAAGATCATCATTTATCTTATCAAACTTATCCCTTTCTTCATCCATAGCATTATATACTTTAACAACATTATGACCACTATAAACCTCTTCAATATGACCATTTAAATAACCAAGTTGTTTTTGTTGCTCATTAAAATATTTTTGAGAATTTCTCAAAATAAATCCCATAATAACAAACCCAATTAAACTAGCAACAATCGCAGTAATAGCCATAGTAACATTAGTAACAAACATCATTATAAGAGCACCAACAAACAAAGTAATAGCACTAACTAAATTACCTAAACTTTGATTAAGACTTTGAGCAATAGTATCAACATCATTAGTAACCCTAGATAAAATATCACCATAACTATTCTTATCAAAATACTTAAGAGGTAATCTATTAATCTTATCAGAAATCTCAGTCCTAAGCCTCTTAGCACATCTATTAGTAACAATAGCCATTACAAAACCTTGAATATAACTAAATATAGCACCAAGAGAATATATAACAATTAAAAATATACCAATACTCTTAATCTTATCTAAATCAATCCTAGTCATCAAACCCTTAGTAATCTCATCAGTAATATCACTAAGCTTATCCGGTCCAATAATAGAAAATACAGAAGAAATAATAGCAAGTAAAAGTGCAGGTATTATAAGAGGCAAGTATCCCTTAATATAATTAAATAATTTAAGCAAAGACTCCTTCAAATTAACCTTTTTAGAAACACTTTCATTAGTCATTCAAAACCTCCTCCTTTCCAAGCTGAGATAAAGCAATCTCCTTATAAACATCACAACTCTTAAGAAGATCCTTATGCTTACCAGATCCAACAACATGACCATCCTCAATAACAAATATTTGATCAGCATCCTTAATAGTTCCTATTCTTTGAGCAACAATAACCACTATCTTATCCTTAGTATGCTTACTAAGTTCCTTCCTAAGAACAAAATCAGTCTTATAATCAAGAGCACTAAAAGAATCATCAAATATATATATTTCAGGATCCCTAGCAATAGCACGTGCTATAGAAAGACGTTGTTTTTGTCCACCAGATAAATTAGTACCCCCCTCAGCAAGAAGAAAATCATACTTACCATCAAGCTTATTAACAAAATTTCCACCTTGAGCAATATCTATAGCATTTATAATAGCATCCTTAGAAACCTTCTTATCATTCTTTTTACCTAAACCAACATTCTCAAGAATACTACCTCTGAACATAACAGCTTTCTGAGAAATATAACCAATCTTATCATATAAACAAGACTCCTTATATTCCTTTACATTAACTCCATCTACCAAAACTTCTCCTAAAGTAGCATCATATAACCTGGGAATCAAATTAACAATAGTAGATTTACCAGAACCAGTCCTACCAATAAACGCAATAGTCTCACCCTTATTCGCTTTAAAAGATATATCACTAAGCATATACTCCTCAGCATCAGGATACTTAAACGATACATTCCTAAACTCAAGACTACAATCACATGGACCCTTATCCAAAACACCTTCCTTTACACTAGGACAAGTATCAAGAATCTCAACAATCCTCCGAGAAGCAACACTAGCCCTAGGATAAAGAATAAATATCATAGTAAGCATCATAAAAGCCATAACAACTTGCATAGCATATGCAGAAAAAACAACCATATCACTAAATAAACCAATCTTATCCATCATACCAGCATCATTAATCAAATATGCACCAATAAAATATATAGATAAAGAAAGCCCAGACATAATTAAAGTCATAACAGGACTCATCAAAGCCATTATCTTAGCAGTAAAACTATAAGTAGAAGTAAGCTCATCATTAGCATTATCAAACTTATTTTTCTGATAAGACTCAGCATTAAAAGCACGAACCACTCTTATACCAGTTAAATTCTCACGAGTAATCCTATTAAGATTATCAGTAAGCCACTGAATCTTCTTAAACTTAGGAAGAGCAATAAGAACAAGAACAAGTATTAAAGCAATTAAAACAACAATAGCACCCGCTGTAGAAATACTCCACTCATAACTCTTTCCAACAATCTTAGTAATAGCCCATATAGCCATAATAGGAGCCTTAATAATAACCTGAAGACCCATCGAAATAAGAAGACCAACTTGAGTAACATCATTAGTAGTTCTAGTAATTAAACTACTAGTAGAAAAATTCTTAATCTCCTCCATCCCAAAAGATCCAACCTTATCAAAAATATCCTTTCTAAGTCTCTTAGAAAAAGACGCAGCAATATAAGCAGCAAAATATCCAACAACCACCGAAGACATAAGACTTCCCAAAGCACATAAAACCATCTTAGAACCAGGTTTTAAAACATCCTTAACAGTACTACCAGCAGTTTGAACATACTTAGTAATCTCATTCATATAATCAGGAATCTTCAAATCAAGATAAACCTGAAAAGTAATAAACAAAATACTAATCAAAACAAGAAAAACTTGTTTCTTAGTAAGTTTCTTAATCAATTTAATCATATTTCCTCCTGTAATCTTTTAATATTTTTACTCATTTTCTCAAAAACAAAAATAAGCATTTCCTTTTCAGAATCAGTAATACCATCATAAATATTACTCTCTACGTCCTTAATAACATCCTTAAACTCATTAACATAACCAAGCCCAGTCTCAGTAAGAACAATAACCCTCTTTCTCTTATCACACGGATCAAAAACCCTTCTTAAAAGATCATTCTTCTCCATAACATTAATAATCTCCGTAATAGTAGATCTCCTCACATGAAAAAGATTTTCTATATCCTTTTGATAAACCAAAGAAGAACCCCTACTATCAAGAAAACACAGTATAGACATCTGAACACTAGTTACATTATTTTTAAGTTTACTATCAATAATCCCTTTAATTTCCTTAGAAATTATCTTAAAATATAAACCTATATCATTTACATCATTCATACCTATCTCCTTATTTTGTTAGGACTCTAACATTATATGTAATAACCACTAAAAAGTCAACAAATTTCACATACATTTCAAAAAAATAAACACACAAAAAATAAAAGGAAAACCCTTTTATTTTTAGTAAGATCTAAATGAACTAAGAATAATTGCAAGAAGTATATAAAGTACAACAGCAATTATAAGTCCAGAAGATCTTCTAGTACAAGTTGAAGTAGTTTGGACTGTTTCTTCACAACAAGTTTGATTATTCACTTAAAGCCACCTCCTTAAATCCAAGCTCCTAATATAATGATTAGTAAAATAAACAATACTAAAACTATTGCAGATGATGAAACATAATTCATATTTATTCCTCCTTTTTAACTTTCTAGAATATTTTATGGGAAACAAGCAAAATTTGTGAATATATACACCTAAATATTGTCAAGCATTAAGATTTTTGCTATGATATATATGTAGTCTTGAAAGGAGAATATATGAAAAACATAGGAAAAATTTTTATTCTTGCAACAATCATGTTAACAGTTGTAGGATGTGGAGCCATTCCCACTTTAAAAAATGGCGAACAAAAAGTAGCATCTCTAAAAGATGGTGGAGTATCCGCAGACAGCTTATATAGTAAAATGAAAACAAAATATGGAGCACAAGAATTTATAGATCTTCTAGACCTAGAAATACTAAACAAAAAATATAAAGAAGATGACGCTGAAAAAGAATATCTAAACGATCAAGTCGAAGAATTAAAATCAAATGCAAAAAGCAATAACATCTCATATGACGATTTACTAGCATACTACGGATTCAAAGATGATGACGCAGTAAAAGATTACTTTAGACTAACTTATCGAAGAGATAAAGCAGTAAACGAATACATAAGTAAAGAACTAAAAGATAGCGAAATAGAAGATTACTATAAAGACAAAGTATATGGAGACATAAAAGTAAAACACATATTAATAGCACCAGATACTAGTGATGATATGACTACCGAAGAAAAAGAAAATGCTGAAAAAGAAGCTAAAAAAGAAGCAGAAAACATCATTAAAAAATTAAACGATGATGAAAACTTCGAAAAACTAGCAAAAAAATACTCAGATGACTCTGCAACAGTTAAAAAAGGCGGAGACCTAGGATGGATCTCAACCGGAGACATGGTCGAAGAATTTAACGATGCAGCATTCAAACTAAAAAAAGGAAAATACACATCTAGCCCAGTAAAAACAAAATACGGTTATCATATAATCTATAAAATAGATGAAAAAGATAAACCAAAAATAGAAAAAGTAAAAGATGATATCAAAGAAAATCTAGTAAAAGAAAAACTAGAAAACAATAAAACACTTTACTACGAAACACTAGAAAACATAAGAGAAGATGCTGGATTAAAATTCGAAGATAAAGAACTAAGAAAAGCCTATAATAATTACATGAACAATCTAAAAAAACAAGCTACAAGTTCAAGTAATAATTCTAATTAAAAAAAGACCCATTTCAAACGAAATGAGTCTTTTTTCATACCTTAAAACCCTTTTGATACATCTTTTGTTTTACTCTATACTCAAGTTCACTACCACTATACTTCTTAGATAACTTAGCTTTAATTCTTTCATATTCCTTATCCCTTATACTAGAATCATCAAAAATAACATCACTAAGTACATATTCAATATCCTCTTTATAAAAACCCTTATTAATCAAATTACAAAAAATCTTATTCTTAAGAACATAACTAGACTTATTACTATTTAAACGAATATCACGATAAACTAATTTTTTTATCTTAGAAATCTGATCATCCCTAGAATAATTATCAATATATTTACAAATAACATCACGTCTTATCCCAAGTTTTTCCAAATCCCTAATAATTACCAAAGGTCCAACATTCTTTAAATTAATCTGATCATTTATATAAGCCTCAGTATACACACATTCATTAATATAACCATACTCCTTAAGCCTATTAATAACAAAAGAAATAATACCATCATCATACCTATACCTTTTCAAATAAGAGTCAATTTCCTTTTCAGTTCTCAGTTTAACTTCAATATACTTAATAGCCTTATAATAAGCCTCATAATACAAATTATCCTTTAAATAAAGATCAAGTTCATTCTTAGAAATACAACCCTTAGATAAAATATTATACTTAAGTATAATATCTTCATAGATAACATACTTATCCCCAGAAATAATAACCTGATACCTACTATTTCCCAAAAACTTATACTTTTCTATTTTCAAAACCATCACCAAACAAATCTTATCACACCAAACATTCGTTTGTCAATAAGAGAAAAAAAGAACTTAATTATTCTTCAAAATAATCAAATCCTTTTCAACTTCTTCAAGAGCTCTACCTATATTCTTAGTAGATACATAATCTTCCTCTGGCATTTGTAAATGACCAGTTTCTTTTATTTCATTACTCCTTTGAGCTGCTATATGCACTAAACGATACTTACTATCAACATGCAAAAGAAGCTTATCTATTGATGGATATATCATCTATGTATCACACTCCCATATCTAGAATATAATATATTTAAAACGTTTACAAGCAAAGTAACAAAATTAGACATAACTTTACAACTATTTTTTAATTTCCCTTAAAATTTCCTCAAAAAACTGATTACTCTTAAGAGTAATAGGATACCTACTAGAAATAGATATTAAATAAAGAGCAGCAAGAAAATCCTTCTGAAACACAAGAGCAATATTAAAAAGCCTCTTATATACCCTTTCCTTATCACTAGACTCCATATATAAATTATATATATAGCCAATAAGCATCTTTCCCTTTAACTTCCTATCAAGTTTTATATAATTAAGAGCCTTAGCCTCTTTAATAAGCAACCTATTATAACTCTCTATGCTATAAATCTTATCATAATCAAGAGCAAAAAGCTCACCAAGATACTCAAGAGACTTATTAATCTCAGTATCTATCTTTTTACCCTGTTTTATATTAAGAAATATATTTTGATACCTCTTATTAGTAAGAATCTCAGTAATCTTAGTCTTCTTATAATCAGAAAGCAAAATCTTCTTTATAAGCTTTATATAATAATCACTAATCTTATTATAATTCTTATCCAAATGTCCCTTCTTAAAAGTATAAACATTCCCATCAAGCTTATTATAATACTTCATAGTATCATTATAACCAAGTCTTATATTACGCCTCGCAGTCTCAGGATCAAAATCAAGAGTAAACTTATTCTTACAACGATTCTTAATATAATCAATCTTAACAGTCTTATCCTTAACCTTTTGCTTAATACCAACCGCAGAAAGATCAACCGCAATTACCTCATCCGCACCCATACTAACAGCTAAATTAATAGGCAAATTATCATAATAACCACCATCAATATAATAATCCCCCTCAATCTCCTTTAACTCAACCGCAGGAAAGCAAGTCGAAGAAGCAACAATATAAGAAATAAGCATCCCCTTAGGAATCTGTTCCTTAGTAAGCATCTTAGGAACCATATTCTTAAGACTAACCGTAACAAGACCATAATCAATTTTAGATTTTCTTACCCTATCCTCAGAAATAATCTTACCCAAAAAAGCCTCAGCCTTATCAAACTTAAGGCCCTTATTCTTAATAATCTCTAAAGAAGCCTTCTGAAGATCCTTAACACTATCAAACTTCTGATCAAACAAATTATTAGTAGATATAGTAACCCATAACTTCTTAGCCTTCAAATAACCACCAGACACAAAAAGAGCACCATTAATAGACCCAATAGAAGTCCCAGTAATTATATCAATCTTTATACCAAGTTTCTTAATAGCCTTATATACACCAACCTGATAAGATCCCTTAGCACCTCCACCAGATAAAACCAATGCTCTTTTCATATGCAAACACCTCAAAAATATTATATCACAGTAAACCAAAAAATCATATCACAGTAAACCAACTAGCACCCTTAAGTACATTTTTCATAGCACTACGTGTCAACCTATTTACAGTATTAGTAACAAAAGAAATATCCTCACAACTAACATAATTTATATCCCAAAAAACAGGAATAAAAAACAATCTAAACTCAAAATCCCCATACCTAAAATAACACTCATCAGTATCAAAAACATAAGAAAAACCATCAAAAGAATAAGATCTATTCTCACAAGAAAAACAAATACAAGAACTAAGCATAACACCAACATCAGTCTCCAAAACATAAGCCTCACAAGAAGATAAACTATCACAAAACCCATCACAAAAAGACATATACTCTTCCCTATAAGAACAAATATTATCATTAAAAACAGAACAATTCAATAAATAAACATTACCACTCTTATCAAAAAGATCAAGATCAAAATAATCAGAAAGACAAGAACAACTACCAGAAATAACCTCAATCCTAGTAACAATACCACTCTTAATATAAGCCATATCAATCCCCATCAATAGGAACAATCCTAACAGTATAACCAATAGGCTCAAGTATCCTAATCAAAGAATTAAGCTGAGGAGAATTAAGACAAGTCTCAATCTTAGCAATCTTCTCACGAACAACACCACTCATCAAAGCAAGTTCCCTCTGAGTAAGACCAAAAGACTTCCTAAGCCTAATAAAATCACATATAAACTCATATTCCAATTCCTGTAACAAACACTCTCTCTCCATATAATCACCAATAACATTGTACTATATTTTATACCAAATACAAGTCATTTACACCAACTGGCAAAAATTACCAAATAA
>USTO01000030.1 GCA_900557675.1 uncultured Mollicutes bacterium
TCCTTTTATTATAATGGTTTTTCCGTAGTCTTCTTTATCTCCAATAAAGGCTACCATTCCTGAATTTATAGTGGGTACTAAATAGTTGTTATCGACTTCTAATTTGACACCGTCTTTATAGGGCTCCTTTGATATATATTTTAGTTTTTCACTGAATACGGTTTCGGTTTTAGTGGGAAATTTTTCAAGAGGAAAGATACCTCCTAAGTATTTGTTATATAGTTTTTTTACTTTGGCAAAGTTTATATTTTTATAGAAGGTTTTGGTAAAGTTTTCTTGAAAAGTTGGGCTTGTTTTATAGAGTATGGAAATAGAGAGAAAGAGAACTAGACAAACAAGGATTTTGGTTAGTATTCTTGTTAAAAGGGGGGGCTTTGTTTTGGGTGTCTTGTTAATTTTTTTTATGTACTTTTCTATATCTTTTTTGTCCATTATTATCACCGATATATTATATGTTATGGGGAAGAAATTATGCTCTATGAGTGGTTAAAATAAAGAAAAAAGGTAAGTTTAGTTACCTTTATTTTTAGTTATATTTAATTTTTATTAGTGTTTTTCTCCATAGATTTGTCCGTTGCTATCAGCTTGTATTCCAGCTACATCGATAGATGCTGTTGCTGAGAATTCTTTTCCTTGTTCTTCATCTTGGGCTGAATCCATATTAAATAGATATATAACTACATCGTATTTTTTAGTAGTTGAAGCTGGTATGGTTTCTTGTTTTAATTGTCCTCCACTTGTTAAACCAAAGATAGATACTGTTTGTGATGCTTGAGCTGATAATGGAGAAGTTGCTACTACTTCGGTTGGGGTTCCGGCTGTTACATCATATACCATATATTTTAGGTTTGTGAATTCGTTTTTTACAATAGTGAAGTTACCTGTAATTGATGTTTCTGTTCCTTGGTTTTCTACTTCAAAGTGGTATACACTACATACTTGTCTGCCATGTTTATCTAAGCACTGAGTTGTTTCCTCACTTTCATCTAAGTTATATTGATATGCTGTTTTTGCTACGTCTTCAGAGGCAGGGATAAGTGAATCGGCTTTTACTACTTGGCTATCTGAGTATTTAATGGCAACTGCTGCTGCTTTTGCACTTACGGCTCCTTCTTCACTTTTGGCTGTTGCTGTAAAGTATGCTAGGGTTGCTCCTATCATTGCTATTATTAGAGTGGCTACTCCTATTACTCCAAAAAATATTCCTTGTCCGTTTTCTCTTCTTTCTTCTTTGTTCATTTTATATCCTCCTATTCTTTATGATTTAATGATATCAAAAATTGAAATAAAAATCAATAGTTTTTGTGTATTTTGTATAGAATGTTATTTTTATTATTACCCCCGATAGGGCAATTTTATATTAACTTATATAATTTAATATGATGGGTCCTAAAATGATTAGAAGTAATAATGGGATGAAAAATAGGACCGAGATAATGCTTATTTTAATGGGCATTTTAGATATTTGGGCTTTGACTTCCATTTTGCGTTTTTCTCTTAGATAGCTTACTTGATTATTTAGGGTTTCAATAATGCTACTTCCGAATTGACCGGCTTCTGTTAGGGTTAATATAATGTTATTGATGCTTTCGCTTGGTATTCTTTCGGGCATACTGTTTAGGCTTTCCGTGAGGCTTTTGCCATAGTCTACTTCACGAATGGCTTCTTTGAATTCGTTTGCTAAATCGGTATCCATACTGCGAACGGTTACACTTAGGCCTTCTTTGAGATTTCTTCCGGTTTCGATAGATAGGGTTAGGACTTCAAAGAAATGGATAGCTTCACTTTCTAGTTTGATTTCTCTTTGTTTTATTTTGTTATCTAAGAGGATTTTTTCAAAGAGATAGAAGTATATAAAGGTAAATATGGGAGCAAATATATAGCCTAAATCGAGGATATATAGAAATATAAAGAATATTATGATAGAGGTGAATAGTTTTAGATTGAGAAATGTATAGGTATCCATTGTGGCTGTTAGTCCGAGGGTTTTTATTTTTTTACTGGTTCTATCTACTATTTTCTTGGTATATATTTTTTTGGCAAATGTATTTTCTTTCATAACTACACCTTTACTTTCAATATTTTTCTTAATAATATTACATAGATTATAAACATTATAAGCATTATTCCGAGAACTAGGTAACCGAGAATGCTATTAAATAGAACACTGAAATAATCGGGACTTAATAGATAGATAATTCCTACGAATATTATGGGAAGGCAAAAGAGGACTTTTACGACCATATCACTGCTTACGATGAGGCTCTTTTGTTCTTCTCTTAGTTTCTTTTTATCATAGAGGGTTCGTTCTATGGAAGAAAAGACGTTTATTATATTTCCTCCGGTTTTATTTAGTATTATAAGAGAAGATGATATGTATTTGGCTTCTTCAAGGTCTACTCTTTTGGCAAAACGGTCAAAGACTACTTCAACGGAGAGGCCATAACACATTTCTTTATACATTTTACTGAACTCACCTTTTATGGGTTCGGGTAGTTCATCACAAGCTATTTTTAGGGCTTGAATAGTGCTATTACCGGCTTTGAAAGCGTTATTCATTATTATTATTCCTCTTAGTAGTTGGTTTTCGATTTTCTTTTTATCGTTTTTTTCTTTTCGATTTAGGATGATATCAAAGATATAAAAGCCGAATATTAGGTATATTATTAGTTCAAAAAGGGACATTACCCTACTTTGGAGAACGAGGGCAAAGGTAGTGAGGAGGGCAAAGCTTATGCTTATTATTATTTTTGTTGTTACGTAGTCGACAGCTTTAATGTCTTTGCTTGCTACTTCGTATTTTTCGTATCTTTTTAAGTGTCTTTTGAATATTTTACTTACAAGGGGACGTAGTTTTTTTTGGAAACTTGTGTATTTATGGGCAATCTTGTCATAGATGCTCTCGCTATTTACTTTAATGGGTTCGATGGAATACTTACCTATTCTTCGTTCGTTTTTGAGAGAGATATTGTATTTTAGCATATATATTATTAAACTGAATAGTATTAGTATGATTATTACTTGGATAATAAAGAGCATAAGTTACCTCCTTTCTTTATTCTGGGAATATATCACCCAAAATTATTCCTTTTCGTTTCATTTTGTCATATACTTTTGGAGTGTATTTATACATTATGAATTCACCTATTGCGGAACCGTCAGAAGCAACGCCTTTTTGTTTGAAAGCGAATATTTCTTTTAGTTCTATTTCGTCTTTTTTCATTCCTACGACCTCGGATATGGAGGTTATTTTTCTTTTTCCATCATTCATTCTATCTATTTGGACAATTAAGTTTATGGCTCCGTTGATGTAACCTCTTACTGCGGATACGGGGAGTTCCATTTCGTTCATTAGGATTAGGGTTTCTAATCTGTTTATGGCATCGATGGGGTTATTGGAATGGATTGTTGTAAGGGATCCTTCGTGACCGGTATTCATTGCTTGCATCATATCGAAGGCTTCTTTACCACGTACTTCCCCTACTATTATTCTATCGGGTCTCATTCTAAGGGAGTTTCTTACGAGGTCTCTAATGGTTACTTCTCCTTCTTTTTCGTAGTTAGTTAGACGGGTTTCGAGACTTATAACGTGATTTTGGTGGAGTTTTAGTTCGGCAGCATCTTCGATAGTGATTATTCTTTCTTCGCTACCGATAAAACTACTTAATATATTTAATAGTGTGGTTTTTCCGGTACCGGTTCCTCCGCTTATTATTATGTTTAGTTTAGCCTCAACGGCTGCTTCTAAAAAGCGGGCCATATAGGTTGTAAGGGTTCCTTTGCGAAGTAGATCTTCGATTGTTTCGAGATTTTTATTGAACTTTCTTATGGTAAGTACTGGCCCTTTTAGGGATAAGGGAGGAATGATGGCATTTAGACGGGATCCATCTCTTAGTCTAGCATCAACCATTGGGTTAGCGGCATCGATTGTTCTTCCTAGGGGTTCAACTATTCTTTGGATGGTTCTTACTATATGGGTATCGTTTATAAAGGATACGGATTCTTCTTTGACTATTTTTCCGTCTATTTCTATATATATTTCATTACATCCGTTAACCATTATTTCTGTTATTTCGTCATTTTCTAAGAGGTCAGTAATGGGACCGTAACCGTTTATTTCGTTTTGTATGAGATTAAAGATATGGCTTCTTTCTAAGTATGTTAGGTCATAGCCTTCTAGGACGGTATCTATTTCATCGTTTATGTATTGTTCTAATTGTTTATCAGAGGGGATGTTATCATCGATTAGGTTTTGGATTATTTTGGTTCTTAATTTATCAAGAAGGCTTTTATCGGGAAAGATGTCATAGTCTTTTATATTTTTGGTATCTACAGTAGTTTGTTTTACTTCAAAAGCGTCTGTTAGGGTTTTTTTAGTCATCTTTCTTTCCTCCTTTATGGGTATCACTTATTAGGTCTGTGGCCATTTTTTTCATATTTGATATATCACCGGAATGGAATTTTATTATTGCTGAATTTAGGGTTAGTATTTCTCCTTTTAGTACGTATTTATCGATGTTTTTTATATAGAAGTTTTTGGATATTGTGTAATCGATATTGGTTTTTATTATGTTACGGATATCGAACTTTGTTAGGTAATCTTTACCTGTATCACGGGAATTGTTTAAAAGGGTTAGGTAGTTTTCTTTATCTGTATCTTTGAAGATACTCATTAGGCTTTTCATATTTTTTAGATCTGCAACATCGTTAGTTATGACAAAAAGGGTCATATAGGAGTTATCAAGAATGGCTAAGTTTACGGCGTCTAAGATATGGTTAGTATCGACGAGTACTATATCGTACTGTCTTTTAGCTATATCGAGAATGAGGGGTATATACTTGCTTTCTATTTTTAGGGCCCCACGGGGGTCTTTGGGAGCTGGCAAGATATCTATTCCTTTGTTATATGGTGTTACATAGTCTTTTAATTCGAGGGAGCGGTTATTACTTAGGGCATCAATCATCATAAAGATATCTTTTTTGTTTTGTATATCGAGTAGTACTCCTATACTTCCGGAATATAGATCCATATCAATGATAAGGACTTTTTTCTTCATTTGGAAATATAGTCCTGCAAGCATTGTTGTTATAGTGCTTTTCCCTACTCCTCCTTTTACTGAAGAAATGCTTATTATTTTACCGTTATTCATTTGTTATCCTCCTTATTTTATTGTTTTCTATTTTATAGCTGCAATTTACTTCAAAGATATTTAGGTCATACATTTTGATTACGCCTTTTACTTCGAGAGTTGATGTTATGGTATTATCTTGGATAGTGGCTTTTATATTGGGATTATTTTCTTTAATTAGATCTAGTACTTGTTTTTCTTCTTTTCCGTCTTTTAGATAGGTAATGGCATCTCTAGTAATGGAACATAGTTCTTGTTTTTTTAGATAGGTATTACCGATATCAACGACAATAAATAGTATGAATATTATTATGGGAAGGAGAATTATAAAGAGTACGAGGACTTGCCCTTTGTTATTTAATTTAGTCATTTAGGATAGTCCTTTCGACTGTTATTTTATAGGGATTGGGCAAGACTCTACTTGCTCCTGGGGTTATTAGTTTTCTTTCCGTAGTTAGTTTTATTTTTTTGTACTTTGCGTCTTCGATGGTATCTATGGTTAGGTCTTTATGGTTTTCTCTTACTTCTTCGATGGGTATACCTGCCTTTATTTCATCGACTATATCGGTAGAAGTGTTTTCGAGAGTACTTTTGGTACTAAATATGAGGCCAAAGTCTACAACGGCAAAGATAAGGAAAAGGAATATGGGTAGTATGAGAATGAACTCTACGAGGGCTTGTCCTTTATTATTCATATATGCACCTTCTATCTATCTTACTATGTTAATGATACCACAAGTGGGGTTAAATTGCAATAAATTTTTGAAAATAGATACAAGTTTGTGCTTGTATCTATTGGACAATATGGGAATCTAGTAATTAGAAGTAAGGATTAGATTTTAGTTCTTCTTTAAGGGTGGTTTTGGGACCGTGACCTGGGTAAATAGTTGTATTTTCGGGATAGGTTTTTATCTTGGAGAGGCTTTGATTCATTTCTTCTATGTTTCCACCTTGCATATCGGTTCTTCCTATTGTGTGATAAAAGAGGAAATCTCCTGTGAACATTATTTGGTCTTTGGGAAAATAATAGGTTATGCTATCTGGTGTATGTCCTTTGGTTTTGATTAGTTCAAAGTTAAAGGGTCCTATTGTGTATTCTTTCTCTTTGCTTGTGTAATCTATAACGGGAATTTTTCTTTGTAAAAACTCCTGTAGGGCCCCTATATGGTCGGGATGATAATGGGTTATGAGTACAGATAGGAGTTGTTTTTCACCTACTTTTTTCATTATGGCGGGGTAATTTTCAGCTGGATCGATTATGATAGCAGTATTATTTTGGGTTAATATATAGCAATTTGTTTGCAAATTTCCTAGTACTAATGTTTCTATTTTCATTGGTTCTCCTTTCATTGTCGAATGGTTTTTTGTATATTTGAGGGGATTTTTTACTAATATAATAGTGGTGATAATATGAATATGGTTCCAATTGTGATTGAGAGAAGTAATGCAGGAGAGAGAAGCTATGATATTTATAGTAGACTCTTACAAGACAGGATTGTTATGCTTAATGGGGAGATTGATGATGTTAGTAGTAATTCAATAGTGGCACAACTTTTGTATTTGGATAGTGTTAATCATAATGATATTTCTTTGTATATTAATTCTCCTGGGGGTAGTATTAGTGCGGGTATGGCTATTTATGATACGATGAATTTTATTAAGAGTGATGTTAAGACGATTTGTATTGGAATGGCGGCATCGATGGGAGCATTTCTTCTTGCTAGTGGTTGTAAGGGTAAGAGAATGGGTCTTAAGAATTGTGAGGTTATGATACATCAGCCTTTGGGTGGTGTTAAGGGGCAAGCAACGGAGATTAAGATTGTAGCGGAGCATATTATTAAGATTAGAAAGAGAATGAATAGGATTCTTGCTGAGAGAACGGGGCAAGATATTGAGAGAATTGAGATGGATACGGAGAGGGATAATTATCTTGATAGTGAAGAGGCCCTTAGATATGGTATTATTGATAAGATTGTTGAAAGGGATGAAGAGTGACTAGTGTTTTAACTTGCTAGTTTTTCTTTTTCATTTTGGTCTTCAAACATTTTTCTTACGGTAGGGCTATTGGTAGTTAATTTTTTTATGGTAAGGTCCTCGGCTTTATTATTGGCTAATCTTAGGTTATCGTTAGTTTTTAGTAGGTGTTCCTTGGTTTTTTGGAGGTGATCGATGGTTTTATCTATTTCTTCTATGGCTTTAGTAAAGCGTTCAGAGGCTAGGCGGTAGTTACGGCCGAAAGCGTCCTTGAATTTTAGGATATTTTCTTCAAAATGGGTTATATCGATATTTTGGTTTTTGATTGTTTCTAGTTCTTTCTTATAGGTTGTTGTTTTTTGGGCAAGATTTCTTATAAGTGTTATGAGGGGGATAAAGAACTGCGGACGGATGACATACATTTTATCGTAGTAATGGGAAACATCGACTATTCCATCGTTATAGTATTCGTTTTCTATTTCTAGGAGAGAGACGAGAACGGCATATTCGCAGTTTTTTTCTCTTCTATCTTTATCTAGTTCTTTGAGAAAGTCTTCATTTTTGTGTTTAGTAGCAGTTGCATCGGCTTCGTTTTTCATTTCAAACATTATGGATACGATTTCATTTCCTTCTTCGTCATAGTCTCTAAATATGAAATCGCCTTTGGATCCGGTTTTGGCATCGTTATCTTTTTCAAAGTAGGAGTTTGTGAAAAGGGGTCTTAGGCGATTAAAGGATGCTAGGCAATGTTGTTCAAGACTCTCCCCTATCATCTTGGTTGACTGACGGGCTTTGAAATCTTTATAGTAAGCGATTTGTTCATCTTTGTCTTTTAGTTTGCTTTCATATTTTTCTTTGACGTTTTTTTCTTTTAGTTCGTATTCTTTGGTTTTTATATCTAATTTACTGGTTAATTCTTGTATTTCTTTGTCTTTCTTGGTAGTGGTCTCTTCTACTTTTAATTTATTTTCGGCATCTTTTTTGGATAGTTCTCCTTTTAGTTTTTCTATCTCTATTTTTAGATTGTTTATGGTACTTGTGTATTCTTTATCT
>USTO01000031.1 GCA_900557675.1 uncultured Mollicutes bacterium
CATACTCATCAGCCTCATCAGGAAAAATTTCAAAATACAAAGCAACCATATGCTTACAAGTAATATTTCCATCAGCATAAGGACAATCACAATATGACTTACGAGGATGTTTTATATCAATCTTAACATGATATGGATAGTCAAGACTACCATTCACATACCCCTCATATTCACAATCACTAAGCTGATTAACACTATCAACCCTTCCATCAATATAATAATCATAACCTCTACTAACAGAAGCACTACTAGCACTTGTAAGAATTCCCATAAACCACCTCCATCAAAAATCTTTAATTTCAAAAGAAAGCAACATTTCGCAAATACCCTTATATATATCTTGCTCATGTCTAATAGTATCAATTAAGAACATTTTATCATTTTCATATTCTTTTAAACCTCTCATATAATAAGGTTTATCATCATCAAGTACAATAAATGGCATAATATTATTTCTAAGACACTCTTTAAACATTATAATTCTCCCAACACGACCATTTCCATCTCCGAATGGATGAATTCTTTCAAATCTAAAATGAAAATCAACTATATCCTCTAAAGTAATAGCAGTCTTAGAATTATATTCATTTAATAACTTTTCTATTTCATATTCTACATCTTCAGGTCTAGCAGTATTAATAGCATTAACAACTCCAATCATATTAGGAACAACCTTAAATCCACCAACATTATATCTAGGATTTTCCTCATCACTAGTATTTCTCTTTAAAATTTTATTCATCTCAACTATCATATCTTTAGTTAACAATTCATCTACATTATCAAGCATATAATCAAACAATTTAAAATGATTCCTAGATTCAATCACATCATCAAGCTCAATCAAAGTATCACCCTTAGAAATAAATGAAGAGGTATCAAATATAACTTCAGTTTGAAAACTAGTTAATCTACTACCCTCAATCTTATTGGAATTATAAGAAAAATTAACTTGAGAATAATAATATATATTACCCTTAAACTTAGATTTTTTTTGTTTAATTAACTCATCCTTAATTTGACCAACATTCACAAACATCAACTCCAACATTCATCTAAAAATAAAATAACACATATTATAAAAATTATCAATTAATAAACTAACAAAATTACAACTTTAATTTAAGATAATCAAAAACCAAAAGTAAATTAAAAAAGTAACATATGTCACTCTTAAACACATGATAACTTCTTGTCCTAGCTTACATATATATACATTTAATTATCATAAACTTTATTAAAATAGTTTTTTATTAAATCAATCCTTATTTCTTTATTTATTTCAGTATTAATCCAAGGCTCTTCCTCATGTGTTAAATCAATTAATCTATTAGCTTCAAATAAGCCATAAGAATTTATAACTTCTTCAATGATTTTATATAATCCAGATGAAATATTTTTAACATTTGATTCACTATTTATTTTGCTAGCATGATTTTGTTTATATTGTTGATAAACCTCATTTACTACAGGTCCATATGACCATGCTAATATTTTTTCTGGAAAAGCTTTTTTGTCGAATACCATCAAACATATTGCTTGAACAAAATAAAGTAATTTTTGTAGTTTTAAATTCGTAATATATTCTGGAACAATTTCATAATTACTTGCTAACTCATCTACTTTAACATTATATATATTTATTATGTTTTTAGCAACATCAATCGCCGATGCTTCCTCAAACTCTAAAACATCTAAATCAAATTTACTTATGTCAACTAAAGCATGCTTTTTCAAATCTTGTAATTCTTTAATTCTCTTTAACAACGAATCATACAAAGACTCTCCTATATTTTTTCTATTTTGCAAAAGTAAAAAAGCCATATTATCTGGATCATTTGATAACTTCATTATCGAATCAACCGCTTCAGTTTGAATAGCACCCTTTTCAAATCTATGTACAGTAACTTCACCTACTCCTATAACAAGTGCATATTCTTTTTGAGTTAAATCATATTTTTGACGTATTTTCTTTATTTCAAAATTAGTAAGTAAATTATTTTGTTTCTTATAAATATCATATAATCGTTGATCATTTTCTATCTCAATATTCCTATCAAAAACTTCTTCCCCATTGTCATCAACTAAATAATACTCATTATACTCAATTAAAGTACCCTTTACATTTACTTGAACTTTTCTAGTCCTTAAATTATCCATATTTTTCATCTCACATTCCTCCTAATACTCTGCCTCATGACAAGAAATTATTTTTATTCTATCATATGTAACTTTACTATCCTTTTTTATCTTAACATAAAAGTTAACACCACTTAATATTTCTTTAATAAAAATAAATACTTCCTCACTAGGTATATCCCTATCTATTTCTGGACCACTATATAAATCTTCCTCAGATATCGATTTAAGAAAATCTTCTATATCATAAATAGTTAATCCATACTTTCTTCTAGAATTTCTATTCTTTTCAGTCGGAACTAAATCATATGACTTATCAGTAACTGACTTATGAAGTAAATTAATAATTTGTGTAACTGTCATTAACATCCCCCATAAACATAATAACACACTTCTCCCAAATTATCAATTGATAGTTTTTATTTTTTTATTATTTTCTTAAAAACAACCTTAATACCTATCATTTCATCTTCGAAATTGCCAATCACAAACAATACCTTCTAAAAAACTAAACAAATCAAAAAAGTGACCTAAGTCACTCTTAAACAAAATACATCCTAATAATTGCAACAAGAACCACATTGAACATTTTCACAAACATTTTCTTCACAGCAACTATAACTTGGACTATAAGTATGCTTAAACACATGATGATTTATTATCCTAGTTCTAACAGGACATACATGAGGTACAATATGTTCAATTGTTCTATTAACAACTCTTTCTCTCATAGGTTCCACAATAGGACTAGCAGCCCCACCCATCATTTGAGCATTACCTATACTATTTGTTTGACTTTGATTTAAATCAATATCTATATTACCTTGATTATTATCAATATCTATAAATCCTTCTTGATTTGGCATCATAAATGGACTATTATTCATATTTTC
This sequence comes from uncultured Mollicutes bacterium, assembly GCA_900557675.1. The sequence goes on from USTO01000031.1 coordinate 3,033, forward strand.
AAACATTATAAATCCTCCTATCTAATTTATACTATTCATAAAAACATACTTTGTATAAGTAAATAGCATAGAAAAAGATAAAGAACTAATAAGAAAAACAAAACTATTTAGTCTTACAAGAACCTTTATCCTCCAAAGAAAACTCCTTAAAAAACTCATTACCACCGCTAGTTATTTTAATAGGTTTTTTACACATTTTCTTCTTAAGCTGTTCATCAGTAAAAGAACCCTCATTCATCATATTATTTAAAATATACCTTTCCATATAAAGATCTCTATCTTCTTCCTTAACAACTAATTTAAGAAAAATATCAAGCTTATCATCAACAGAAATATCTTTTAAACTAATCTTATCAAATAAACTAAGAAACTCCTTTTCTTCATCCATAAGTTTAGAATAATCCTTTTTTCTAAGCTCAGATACCTTTTTTGAAGCAACCATCATCCCTCCAAAAAGATTAATATTAGAAATCCAAACATTAGGATCAAGAGTTCCATTAGCCATTCTAAACTCAATAGTATTCTTAAGAAGCCCAAGATTTTGAAAATTGATACCATTAAACTTACTATTCTGAACCTTACATATTTCATTTGCAAAAGATTCCACATCATAAGTATTATCAAAACTAATAGAACCAGAATCAAGTGCCTTTTCAAGTTTCCCAGAAATCGGAGTCCCATACTCAAGAACCCTTACTCTAGGAACTTCTTCCTTTTCATTACTTATTATATATAAAATATTTTCACAATTAGAATAAAGCTCAACAAAATTCTTATAGGCATCCATATCATTACCAAAATAAGAAGCCCCAATATGAACATGACCACCACATCTTAAAGTTATACCCTGATCACATAAACTAATCATCTTACACGCTTCATAAATAGAAACCTCATCATCCTTACCAGGTCTAAGTATAGGAGAAGTAACCTCAACACCATTTTGCAAACTAAAGTCACTCTTAGAAGTCCAATCTTCTAAAAGTTCAAGATTATTCAAAATAACAGAACTATCACCCTCAGACTCTATCTCAATACCAATAGTCATATCCTTAGGTAAATCAATTTCTTTAAGAGAATAATTATCAAACCCAAAAAGATTATTTAACTTATCCCTCATATAAACTTTATCTCTTAAAGAAATTATAACAATAGGAAGATCATAATAAGAAAGCCCATACTTACTACAATCTTTAATAACACCCTTCTTATAAGAATCATCTCTAACAGTAGCAATCAAAAGCCCAAGTTCACTACTCTTAAATCCAAACTGTTCATAATTCGCTATTACATACTTCTTAAAATCATCCTTATATACCATACTCAAAACCTTAATAAGAGAATTACTATCCAAATTAAGCTTAGCCCTATTAAGAATAATTTCCTTCATAAAATCATCATCATTAATACCATCAAACATATCAAAAACATCATAAAGAGTTAAATTATACTTAGAATAATTTCTTATAATCTCCTTCTTAATAGAAGAATCCTTTATACTTAAAGCAGTACTCCTTAAATCAATATTAAAACATTCATCTTCACATAAAAGTTTCCACGAAAAACTATCACTTTTCCTAAAAGAAACAATATAATTAATAGACCTTCTATTATTTAGTAATTTACTATCCTTAATAAGAGAAACAAGCTTATCATCAGAAGAAATACTTATAGCAAGATCCTCAGCCTTTTGACTAAGTATCCCATTTTTTTCATAATCCTTTATCAAACTAATCTTTTTATTATCACTAAGAAACTTCATACCAAAACTATTCTCAGCCAAAAATAAAGATAGCTTATCTTTAATAAAACCCATAAAAACACCTACCTACTAGCAATATAATCATCATAAAGACTTTTCGCATACTTATTAACTATAATATAATCATCATAAATACCAGACTTAGAAAGACCACCCGTAAAAATATTTGAATCCTTCTTCTCAAGTAAAAAAATATTAGTATTAAGAAGCAACCAGTAAACAAAACAAATTTCATCAAAACAAGATATATTATTCTCATTTAAACTAAAAACAGAATTAGCACTCATCTTAAAAGAAATCCTTTCCCTTCTAGCATCAGAACTTAAAGAATAATAATCATCTCCAAGCAAATAACAAATCATCTCTTTTAAACTATCAAACATCTCATACTTTCCATCTTGAACCAGTATTAATCTTTTAAACTTATTCACTCTAATCACCAACTTACTCTATTCATAAAACAATTATACCACAATAAAAGCGAGCAATGATAACATTTACTCGCAAATTAACAAAAACTCTTAAAACATTACAAATACTAAAAAGACATCTCATCAAGAAAACTCTTATCAGCATTCACCATATCCATAAACTTACCTTTTAACTCTTCCTTCTTTTCTCTTGGAATCAAAGCATAACAAATAAGTCCTGCTCCCATAACTGCTCCCAAAGAGCACATTATCTTTTTACTAGTTTTCAAAATAATCACCTCTCTTTTATTATGAACAAAAAAAACTATTCAATACAAGAAATAATAAGTTCCTTTAAAAGAGTTTTCCTATTCTCATCCCTATCCGTTAAAATAGCCTTTCTAAGTGCAGACTCCTCTCCTATTACAATTAACTTATCCTTAGCCCTAGTAACCGCAGTATATATAAGTTTCCTATAAAGCATATAATTATAACTATTAAGAACAGGAAGAATCACTACCTTAAACTCACTTCCCTGACTCTTATGAATACTAATAGCATACCCAAGCTTAAAATTTTCAAAAGAAGAAACACCATAATTTACAATATTATTATCAAAATCACAAACAACTTCCTTCTTCTTACCCTTAACTACTCTAACAACCTCACCTATATCTCCATTAAAAACATTATCTTCAACACTATTAACCAGTTGAATAACCTTATCTCCTTCTCTATAAATTATCCCATTATGCAAAAACTCATTCTTATAATTATCCTTTTCATTTAAAATACCCTGCATATACATATTAAGAGCATCTATACCATTATCTCCTTTATACATAGGAACAAGCACCTGAAGATCATAAATAGACATATCCTTATAAGTTATTAAAAAATCATTAAGACAATTCTTTAAATCATTACCATCAGAACTTACAAAAGTAAGATCATCACTCTCATTAAACAAAGACATATCAAGCTTACCCGAAATAATATCATGTGCTAAAAAATTAATATTAGAATTACTATCCTGCCTATACAAAGTCTTTAAATATGTAACAGGAATAACATCACTACTTATCAAATCCTTAAGAACCTGTCCCGCACCCACACTAGGAAGCTGATTATAATCCCCAATCATAACAATATGACAATTAGCCTTAAGACCAAGAAGCAAATTATAAAAAAGATCATTATCAAGCATACTAGCCTCATCAATTATAACAAATTTAGCATCACTCTTATTATCCTCATTTATTAAAAAAGTATTCTCATCCTTTTGCCACTTCAAAAACCTATGAATAGTATAACTAGGAAGACCAGATTCCATACTCATCCTCTTACTAGCACGACCAGTCGGAGCAAGCAAAACCAAACTATTCAAAAGTTCCTTTCTAGAAAGATTATTAATAGCCCTATAAAGACTAGTTATAGCCTTAACAACCTTAGTCTTACCAGTACCAGGTCCCCCAGTAATAATAGAAAAACTAAAATTAAAAGCCTTTTCTATAGCATCCCTTTGCTCTTTATTAAAAACAAAACCAAGCTTCTCCTCCAAAGAACAAATCTCATCACAATAAGATAAATTATCAAATTCCTTAGAAAGAGCACTAATCCTCTTAGCAATATACATCTCACTATTATAACTATCCATCAAAATATACCTATCATCATAAGTAAACATCTTACCAAGATTAACTAAATTAGCAATTCCTTTATTAATAACATCCTCACTAACACCAAGTACTTTTCTAGAATAAGAAACAAGTTCAAAATAATTACTATAAGTATTACCAGTCCTAAAACTAAGATTCTCAAGAACATAAATAATCCCATAAGATACACGATCCAAATCATCAAGCGAAATTCCTAAATTACCCCTAAGTTTTTCTATCTTAGAAAAACTAATATCAGGAATATCCCCAATCATTTGATAAGGACTAGTAAGAACAACATCAATATTATTACCATAATACTTCTCTATCTTCAAAGCATCCTTCATAGAAAAACCAATACTAACTAAATTAAGCATTTTATCATAACTAGACTTATACATAAATAAACTATCATATATAACATCAATCTGTTTAGAAGTAACACCAGAAACACTTCTTAAAATATCCTTATTATCAAGAATAAGAGTTAAACAATTAGAGCCCAAAGTATCAACAATACTCCTAGCCTTCTTTAAACCAATACCCTTAAAAAGCTCACTAGATAAAAAATCTATTATATGATCCTCATCACTAGGTAACAAAACCTCATAAGAAATAACACTAAACTGCTTACCGTACTTATCATGATTAACAAGTTCTCCCTTAAAAAGATAACTATCAGCCTCATTTAAATCCCCAAAATAACCAGTAAAAGTAACAGTAGAAGAAAGCCCCTCCAAATCAGTTTCATAAACCTTAAAAAGACCAACAGTATAATTCTTATCAGATCTAAAAATATATTTTTTAAAATTACCCTTGATATATGACATATAATACCTCCAGAAATATATTTTATCACACATATCAAAATAATTATACACTTAACCAAGAAACAAATAATAAATTGATATGTTACTTTCCCTATGATATAATTAGTTAGGTGATAAAATGAAAAAAGATTCCTTCCTAAAAGGAACACTAGTAGCATCAATAGCAATAATAATAACAAAAATACTAGGAGTCCTATAT
>USTO01000032.1 GCA_900557675.1 uncultured Mollicutes bacterium
GAAATCATCTATTTGAATCCATTGCCTAAACTCTCTCTTTTTTATTTAGTCCTTGTCATTGGGTACCTTTTAAACAAGAAATCTTACTTTTTTATTTTATAACAACCCGAGTACCTATCTTTATATTATTATAAACATATCTAGCTTTAGAATAAGGCATATTAACACAACCATGAGACCCATTATACTTATAAATATTCCCCCCAAAAGAACTCCTCCAAGAAGCATCATGAAGACCAATTTGCATCTTACCATCAATAAGTATCCAGTAATTAACAAAACTCTTATAATCAGGACCAATCAAATAAACACTTCTAGCTTTTCCCAAAATATAATAAGTCTTCCGAGGAGTATCATGCTTATTTTTTTGACCTGTAACAACATAAGAACTAAATACCAACTTATCATTCTTATAATACCACAACTTCTGTTTCTTAATTGAAACCAATATATAAGTCTGTTTTGGTTTCTTTTCAAATTTAGCAACATATGTAAAAGAACTATCCTTTGTAAAAGTATAACTAGTCTTAGAAGTAATTTTAGTATTACCTTGATACCAACCCTTAAACCTATAACCCTTTATTGGTTTAGCATAAACCTTATGTCTATTAGAATTACCATCCTTAGTATATTTTAAAGAAAAATAACCACCCTTAGAATTCTTAAAAACAGCACTTCTCCCATTACTATAATTATATTTAGCATAAGAAAGAGAATTACCCAAAGCAGAAATATATTTAAGATTTTTACTGCCAGTTACCTTAATACTACTAAGTTTATTATTAGAAAGATCAACAGAAATAATCTTACTACCTGAAATGCTCGCCTTCGTAATACGATTATTAGTAACAGTTAACCTCTCAAGAGAAGTAAAACCAGTTAAATCAAGAGAACCATATAAATTCCTTTTCGAAGGCCAGTAAAGTTTTTTTATCTTACCATATCCATCTCCCCTAGAAGAAGTACTTTTTGAAAACCAACTAGAAGGATTATTTCTCTTATAAGAAGAATTAATTCTCTTACCATTAGATTTTCTCTTATAAGTTTTATTAAGAAAAGCAGTAATTTTCTTTTTCTCATAACCACTAGATAAATAAGAAACCCTTCGATCACCAGGATAATGATTAAACATAATATGAGTTTTTGATAAAGTAGAAACATTCGGAGCAAAATACTTAGTTCTCCTAGAACCACTAATATATGAAGAAGAGTCACTATCATAATAATTACCAGTATCAGCCATAGGATCAAAAACCATCCATTTACCATTTAAATAAATTTCAACAAATGTCCAGTTAGAATCATCACTATCAACATCAAAGCTCTCTTCTATAGAACTATCTTTATTATAAAAACCCCCAACACTTCTAGCAGGTATCCCCTCAGATCTTACAAAAGCAACAAGTAAAGCCGCAGCCCCTTCACTATTAGAACGAATCTTCAAATAGTTTTTATACTCATAAGTAATAAGATTATAAGGATTACAATACTCATTACCGAACCTTTTCAAATTAGAAAGCTTCAAAGGAGATTCATAATAATAAAACTTATTAACAATAAACTCATAAAACTTACGAACCTTACTATAATTTGATATTTTCTTATTACCATAAATAGACTTTGCAAAAGATCTAATCTTTCCCTGTTCCTTTTTCGTAAAACCATTAAAATTCGTACATTTAAAATCACTTAAATACTTATTACTATATCTAGCCCGATCAACACTATTCATCCTATTCGAAGAATTAAGCATAGAGTTATTCTTATCTATTCTAGAACCCAAACTATCATAACTAGCACTAACCGAAGTGCTTAAAAAAAGAAGAAAAATGATAAAAAGCACAAAAAAAACCTTATAAAAACAAATCCTATTCATCTTTCCACTCCTTCTATTATATTACCTATCCTAATAGTATCCCATAGAATTTTCTTTGTCAAGACAAGCACAAAAAAAAGGAGAATTAATCTACCTTCTTTACATCAAGATATAAAACAATATCATTTATCTTATATTCATTTTTAAGATCATCATCTTTTACTATTTCAAGAGCCAAAGTTTCCTTCTTTATATAATCTCCAAATTCATCCAAAACATCGTTCAAAGAACCATTATAATAAAGAATTATTCTATTCTCTATATCAAAGCCCTTTTCCTTTCTAAGATTTTGAACCTTTGATACTATTTCTCTAGCAATACCCTCTCTTATAAGATCATCATTTAAAGTAGTATTCAAAATAATAAAATTATTATTTTCCATAGAAACCTTCATTCCATCTTTCGAAGCTATCTTAACATCAAGTAATTCATTTCCAATAGTCATTCCCTCAAAAGTAATCGAATTACCATTAACTATACTTCTTACCTCAGAATCAGATAAATTATTTAAGAACAAAACAAAGTCCTTCATTCTACTTCCAAGAACCTTACCAGCCTCTTTGAAGTTTGGTTTTATTTTAAAGTCCATATATTTAGTAAGATCATCTTCAAAAACAATATTCTTAACATTTAACTCTTCTTTTATTAAATCATCAAGTCCATTTAATATTTCCTTATTCTTTCCATCAAGTATAACTTCAAGAATAGGTTGACGTACCTTTATCTTTTCCTCCTCACGAACATTTCTCCCAAGTGAAATAAGATCCCTTACTAAATCCATTCTTCTTTCAATATCATCATTAATCAAAGACTCATCACAAACCGGATAAGAAGCTAAATGAACAGATTCCTCTCCTGTTAAATTTTGATATATTTCCTCTGAAATAAAAGGTGTAACCGGAGCTATTAACTTAGATAATCCCTTTAAAACTTCATAAGTAGTATAATAAACACACTTTTTAGAATTATCCAACGAAGAACCCCAAAATCTCTTCCTATTTCTCCTAATATACCAATTAGATAAATCAAGTGAAACAAAAGAAGTCAGTTCCTTAACAACCTTATTTAAATCATATTCATCAAAATAACTAGTAACATTCTTAACAAGCTTATTATATTTAGAAAATAACCACTTATCTATTTCCTCAAGATCATCATAAGAAACATCATAAGTTCTAGGATCAACCTTATCTATATTAGCATATAATGCAAAGAAAGAATAAGTATTTCTAAGTGGATTAAAAAACTTAGAATGGACCTCTTTTAGACCATCCATATCAAATTTAAGAGGAGTCCACACCGGAGAAGTATATGGAAGATAAAATCTAACAGTATCAGCACCATACTTTTTCATAGTAGTAAATGGTTCAACAATATTTCCCCTAGATTTACTCATTTTTTTACCAGAAGAATCAAGAAGTAAATCATTAACAAGAACATTTTTATATGGAGAAATCCCCTTAACAAAAACAGAAATAACAAGTAAAGTATAGAACCAACCACGAGTTTGATCAACACCCTCTGCTATAAAATCCGCAGGAAATTGAGTTTCCCAAAGCTCTTTATTTTCAAAAGGATAATGATACTGAGCAAATGGCATTGAACCAGAATCAAACCAGCAATCAATAACATCACTAACCCTACTCATAGTTTTACCACAAGAACATTTCAAATGAATATCATCAACATATGGTCTATGAAGATCTATATCATCATTAATACTTTCAATCGCCTTTTCTCTTAACTCCTCTCTTGAACCAACCATTTCCATATGACCACATTCACATCTCCAAAGAGGTAAAGGTGTTCCCCAATATCTATTCCTTGATATTGCCCAGTCATTCAAATTTTCAAGCCAGTTACCAAATCGTTTTTCACCAACATATGAAGGATGCCAATTAACAGTTTTATTAGCATTTATTATCTTATCTTTTAATTTAGTAACCTCTAAATAAAAGCTTGGCTTTGAATAATATATAAGCGGTGTAGAACATCTCCAGCAATGAGGATAATTATGTTTAATCTTTTGCTTCTTAAATAACTTATCTTCCTTTTTAAGATATTTGATAACCTCAAGATCAGCATCAAAAACATTCATACCTTTCCATAAACCCTCAGTATAACAACCATCTTCCCCAACAGGATTAAGATATGGAAGATTATACCTCTTACCAACCTTAGAATCATCTTCCCCAAAAGCCGGAGCAAGATGTACAACCCCAGTACCATCATCCATTGTTACATAATCATCACAAGTTACATAAAATGCCTTTTTAGAAACCTTTAAACTTGGTATTAATTGTTCATATTCTATACCCTCTAAATCCTTTCCCTTATATCTTTCAAGTACCTCAACATCATCTCCTAGTACCTTTGATACTAGTTTTTCTGCTAAAATAAACTTATATCCCATAGATAAAACTTTTACATAATCCTCATTAGGATTAACACAAAGTGCAACATTAGAAATCAAAGTCCATGGAGTAGTAGTCCATACCAAGAAATATGCATCTTCATCTTTTTTCTTCATAGTAACAATAACAGTATCAACACTAACTTCTTTATAGCCCTGTGCAACCTCATGAGAAGCAAGACCAGTACCACATCTAGGACAATATGGAACTATTTTATGACCTTCATAAAACAAACCCTCATCAAAAAACTTCTTTAATATCCACCACTCAGTTTCAATATAATTATTATCATATGTTACATAAGGATGTTCAAGATCAATAAATTGACCCATCTTAACAGTTAAATCAGAAAATGCTTTCTCATTTTTCCAAACACTCTCCTTGCATTTCTTATTAAACTTCTCTATTCCATACTTCTCTATATCAGTTTTATTCTTAAAACCAAGTTCCTTCTCAACAGCAAGTTCAACAGGAAGACCATGCGTATCCCAACCAACCTTCCTTAAAACCTTAGAACCCTTCATAGTATGATACTTACAGATAGAATCCTTAATAAACTTAGCAACCATATGATGAAGCCCAGGAAAACCATTCGCAGTAGCAGGCCCATCATAAAAAACATAATAATCATTACCTTTATCTATACTCTTTTGCAAAATATTATCATTTTTCCAAAACTCAGTAAACGATTCCTCTACCTTACTTATTTCATCCTTATTCAATTCCTTAAACATAATTTCCTCCTTACAATATAAAAAGATGTTACCAAAGGACGAGTTATACCCGTGGTACCACCTTATTTTACTATATTAGTCTTATTTGCTATAACGAGCATACCGTTTTTATAATATAAAACACATCAGAAGTGATCTAAAATATAATCCCAATACTAGCTCCCACCAAACCTAGCTCGCTTAAGATTTCATATACTTCCGTCTTCCTCATTTGATTTCCTATTTATAATAGCACAACTTTTAAACATTGTAAATATATTATCAAACAAAAAACACATAACAAACAATCATGCATTTCATAAAACTTCTATTTCATCAACAATTTCCATCTGTTCAATTAAAGCATTCTTAACTTTTCTTTTATAACTCTTTAAACTAAGCATTAAACGTTCTCTATCATCATTTATTTTTTTAGTTTTTAAAAGTGCATCATTAATAATAGCACTTGCATTTTCTTTCGCCTCTTTAATAATAAGCTCAGCCTCATGTTTAGCGTTACTTCTTACTTCAAGAGCAGTATTCTCTATAGTTTCCTGAAGACCCTTATAAGAATTTTCAAGTTTCTTTAAACGCTCATTTTCAAGCTTTAAATGCTCAATTTCATCTTGTTGCCTCTTAATAGTCAAAATATTCTCTTCAGTTTTTCTAATAACATAATCTACAAACTCATTAACCTCTTGCTTATTATAACCACCAGAAACATTTGTAAAATTACTCATACTACCACCCTCTTAATTACCAGTTAAACTCATCTTCTTCTTCATCTTTTTTAGGCTGTTTATTCTTACCAACAGGTTTCTCATCTCCAGAAATTTTGCCTTCTACATCAACATTATTTGGAGTACATAAAAATATACCATTACCAAGCTTTTGAAGATCTCCTCCAATAGCATACACAGAACCACTCAAAAAATCAACAACTCTCTTAGCAATTTCAGGAGTCACCCTCTTTAAATTAACCACAACAGTATTACGACTCTTCAAATAATCAGCTATAGTCTGAGCCTCAGAAAAAGCACGTGGTTCTAAAAGAATCATTTTACTTCCAGAATTACTACCTGTTTGTTTAAAATTATCCTTATAATATTCATTATTATCTGAAGAAACTTGCTCAACCTCTGAACCATCTTCCCCTATAAACTTTTTAATCTTTTCAAATGCCATTTCCTTATCCTCCTTAATTATCCTTGTTTAATAGATTTTATCTCATAATGATCAACTTTATCTATATCATTTTCACTAATCAAAGACAAAGCTTTAAATCCATAAGTTTTACCTTTTTTTACCTCATTAAGACCTGCAACAGCAATGCCGAGAACCTTGTTTTTCTTATCATATAAATTAAAAGTTATAACAGTAAACTTCTTATCTGCACTTGCAGTTATATTACCATTAACATAATAAGCCTTAGAGCCACCTTTATACCCATCAACAGTATAAGAACCATCATATTTTTCTATTCTACCAGAATGACCATTTGCAACTGTATAATCCTCATAAACAATAGTATTATCATAACTCTTAAAAAACATAAAATAAATAGCCACAATAACAGCAATAACTGCAATTACAACACAAATAATCATCACAGGTTTCTTACTAAAAAAATTCTTTACACCATCAATAAATTTCATAAATAGCTCACCCTTCTTAATCTAGAACACACAAAAAAATGAGATATCCTATATATAACTATAGTTTATCACAATTTTTTTTTCACATCAACATAAATATTAATTAATTTACATGTTTTCTGCTTCTTGTTTACTCTTAAGTGCATATTTCTTCTTTTCTTCCATCATATATTCGGTAACCTTAGTCTCAATTTCATCAAGACTCCTCTTGCTAAGATTACTAACAAATACCTCTTCCTTAACAGTATCTATTATAACCTTACCCCATATAAGCCCCGACACAACAGTTAAATCATTAAACATATCCGGAGTTATAGAATAAAGAAAATACCCAAAAAGCAGTCTATCATTAGCAATCAAAAGCCTCTTGTTAGTAATAACAAATACTGCTGTAGAAATTATATCATAAAACTCATTATTTCTTTGGCCAACAAAAACATACTTAACCTCTTCCTCAGGATTAAGGTGCTGATCAATAATGTTACAATGTTTTTTTAATCTCCATGCAACAGTGGAAGGATATCTCCTCTTAAACCTTTTAGCCTCTTCATAAACAATACTCACTATATCACCTTATTATCCTTTAAAAACTTAACAAGTTCACTAGTTTTAACATATCCATTAAGCACATTAATTCTCTTACCATCCTTGTATAATAAGTTAAGAGGAGTACCCCACTCATTCTTAGACATATAATCATCTGTAGCAATTAACTCATTACTCTCATCCTGAGAAAAATTAGCAATATCTAGATAATAAATAACATAATTATAATCCTTCAAAGATTCCTTAATAGAATTCTTAAACTTTTGACA
>USTO01000033.1 GCA_900557675.1 uncultured Mollicutes bacterium
TTATCTAATGGTGTTAAGATTAAGTTATATGTTGGTAATAAGTATAAGAATGGTAATGTAGTTAATGTATATAGTTATGTTAATGGTAATGAAGAGTTAAAGTTAGTTAGTAGTAAGTTAAAAGTAGTAGATGGTTATATTACTTTTGATGGTGATAATGCTTCTGATTATTTTGTTACAACTAGTAGTATTGATGATAATAAAGAGGTTACAGCTGAGCCTAAGAAGAGTTTGTTATTTCCTATAATTGGGGTAGTAATTGGATTAATTGCTATTATAGTAATTATTATCCTTATATTGAAAAAGAAAAAGAATGATAAGGATGGAAAGGGTAATAGTAAACCTAGTAATCCTAGTAAACCTAGTAGTGATATGAATAATAGTAATAATAGTAGTAATAATAATGATTTGGATAATGACTTTAGTGCTTTGATTAATAATAATTCTAATAATATTAATAATCTAAATAGTAATATACATGAGAGGTATGTTAATAATGGTAATGGGTATAATAATATGAATAGTAATGTTAATACTAATACTAATGTTAATGTTAATGGTAATAACGAGAAGAAAGATTTGAATTTGGATGATTTAATGAAGAATTTTTAGAGAGTAATAACTGTTGTTATTATTCTTTTGTTAAGGGCCCTATTGGGTGGTAGTAACATATAATAGGGTAATACTTGTATTAAAGATAGTTATAAAAAAAGATATTAGTAAGTGATCCCAGTAAGGTAATAACCTATAATAAATGGAGGATTTATGAATGGTAAGAGATGTAATAGATGTGGTATGGTAAATACAGTGGATGCTGTATATTGTAGTAATTGTGGCGGGTATTTGGATAGTAATATGAATATGAATAGTAATATGAATATGAATAACAATATGAATAGTAATATGAATAATAGTATTGATATTGATAAGCAGAAGGCTAATAATATGGCAACGATATCGGCTTTGCTCTTTTACTTGGGTGCTGAAGTAGTGGGTATTATTAGTAAGATTATTCCTGTTATAGGGGATTTGATTTATGATATGAGGGGGCTTTGTTCTATTGCTGGTATAGTTATTATGATAATTGGTAGGGTTAAATATCCTGATAATAAGTCTCTTAAGGTAGTTATGTGGGCAATTATTGTTACTATTGCTGTAATTATAATATTTGTAGTTTTATATATAGTTAGTGTTACTAGTATTATTAGAGATGTTAGCAATAGTAATAATTATGGTATGTTACTTCCTTATAGGTTTTGGTAATATGAATTATAGTTATACTTGTATAAAATATAGTTATATAGATATAGAGTAATAAATACCCCCAATAGGGCAAAATTATTTAAAAGGGTATTGTCATTTCCCTTTTTTTTCTGTATAATTGACTTAAATGGAGGAATTGATATGTGTGGATTAGTTGGATTTATTGATAATAGAAGTAAAGCTGAGAAGAAGAAAATTATTAAGAGTATGAGTGATAAGATTATTCACAGAGGACCTGATGGTGAGGGCTTTTTCGTTGATAATAGTATTGCAATGGGATTCAGGAGATTATCGATTATTGATTTAGAGGGAGGTAACCAACCGCTTTATAGCGAGGATGAGAATTTGGTTATTAACTTTAATGGTGAGGTTTATAATTATAAGGAACTTAGAGAGGATTTGATAGAAAAGGGGCATATTTTTAAGACGGAAGCGGATACGGAGGTAGTTCTTCACGGTTATGAGGAATATGGTACGGATATTTTGAAGAAACTTAGGGGGATGTATGGATTTGCTATTTGGAATAGGAAGGAACAGGAACTTTTCTTAGTTAGGGATATTTTTGGTATTAAGCCGATGTATTATTATAGGGATGAGGATATTTTTATGTATGGATCAGAGATTAAGGGTTTTCTTCCTAATCCTAGTTTTAAGAAGGTGCTTAATAGGGAGGCTTTGAAACCTTATCTTACTTTTCAATATAGTGCTTTAGAGGAGACGTTCTTTAAGAATGTTTATAGTTTGGGAGCTGGTAAGTACTTACTATATAAGAATGGGGAAATGGTTATTAATAGTTATTATGAGATTGATTATAATAATAAGGAAAAGGAAGCTCTTGTTAAGACTGCAGATAGGATTAATACGGCAATGGAGGAGTCTATTTTATATCACAAGGTTAGTGATGTTGAGGTTGGTAGTTTTCTTTCTTCAGGAGTGGATTCTTCTTATATTGTTTCTTGTGCTAATGTTAGAAAGGCTTTTACGGTTGGTTTTAAGCAAGATGGGTTTGATGAGACTAGTTATGCAAGGGATTTGTGTAAGATTCTAAGGAAAGAGCATAAGTCAAAGATTATTAGTGCTGATGAGTTTTTTGATATATTGCCTACGGTACAGTATCATTCGGATTTGCCACACGCTAATTTATCGACAGTGCCTTTATACTTTTTATCTAAAATGGCTAGTGAAGATGTTAAGGTAGTGCTTTCTGGTGAGGGTGCTGATGAGCTTTTTGGTGGTTATGGTGAGTATGATGAGGCGGATATTTGTCTTTATTATAAGTGTATTCCTTACTTTATGAGGAGGTTAGTTGGTCTTATTGCCGAGGCTCTTCCTGAATGTGTTAGGGGTAAGCATTTTCTTATTAGAAATGGTAGTCCTCTTAATAAGCATTATATTGGACCGGCTTATATTATGAGTGAGAAAGAGGCTAATGGTATTTTGACTCGGGGTTATAGGAATAGGATTAAGGCTAGTAAGATTATTAAGCCGATTGCGAAGCCTTATAGGAAGAAGCCGGAAGTTATTCAAAAGATGCATCTTGATATGAAGATGTGGATGGTTAATGATATTCTTCTTAAAGCTGATAAGATGACAATGGCTAATTCGCTTGAACTTAGGGTTCCTTTCTTGGACAAGGAAGTTTTTGAAATGAGTGCTACTATTCCAACGGAGTATTTGGTTTATGATCATATTACGAAGTATGCTTTTAGAGAGGCTAGTACTCATAAGATACCTGATGAATGGTCAAAGAGAAAGAAGAAGGGCTTTTTGGTACCTTTTAGGGAATGGATAAAGGAAGATAAGTATTATAAGAGGGTTAAGGAATTGTTTGAAGAGGACTTTGTCAGTGAATTTTTTGATAGGAAAAAGATTATGAAATATTTGGATGATCATTATAGTGGAGAAAGGAATTGTGCTAGAAAGATTTATACTATTTATTCATTTCTTATTTGGTATAAGGTTTATTTTATAGAGAATTAATAGGAGATTAGGATATGAAAAGTGATAAGAAGAAAAGGGGTTTTACTTTAGTTGAACTTTTGACTGTTATTATTGTTCTTGGTATTGTTATGTCAATTACTATTGTATTTGTTTCTAATCTTATGAATAGTAGTGAGACTAATATTGATGAGATGACAAAGGGTCTTGTTATGGATAGTGTTAAGAGTTATTCTTCTGAGTTTAAGAGTGGTATGGACTGGAAACAGGAAGAGAGTACTGTAGTGAACTCTGATGGGACAAAGGATAGGGTTGTTTCTTATTGTGTTAGTATTGAGTCTTTGATTAATAGTGGTTATTTTAAGGGTGATAATGATAGGATTAATAACCTTAGGGATAATTATGTGGCTTTGGTTACGGAAAAGAATGGAACGGTTAGTGATGTTGAGTTTATTGAGAAGGGTTCTTTAACAGAGGAAGTTAATAAGACTAATAAGTGTCAATATGTTAAGAAGGAGTATAGTAGTTCGGGTAACTTTAGTGGTGAGCATTCTATTAAGTATAAAATTGATGGTGCTGATGTTGAAGTTGCGAGGATTAAGTATGTTTTTAAGAGGATTGATGATTATACTTATGATGTTGATTTTACGCTTACTAATACGCTTGATATTGGTAATATTCCTATTAATAAGGGAGTAGACTTGCTTATGCTTCTTGATTATTCTGGTAGTATGGATGGTTCAGCTTATTCGAGTGCTAAGTATGCAACGCAATCGCTTTCGGATACGTTTATTAAGACGGTTAAAAATTCTCGGGTTGGTCTTATTGGTTTTGCTACTTCGGGTAAGGTTTTAAGGGAACTTAATAATAGTAATTTTGATGATGTTGTTTTTCCTTCTGCTTATGGTGTAACAAATGTTAATAATGCTATTGATGAGGCTATTTATTTGTTTAATAAGAGTAATTCGGATAATAATTTGAAATATGTATTGCTTCTTTATGATGGTTATCCTAATTATGTTTCTTATTATAATATGAATGGTAAGAGGATGTATCCTAATTCTAAGGAGTATTTTGATAATTATAGGGATTATGGTCGGGGTAAACTTATTAATTCGGGTAATTATTCTTTTAGTTATTTGAAGTTTGCTTCTGATTATTTGAAGAGTTCTGAGGGTGGTGATGCTACTCTTATTACGGTTGGTTATGGTTTTACTGGTAATAGTAGTTTGAAAGAGATTTCTTCTAAGAGTGATGTTATTTGTTCTGATAATGATTATAAGGCTAAGGCTAGTCAAAATTATTGTTATTTTACTTCTGATTCTGGTAATGTTTTGAATGTTTTTTCAAAGATTGGTGATGCTATTAGGGCTGATGTTTTGGATAGGCTTGCTAGAGAGGTTGGTGTAGAAACTACTTTGAATACTAATCTTTCTATTAATGGTAGAAGTGATAATGTTATTAATTATAATATTAAGCTTAGTAATAATGAAACGGGTACAGAACAGAAAGAGCATTTGACTCTTAATGTTGATCCTAGGTTATTACTAGAAACGGGAGAGGCTACAATTGATCTTTTTAAGAGTATTGATATTTCTTTTATTGATAAGGATGGTAATGCTTCACAATCTTATCGTATAGAGGATGATTTCCCACAGATTACTTTTAAGAGGAGTATTGTTAGTAAACTTAATTAGGAGTGGTATTATGAAGAAAAAGTTACTTATAATGGGGGCGTTTTTGGCTACTTGCGTTTGTTTTTACTCGTTTTATTTGCTTAGTTATGATAGGTATGATAAGGCTAAGGTTGATGCTATTAGTGATTATTTACTTGTTAGTGATAATATGAATGTGGATATTATTAGTGGTCTTAAGTCTTCTAATAGTGTTGATATTAATGATAATATGATTCTTAATGGGATTATTGCTAATTATTTGTATTATAATGGTTTTTATGATGTTTCTTATGATAGGGATATTTGTAAGAGTTGTTATAAGGGTTATAAGAGTGATGATGAGGTTGTGTTTTTTAAGGGGTCTTTAGTTGATGATATTTGTATGAAACTGGTTGGTAGGGTTATTAAATGGAATATTTATAGTAATGGCGATAGGATATATAACTCGTTATATTATAATAAGGCTTTAGATGTTTATTATATGGCTGTTTCTAAGGGGGATAAGGAAGTTTCTCCGGTTATGAAACTTAAGGAAACGTACAAGAATGGTAAGGTTCTTAATATTTCTTATTATTTTGGTTATGTTAAGGAAGAACCTGATGATGTTTCTCCTTCGTATAGTAAGTTTAGTCTACTTGATGTTAAGGGGAATGTTATTAGTAGTAATAGTGATATTCTTAATGATAAGGGTTTTAATTTTTCTAAGTATGAAAAGAGGCTTAGTGTTATTAAGTATGTGTTTAAGTGGAATAAAACGGACAAGGCCTACGAACTTAAAGAACTTATTTTGGAAAAATAGTTCTTTTTTGGATTATGGAGTGGATTTATAAGGGAGTGATTGTGAATGGATAGGAATATTAGAAAGTATTTAGGTGGGGTTTTTATTGCTATTTTGGGATTTTATTTGTTTGATAAGGGGGATATTCTTGTTGGTATTATTTCTTACTTTGTTTTTGGGGTAGTGTATTCTTTTAGCAGGTATATGGATTTTAGGGAGGTGTTTTCTGCTACTGATAGGGAGAAGAGGAGAGGGCAATTTCTTAATTGTATTTTGGTTTGTTTACTTATGGGAGTGGTATTAGAAGTTGTTTTGGGTATTTTGAATTGGTTTATTATGGATATGCTTGGTACTAATAATATGGGTTTATGTCTTTATCTGGGTGGTGGTGTTATTATTGTAGATATGTTAGTGAGGTTATTTAATGTTTATCTTTCTTTTCAGAAAAGTGATGGGTTTTGTAAGGGAATTATGAGGGGATATTGGTATGGCTCGGGTATTTTATTTGTTATTTTATTCATAATACTTGGTACCTGTAGGGCCAAAAAAATAGCAATTTTATTTATGCCTTTTATGGTTATGGGTATTGTTATGCTTATTATTATGGGTATGAGGATTAAGTGGAAAGGGGGATTTAAGCTTAATAAGAAGTGCATAAATAAAATTGGTATTTTAATTAATGAGTGTTTCCAAAGGGGACTTTGTAAGAGTTATATTTATGGTCTTTGTTTTATGGGCTCTTGCATTTTGCTAGGGGTACTACCGCTTAGGTATGGTTATAATCGTGAACTCGTTATTAGTAATATTTGTAATGTTTATTTGTTTTATTTGGTATTTGTGGGGCTATTTTGTAGCACGAGTGGTTATAATAAAGTGGGGATAAGAGGCTTTTATATGGAATTTAGGAGGAGTCTTTTGCTCGGGGCAGTTTTTATGTTTATAATGGATGCGGTTATATTTGTTATTTATGGGGAGAGTATTTCTTTTGGTATGATGGGGTATTTGGCTTTGCTTATGGTATCTATTAGGTGTTTTTGGGGGATATTTTGGGATAGTGAATATTGGTATAGTGATAATGCTAAGAGAATAAGGGGGATTTCGATATTTAGTGGTATTTTGTTAAAGGGTATTTTAGAGGTTAATTTGATGGGTTCTTTTATTAGAATGGGACAGAGTGCCATTTATGGGGATATTGTTAGTACAGTAATTGCTTTATTTCTTGGGAATATTTTGGGTCTTATTTATATTGTTATTAGGGAAAGGGTTAGTTTGAATGTGCTTACGATTAATATTATTAATTATTTATATGAGTGTATAGTGGTGTGTGTGATATTTACTTTGATTAGGATGTGTATTCCTTTGAGTAGTAATAGGGTGGTTGTTTTACTAGAGATTGTACTTTATATGGGGATAGTAGTGGCTATGATAGGTGGTAGGAAGTGGCTTATAAAAATTGGTAAGATAAAGCCCTAACTATGGGTTAGGGCTAATACTTATAAAACTCTCTTATTTAACGAATGTAGTATTCTAATAATAAAAGGTCCTAATTATATTAGTAACTAGGACTGTAATCAAAAATTCAATTAAAGGCAGTCTTAGCGAACACTAAGTTTTCCTTTCACTTATAATATATCATTATTTTATGAAAATATCAATAAAATACTTGAAAAATTTACAAAAAGTTGATAAAATTTAGGTATAAAGTAGAAAGAGAGGTGCAATCCCCTATGAAATATATAAGAGGAAGTTATAAATGTGAACGAATGTTTGGGGG
>USTO01000034.1 GCA_900557675.1 uncultured Mollicutes bacterium
CGCAGTCTCTGCCGCTGCGGCCGCAATCCCATCTGTATATGGCAAACTCGAAGAAAATTACGAACTAGTAACAGTAGAACCCCTAGAATACCTAATTGATGGCGAAAAAGTCGAAGGAAGTATCATAAATAAAACCGCAAATAAACTAGATGTAAACGGAATAATGATAAGCGTTCCCAAGAAAAATATCTACTCAGTAATAGAAACAGTTGAAAATGCTGGTCTTGAAGTAGTGGAAATATGCCTATCGGCCCTTGCTGATTATGCTGAAGTCCAAACAGATATAATGGATAAAAAAGTAGGAGCAATAGTAAATATCGGCCACGAAACAACAAATGTATCCGTATTCAGCAAAGGAAAACTAATGAATACCGAAACTCTGCAAATAGGTGGAGTAAATGTTGACAAAGACCTATCCTACATTTTCGGAATAAACGTTTTTGATGGACGCAGTATCAAAGAAAAATTCGCATCCGCACATAAAAGATTTACCGGAGTAGGGGATTTATTCCCAATAAAAAACAATTATGGAGAAATAATAAGATTAAATCAATTAGAAGTATCAGAAGTAGTAATGAGTAGATTAAATCAAATATTAGATTATGCCAAAAAACAAATAATGATATTAACAAAGCACCCCATAAACTACATAATAATAACCGGAGGAATGACAGAAATAAAATCATTTAAAAATTTAGTCTATGAAAATATGGGGAAAGATGTTATAATATATACAGAAAGCACCTTAGGAGTTCGTGATAATAAGTACGCGACGGCACTCGGTATGATAAAATACTATATAAGAAAAATGAAGTCTAGGGGGAAAGATTATTCAATGATAACAGACGAAGACGAAAATAGATTAGTGAACCCTCGAAAAAACAAACCAAAGCCAGAAGAACGAAGCGAAAACGAAGTGCAAGGAATAACTAAACTATGGGGTAACATTTTTAAAGGTAAGGAGGAGAAATAATGAATAATATGTTTGGGTTGGAAATGGATCAATTAGCCAAAATAAAAGTAATAGGAATCGGCGGTGGCGGATGCAACGCCGTTAATAGAATGATAGATTCAGGATTAAAAGGAGTGGACTTTATCGTCGCCAATACCGACCTTCAAGTCCTAAACAATTCCTTAGCTCCAATAAAACTCCAACTAGGATCAGAATTAACTGACGGACTAGGAGCCGGAGCAAATCCCGAAATAGGAAGAGAAGCTGCCCTTGAAAGCAAAGCTGAAATAGAAGAAGTATTAAAAGGTGCCGATATGGTTTTTGTAACCTGTGGTATGGGTGGTGGAACCGGAACTGGAGCTTCACCAGTAGTAGCTGAGATAGCCCAAGAACTAGGAGCCCTAACCGTAGGCATAGTAACAAAACCATTCAGTTTTGAAGGAAAAAAGAGAATGGAACACGCCGTAAAAGGCCTTGAAGAACTAAAAAAACACGTAGATACATTAATCGTAATACCAAACGATAGACTAAGAGAACTAATAGACAAGTCAACGCCAATGTTAGAAGCATTTAGAGAAGTAGATAACATACTTCATCGTGGAGTACAATCCATCTCTGACCTTATCGCTGTTGCCGGCTTAGTAAACCTAGACTTTGCTGACGTCAAGGCTGTAATGAAAGACAGAGGAAATGCTCTAATCGGAATAGGAGTAGGATCAGGAGAAGGCAGAGCAGCTGAGGCTGCTAAACAAGCCGTATCATCTCCACTACTAGAAACATCAATAAACGGGGCAACTGATGCCATCATCAACGTAACCGGTGGAACATCCTTAACCCTATTCGAGGTAGAAGAAGCAGCAGAAATAATCAGAACAGCTGCTAATACCGATATCAATACCATATTCGGAGCCGTTATCAACGAAAACCTCAATGACGAAGTAATCGTTACCGTAATAGCAACTGGTTTCGAAGAACAATCAGAACCACTATACCATAGCTTCACCACCACTAGAAGGGAAGATATGTATAGAAATGTGAATAACAACATAGATAACGATATCGATATCCCACCATTTATAAGAGATAGACAAGATTACTAAAACAAAATCGCCTTTTCAAGAGACGATTTTTTTCTATCTCATAATCTTTTTCTTTAAAAATATTAACAATATCTAAAAAAGCACCCAACCAATAGGCACGGGTACTATATAACTACTCCTATAAAGTATCAACAAAAGTGTCATCCAAACATCTAAGCATACATACACAGTTCAAATTAATAGTAAAGAAAGAATTAGTACTGACATAAGAATTAACACTAGTATCATCTGTATTATTAGCTAGCACTCTAAAAGTAGCACAACAATCATCAAGCTTTTCTAATCTGCATACCGAAGACACAACCGTTTCATTCGGATTTTTACTAATAGGCATTGTAACAGGTGTATTACCATTACCACAAGTATACAAAACTACCGGTCTTGTATTAAAGTAAGAACTACAATTCTGTCCCAAATATCCCTTATCGCAAGTCTCCAAGCAACAGTCATTCTGACAAACACTCTGTTGAAGAAGAAGAATCACTTTAAGAATATCGGCAATACAATTATTGCACCCATTACGCTCATTATTATTACACATATATTCCACCCCTTTATTAGTTTCAATATAAATTATGATTAAAATTAAAAAAACATCACAACAAATACCTATATTGTAATTAAGTTACATAAAATTAACTATGAAAACAAATAAAATATATATAGCAGTCATCACAATCATCACTTTAAGCCTTTTGTCCATCCTCTTTGCTCCCGCGGCCTTCCCCATAATCTTCTCCGTAACTTGGGCTTTTACCACAGTTCTAATCATCCTCTCCAGCATCCATTACACCAAAAAATATCACGCTCCTCAAATCCACCTTTTTCCCATTATCAAATCCCTTAAAGTAACAACCCATTCCAAAAACAATATCACTTCTCTTGAAACCATAACAATGACTCTCTCCGAAAAAATCGGTGTTGGCTCTCTCTCTGGAGTAGCCCTTGCCCTCTATTTTGGTGGCCCAGGTTCAATTCTCTACATCCTCATCTTTACTCTTATAGCCTCTGTCCTAAGCTATACCGAAACTCACCTTGCTATAACTCATAAAAGCCCCAACTCCCACGGACCCACATCCTATATCCAAAAAGCCAGTCCCCGACTAAGTTCTCTATATAGTCTTCTTTTAATTGTAGCTTACAGTGGTCTCTTTCTAGCTGTTCAAGCCAATACCATTACCAAAGTTCTACCACTTTCACCCCGCATAACATCCATAATCCTAACAATATCCGTACTAATTCTAATATCCAAATCCCTAAAAACCATAACTCGTCTCTCATCCTACCTAATGCCTCTAATGATATTAGCCTATTTCCTAATCTCTATCTATATCCTTATCACCAATCTCCCCCTTATCCCCGAAGTACTAAGCAAAATCATATCCTCAGCACTAACCCCTAAGGCAGGCCTTTCATCTCTAATATACATAATCATATATTCCCTTCAAAGAACCATATTTATGACTGAAGTAGGAATTGGCACTACCGCCATATCCGCATCCCTTGCTCCCGAAAACCCACACAAACAAGGCCTTTCATCCATATTCACGATCTATCTCACAATCTTCATTGTCTGCCTTTCCACCGCATTAATAATACTAACATCTCCTTATGAAACCCTCCCTCTCACTAATCCAAACGGTATTGAAATAACCCTCTTTGCCTTTACCTATCACTTAGGTACTTTCGGTAGTATCTTTCTAACCATAACTATTATAATGTTTGCCTATACAACCATTATATCACTAAGCATTTTTGGTGAACTAAATCTTCATTATCTCTCTAAAAAAATCTTCAAAATAATAATCCTTATCATAACATTCATATCCTGCTTTATTAATCCCAGCTTTCTTTGGAATATAACCGATCTCCTTGTAGCCCTCTTAATAATAATAAACATAACATCTATGCTAAAAGTAACCAAATAATTCCATAACATAAAATTAATCATTTTATATTTTTTTAAATTATTAACAATTATTTACATAAAAGCCCATAAAAACACCATACTACTATTGGTGATAAAAATGACAAATGAAGAATATCAAAAAATAGTAGATAAACATACTCCCCAGCCCAAAAAATTAGAAAATGCCTTAACAACCTTTTTTTGCGGTGGACTAATAGGTCTACTTTCTGAACTACTTCTTGAATCATACGCTTCTATATTTCATCTTCCTACCAAAGAAGCTGGCCTCCTAGTCATCCTTACACTAATAATAATATCCTCAATCTTAACCGCTCTGGGCATTTTCGATATTCTCGTAACAAAACTAAAAAGTGCACTCATTATCCCTATAACCGGCTTTGCTCATTCAATAACCTCATCCGCCCTCGAATATAGAGGCGAGGGGATAGTCCTCGGAATAGGTGCCAACATCTTTAAATTAGCTGGAACCGTTATTGTATGTGGAATAGTTGCTGTCTACATCTTCGGTCTCATAAGACTTCTATTAGGAGGTACAATATGACAATAAAATACCAAAACGTCTATATAGATAGTACCTATACAATAGGCGGAGTGTACGAATCTGCTGGTCCCCTCGACAAATACTTTGACAAAATATTTGATAAAGATCTCTATTTTGGTGAAAAAACCTTTGAAAAAGCCGAAAGTAAACTCTTATCCCTCGCCATAGAGGGATTACTCAATAAGACGGGTAATAAAGAAGACCATATCGACCTTGTAGTGTCTGGTGATCTCCAAAATCAATTAGCATCTTCCGACTATGCCCTAAGAGACCATAACATTCCATACCTTGGCGTATTTAGTGCTTGTTCCACTATCTCCGAAGCCATAAGTATAGCATCTTCCTTTTTAGAAAATGGCCTTGCCAAAAAGATCATCGCCTCAACCTCATCCCATAACGCTGTAAGTGAAAAACAATTCCGTGGTCCTAACGAATATGGAACCCTTAAACCAGCCACAGCTACCTTTACCGCTACCGGTTCCGCTGCAATACTATTAACAAATACCAAAACCAACATCAAAGTATCAAGTACCACCATTGGTAGAGTAGTGGACCTCGGTATAAAAGATGCCAACAATATGGGAGCAGTAATGGCTCCCGCTGCAGCAGACACAATCTATCGGCACCTCCAAAATACCGGCACAACTCCTGAAGACTACGACCTAATACTAACCGGAGACCTCGGCCACTATGGAAAAAGCATCCTCACAGAATATATGAAAAAGAACTATCAAATATCTCTTGGTAAAAACTATAATGACTGTGGCCTCATTCTCTACGATACCAAAAAACAACCCGTCCTAGCTGGTGCCTCAGGACCCGTAACTAGTGCCCTTGTAATGGCAACTTACGTTTTAAATAAACTAAAAACCAAGAAATTAAATAAAGTTCTGCTTGTTCCAACCGGAGCCATATTTTCTCCTACTATGGTACTCGAAAAAGAAAGTATCCCCGCAATAAGTCACGCCGTAGAACTAGAAAGGATGGAATTATGATATACATATATGCATTTCTATTCTGTGGTACTATCTGTATGCTAAGCCAAATCATTCTTGATAATACCAAACTAACACCTGGCCACGTAACTAGCATCTTTGTCGTACTAGGTGCTCTTCTCGACATCTTCGGAATATATGACAAAATCGTTCTCTATGCTGGAGCCGGAGCCCTTGTCCCCATAACATCATTTGGTCACCTCCTCATTCACGGTGCAATGACTGCTGCGGATGACCAAGGAGTACTAGGCCTAGCCCTCGGAGTATTTGACCTCACCGCCGCTGGAATATCAATCGCCATAGTGTCAGCCTTCTTCCTTGCCTTAATTTTTAAGCCAAAACACTAAGGCTTTGTCGAGGGATTCCAAAATCGCTTAAATTCAATTAAATTCAATTAAATAATATAATATAATATAATATTATTACATAGATTAATTCTTATAATGAATATCCTTATTACCCTTAAAAGCAGGTTACCACTCACAATCTAGTACACAACTTATGCAATTAAAAATATTTATCAATCTATTTATTTTTATCAATCTTGGTTATTGATAAAGTATAACCAAATGGCTTTAATATCTTAATCAACGTATTAATTTGTGGATGCTTTTTCCTATTCTCTATAACTGCAATCATTTCTCTTACAACGTGTGCCTCTTCCGCCATTTGTTTTTGTGTAAGCCCCATCTCATTTCTCAATTTAATAAAATCACATATTAAGTTATATTCTAGATCCATTACATCTATTTCTTCTTCAAATTTTTTCATTATTCTCCCTCTAATCAGTTAATCCAAAAATTAACGTTTTTTTTGCTTCACACTTTAAAGCTTTTCGCAAAAAGTAATTTAAACACCTCAATGTAAATGTAATATCCTCACTATCAGTTTTATCATAATCATAATATAAAGGTATATGATTCAAACGAATACGAAAATTATATAAATCAGCTAAATTATCATTAAATTGTATTTTATCGCACATATCTGTACAATTAAAATAATTTTCCCAAGAAAGAGCAAAGTCATTATTAAACTCTGAAACATTATCTAATAAATATACAAAGTTATTCTTATCAATTATCTTTTTGTGACTCCTATAATCATAACGCTCCTCATATTCTCTTTTTATTTTTAAATCAAAATGGTTCTCCAAATAATCAATTAATGCCTTTTTCTTACCCTTAGAAGAGGTATAGTCACTAGTATTTTTAATATTATAATAGAAATAATCCATTAATAACTCCATATCCGCTAGTTCTAATAATAAGTCTTTAAAATCCTTATTAAATACATCTTCTTTTAAATATAAACACATAAAATCATCACTATCACTAACCCCTTCTTCATAATATTTTAAATTAAAAACTTTATCAATTCTGTTCAGCAAATCCCCCTTACATTCCTTTAAACCGTACTTATTTCTCACTTCAATCTTCGTTACAACACCAAAACTAATATGTCTTCCCATTTTTTACACCTCAAAATAGATTATACACGATATTGCCTTTGTAGTCAATAGGCTACACGAAAAAAATTAATTTTTTTTCTTGGCCCTATCGGGGGATCCAATTCATTACAACCCCAATTAAATATCTTCTTTTTCTTTTATAAAAATTATAGGTAAAAATTCTCTGCTTAAACCAAAATCATACCAAGAAGCAATAGGGGAGAGAAATACCAATTTTATAAACAATAAAAAAACAGGCTATGTTTCGTAGCCTGTCCAACCATTATGCCACTCTTTTAAACTTAGTAAGTTGTTTAGGACTAATATCAAGCAAATTTCCAATATCTTTGTCGCTTAGACCTTTACTAATAAGCTTATTAATTATGTTTTGTGTACTTTCATTACGCCCTTCTTCACGTCCCTCTTTACGTCCTTGCTCAATTCCTTTTTC
>USTO01000035.1 GCA_900557675.1 uncultured Mollicutes bacterium
GTAAATGCTAAGGAAGCTGTTTCTGCTGCTATAGATGCTAGTTCTTCAGTTGATGTAGATTCTGTATCTATAAAAGATTATGATGCTTCTTATAGTGCTGATTATGATGCTGTTGTTTATGAAAATGATGATATTTCTTTAGAGGCTCTGGTTAGGCCTGCGACTTCTTTAAAGAAAGTTAAATGGTCTAGTAGTGATGATTCTATTGCTAAAGTTGATTCTATTACTGGTAGGGTTACTGGTGTTAAGTCAGGATTTGTTACAATAACTGCTAGTGTTTCTGGTAAGAGTGATAGTGTTTTGGTCAAGGTTAAGGAGTCTTTATCTCAAACTGGTATATCTATTGTATCTAAAGAAGATTATTCTAGTATTGTAAAAGGTTCTTCTTATGAACTTAAGGCTAATATTTTACCTAGTAATGCTACTAATAAAGAAGTTTATTGGTCTTCTAGTGATAGAACTGTTGCAGATATAAATGAACTTGGTATTCTTACTGGTAAGTCTTCTGGAAAGGCTACTATTACAGTTAAAACTTATGATGGAAAGTATTATGATAGTTTTGACGTAATTGTTACTAGTCCTGCTAGTGTTAAACTTACTAAGTATGCTTCTAAGTTGCTTGTTGGTAATAAGTATACTTATCAGGGTTATGTTTTAGATATAGATGGTAAGAAAACTAATGATAAGATTATATGGTCTAGTACTAATGCTAATATTGCTAAGATAGATAATAATGGAACTGTTACTGCACTTAAGCCGGGTACTACTTATATAGTTGGTACTGTTAAGGGTACTGATCAAGGAAATCGTCTTGTTAAGGTAGCATATAGATTGTTTGTTGGTAAGACTAATTATGCTTTAGGAGATTATAATCTTAAAGTTAGAAAGGTTACTTATAATAGTGTTACTTTGAATTGGAATAAGATTAATGTTGCTAGTAAATACATAGTTGAAAGAGCTATGAGTTCTAAGGGTTCTTATGTAAAGATTGGTGAAGTTACGGGTACTTCTTATAAGGATTCTAAAGTTGTTTTAGGTAAAAGATATTATTATAGAATAAAGGCTGTTTATAGTAGTACTAAGTCATTTAGTTATTCTTATAGTGTTAATGCTTTAGTTTCTCTTGATAAACCAGTTATTTCTGTTGCTAATTATAAGTCTAGATATTTAAAGATTTCTATTAATAAAGTTCCTGGTGCTAGAGGTTATACTATATATAGAGCTAGTTCTGTTAAGGGTCCTTATAAGGTAGTTACTTCTACTACTAAGAATTATTATATTAATGGTAAGCTTGTTAAGAATAAGAGATATTATTATAAAGTTAGGGCTTATAAGGTTGTTAATGGTAAGAAAGTATATAGTCCTTATTCAAGTATTAAGAGTAGGGTAGTTAGGTAGGTGATAGAGTATGAAAAAGAAAATTATATCGTTAGTTTTAGTATGTACATTACTTATTACTATTTTACCTAGTGGTGTTAGTGCTCTTAGTAAGGTTAATCCTTCAGAGAAGAAGGAGGTTTCTTTAAAGAAAGTTAATGATAAGTCTTTAATTGTTAAAACTCCAACTGCTAAGCAAATTAGAAAGGCTGGTAGTGAACTTGATTTTTATAAACAAAGTCTTATTGAACAAGTTGAGGAGACTTATTCTCGATATGATTATGTAACTTATATTGATTCTGTTAGGAAGGATTTTGAGAAGGCACATCAAGAGGCTATTGATACACTTAATAATCTTAGTTCTTTAGATGATTTGTTTTATGATCGTGAGGAAGGTACTATTTCTTTAGATGTTAATTTACCTTATACTACTATGTCTACTCTTGGTGGTTGGGATTATGATTATGTTACTACTGATAATTATTATTTGACTTTGAAAAAACGTGGTCTTAAGGCTATAAATGATGCTTTTGATTGTTTTTATGAAGGGGATTTTAGTACTTATTATAATGCTATAATTAATTCTTATCGTAGTGAGTATTTAGGATATGTAAGTAGTGCTAATGATTATTATTCACTTGCTAAAGGTTTTGCTAATATTGGTTTAGTTGGAGATTATAATAATTTTACATATGTTGATATTTCTTTTGATTTAGATAATTCTAATGGTGAAGATGCTGAATCTATGAATGGTTCTTGTAAATATGATGCTTATGGTTATTTTCCTGATTTTGAATATGTAGAGTTTTTAAATAGTGTTGGTATTGTGTCTATTCCTTCTTATTCTCTTGGTCGTGTTATTTATTCTTTAGGAGAAGTTCAAGATACCAAAAATGCTTTTAGTGCATATATTAATAATTATGTATATGAACAACTTAAAGCTAGTGGTTATAAGGTTACTGATGAGATTATAGATATGGCTGATAAGACTCTTGATGATATTAATAATGGTTATAATCCTGATACTATGTATACTAAGTATATTGATTTGATTGAAAAATTTGAAGATATGACTGGTGTTACTTATCAAAAACTTAGTTCTACTACTACATTTAAACTTGCTGCTGGTATTGATAAGTTATCTAAGAAGTATTTAGATAAAAAGGTTTATTCTAATGCTGGTTATAATACTAATTATAATCTATTAGATAATGCTAGTAGTGCTATTAATGTTGTGTATGAGGTAGAAATACCTAAAAATTTCTTGGTTAAGCTTGAAAAGCTTCTTAAGAAGACTCCAACTAGAGTTGTTGAACTTAGTAATGCCAAGAAGTCATATGCTAATAAGTTAAATACTTTTAAGAATAATAAAAAGTATAATCAAAAGAAAGTTGTTCCTATTGTTAATGAGGGAATTAGTAAAATAAATAAGGCTACTTCAGTTGATAGTGTTAAGAGTATATATAATACTTATTATAAGAAGGCTTTACTTACTATAAATAAATATAAGATAACTACTTCAAAGACTGGCAAAGGTGTTATTACCAAGAGTAAAACTGTTAATTATGGTTCTAATGTTGTTATTACTATGACTCCTAGTAAAGGTTATAAACTTAGTAAGGTTTATGTAGATGGTAAACGTGTTAGGGTTAAGAGTAAGTATACATTTAAGAATGTTACTTTGAATCATTCTATAAAGGCAGTTTTTGTTAAGAAGTAGTACTAGTTATTGGAAAAACATTCTATAGGGTGTTTTTCTTTTGCTTTCTAAACATAAAAAAATACTTAAACCAAGTATTTTTATATTACTATTGCTATTAAATTATTAGATCCTTTATTTACAACCTTAGTCATAGTAGTCTGAAGTTTATACCTTACATTCTCAGGCATCATTGATATTTTCGATTGAATTCCTTCTTGAACTATCTTATCCAAACTTCTTCCAAATATCTCACTAGACCAAATACTATTAGGATCATCCTTGCTATCATCTATTAAATGATTTATCAATTCCTTACTTTGTGCCTCAGTTCCTATAATCGGTTCAAAACTAGATTCAACATCCACCCTTATCATATGAATAGAAGGAGCAGTAGCCTTAAGTTTTATTCCATATCTTGATCCCTGTTTAGTAACCTCAGGCTTATCTAACTTCATATCATTTAACGTTGGTATAGCAACCCCATATCCAGTAGTTTTAACCATCTTTAAAGCATCATTTAATTGACAGAACAAAGCTTCCTGTTCCTTATATTCCTGAAACATAGAAAGAAGACTTGCCTTATTTGTTATATCAATATCTATCATTTCATTAAGTATTTTCTCAAATAAATCCTCCGGAGCCTCTAAAGTTATTGTAATTGTCCCAGTCTTAGGATCCACCAAAGACATATAAGCATTTTTAATGTACTCACAATCATTAAAATGAGTAATAATTCCATCAACATCTCTTAACTTATCAACAGGTTCAACACTTTCCTTTATTTTATCAATGTAAGCCTTCTTTACATAATGATTAGGTTTTAAAATACCAATCCACTCAGGAATATCAATTTTTACCTCTAAAATAGGAAACTCATATAAAGCTTCTCTTAATATATTAGTTATTTCTATTTCATTCATATTAATAACATCCATAGGAAGAACTGGAACATTATACTTTTCCTTTAATTCCTGTGTCAAACTCTCAGTTTCCTTAGCAGAAGGTTTTGTCGTATTAAGAACCATAATATAAGGCTTATGAATAGAATTTAATTCCTTTACAATCTTTTCCTCAGCTTCAACATAAGACTTCCTATCAAAATCACCAATAGATCCATCAGTAGTTACTATTATCCCTATGGTCGAATGATCCCTTATCACTTTCTCAGTACCTATTTCCGCAGCCTCTATAAAAGGAATCTCATCCTTATACCAAGGAGTTTTCACCATTCTTGGACCATTCTCATCCTCATATCCCTTAGCATCTTCAATAACATATCCTACACAATCTACAAGTCTCATATTACAAGTCATATCATCTATTTTAATTTTAGCTATATTATTTGGTACAAATTTAGGTTCAATAGTCATAATAGTTTTTCCGCCACTTGATTGAGGAATCTCATCTAAAGTCCTTTTTCTTTCATATTCATCTTCTATATTAGGAACAATTAACTCTTCTACAACTTTTTTTATAAATGTCGATTTACCAGTCCTTACCGCTCCAACAACCCCTAGATATATGTCTCCACCAGTACGATAAGCAATATTTTTTATAATTTCTTGTTTATCCACACACATCACTCTCTTTCAATTAATAGTATGATAAAGTTTTTATTTTATTATTGTTTTTAATTATTTATCCTTTTTTTCTTATTTTATAAGGTATTTTTCGTTTTTTTAAAAGTTATTGTTGTCAAGATTGATTTCTTATTGTATAATTTTATTATGATATAAGAGGGATGATTATGAGGAAGATATACACAAGTATTGATATTGGAACTGATGAAGTAAAAGCAATTACTGTTGAAGAACACCATGATAAGTTAAATGTTCTAGCTACTGCTAGTGTTAAATCCAAGGGCGTTAAGAAAGGTCTTATTACTGATGCTGGTGCTATAACTAGTTCTGTTAAGAAAGCTCTTAAAACTCTTGAAAATAAACTTGGCACTAAAGTAGAACAAATACTTGCAGTTGTTCCTTCCAATAACAGAGAAATTAATATTGCAACTGGAGAAGTTAGTATTAATACTGGTGATGCTCTTATAGATGGGGAAACGGTATTTAATTGCCTTCAAAAATCTCTTAAAAGGCATGTTGCTAAAGATTATGAAGTTGTTAGCGTTATGCCTATTGAGTATAAGATTGATGGTTCAAAAAAAGTTAAAAATCCACTAGGACTAGAAGGAAGTAAACTAGAAGTCAAATCAGTTGTAGTATCGGTTCCTAAAAAAAATGTTTATTCTGTAATAGGAATCTTTGAAAACATTGGGGTAGAGGTTGTTGATATTACTATATCATCTATTGCCAATTATTATGCTGCCTGTGATACTGAACTTAATAAGAATGTAGTTTCTTTAATAGATATTGGTAAAGAAAAAAGTGTTGTTTCTGTATTTAATAAAGGAATTCTCGTTAAGGAACAAATATCTTCAATTGGCGGAGATGATATTGATGAAGTTATAAGATTTAACTTCAAAACTGATGAAAATGATTCAAAAAGAATAAAAGAAGAATATGGAGTTGCAAGTAGAAAATATGCTGATTCTGATGATAATTATAAGGTTATTAACAGACTTAATCAAAACATTATTATTGATCAGTACATGCTTGCAGAGATGATTGAATATAAGCTTGTAGAATTACTTAAAAATCTTAAAAATGATATAAATGGCTTAACAAATAGGGAAATTAGTAATATAATAGTTACAGGAGCGACAACGTCAATGCTAGGCTTTGATGCTTTGCTTCAAGACACTTATGGTAGAAAAAGTCAAATGCTGAATATTAACATTATTGGAATTAGAAATAGTAAATATTCAGTAAGTTATGGTGCCATAAGATATTTTATTGAGAAACTAAAGTTAAGAAATACAGATTATACAATGTTTATAGATGAAAAGGTTGAAGAGATGCTAAGAGCTAGAAGAAAAATGGGGACAGGCAGTGCACTAGGAAAAATATTTGGAAAAATATTTGAATAAGGAGATGAAGTTATGTTTGATTTAGCAATGACGGACCAACTTGCAAAAATAAAGGTTATTGGAGTTGGTGGAGGAGGAAATAATGCCATTAACAGAATGATTGATGCTGGAGTAAGGGGTGTTGACTTTATTGCAGTTAATACTGATGCTCAAGCACTTAATGTTTCTAAAGCAGAAAATAAAATTCAACTTGGAACTCTTGGTGCCGGAGGAAGGCCTGAAGTTGGAAAAGAAGCTGCAATTAAAGCAAAAAAAGATCTTGAAGAAGCCCTAAAAGGTGCAGATATGGTCTTTATCACTTGTGGAATGGGAGGAGGTACCGGAACAGGAGCAGCCCCAGTAATCGCTGAAATTGCACAAGGTTTAGGAGCTTTAACTGTAGCAATCGTAACCAGACCATTCTCTTTCGAAGGAAAAAGAAGAATGGACAACGCATTATCAGGAATTGAAGAACTTAAACAACATGTTGATACTTTAATTGTTATACCTAATGATAGATTAAGAGAAATAATTGATAAATCTACTTCTATGTTAGACGCATTTAAAGAAGTAGATAATGTCCTTTTAAGAGGTGTACAATCAATATCTGATCTTATCGCAGTAGTAGGTCTTGTAAACCTAGACTTCGCTGACGTAAGAGCAGTAATGGAAAAATCAGGAAATGCCATTATCGGTATTGGTATTGGAATGGGAGAAGATAGAGCAATTGAAGCCGCTAAACAAGCAGTTTCATCTCCACTTCTTGAAACATCCATTCACGGTGCAACTGATGCTATCATTAATATTACCGGTGGCTCTAACCTAACACTATTTGAAGCAGAACAAGCCGCAGAAGTAGTAAGAGCAGCAGCAAACACAGATATCAATACAATATTCGGTTCAGTTATCAACGAAAACCTTACAGATGAAGTTATAGTAACAGTAATAGCTACAGGTTTTGATAAAAAAGGTAAAGCAAAAAAACCACTTTACAATCACCTCGGATTGCGGTAAGATAGGTGTGTAAATTTTGGAAAGGAAATGCATGTGGTTATGGTAAAAAGATGCAAAAAAGTAAATAATTGGCATGGTTCTT
The DNA here is from genome assembly GCA_900557675.1 of uncultured Mollicutes bacterium. The sequence continues at coordinate 7,138 of USTO01000035.1, forward strand.
GCAACCAAC
>USTO01000036.1 GCA_900557675.1 uncultured Mollicutes bacterium
CTATATCTACTCGGTTTTTATTGAATTGAAAAACTGTCCAGTTATAAGTATTCTAGGTTAACATACATCTATTACATATATAACACATTTGGAATACCCTTGATGCCATATAAAGAAGGGGCAATAAGTAAGTAGGAACTATATATATCTAACTACTCTTTACTCTAATTCATATAATGGCTAGTATATATATCCTACTTCTTTTCTTTATTCTTACCTCCGATAGGGCCTAATTTATAATATTTAATTTGACTTCTCCTCTTATTAATGCTATAATATATAAGTCTTTATACTTTATTAACGAAAGGAGAAATATGAGTAAAATTAAGATTTTTAGTTTAGGCGGACTTAATGAAAACGGCAAGAATATGTATGTTGTCGAAGTAGATAAGAGTATATTTGTATTTGATGCCGGACTAAAATATACAGATGAAAATACGTTAGGAATTGATTATATTATACCTAATGTTAATTATTTAAAGGATAATAAGGAAAGGATAAAGGGAATATTTTTAACTCACGCTCACGATGAGAATATTGGAGCTTTAACTAATGTTATTTCCATTATTGGACTAGTTCCTGTATATGGCTCTAAGTTCACTTTGGATATGGTTAGAAAAGAATTTGATATGAGTTCTATTAGTACGGAATCTTTAAAAGAAATGAAAGCTAATAGTCCCGAAGTATTTGGTAAGGTTAAGATTTTCCCTGTTAATTTATCGCATAGTATTCCAGAGAATTTTGGATACTCTATTTATACGGATCAAGGGGTTATTTTTTACGCATCAGATTTTGTATTTGATGCTTTAATGAGAGGTAGTTATCAAACGGATATTGGTAAGCTCGCTTATATTGGAAAGCAAGGTGTTCTTTGTTTACTTGCTGAGAGTATTTATTCAGAGAAGGTTGGGCATACTGCTCCTAATCACAGGATTAGTAACCTTATTCGTGAGACTTTATCAAAAAGTGATGGTAGAATTATTTTTAATGTTTTGAATTCACATTTATATAGAATACAAGAGTTATTTAATGAAGTATCAAAGACAGACCGTAAGATTGTTGTTATGGGTAAGAGACTTCAAAATATTATTAATTATGCTACTAGTAATGGATACCTTGATGCGGGTAAGAATGTGATTGGGGACTTATCTAATATTAATGATGATAATGTCGTTATTCTTAACTCTAATGAGAGAGAAAAGCCTTATTTTACTATTAACAAGATTGTTAATGGTTATGATAAGTTTGTTAAACTTAGGAAGAGTGATACGGTCTTTTTGGCGACACCGGTTTATGAGGGAATGGAAAAGACTTTTGTTAGAATTTTAGATGATTTTGCTAAACTTGGTGTTAATGTGGTTACACTTCCTTCAAAGAAGTATTTATCTCATCACGCTTCTAGTGAGGATTTGATGATGATGATTGAGCTTATGAGTCCTAAGTATTATTTTCCTATAAAGGGAGACTATAAGAATTTGTTTATTAATGCGGAACTTGCGGAGGCTGTTGGTATTCCTAAAGATAATATTCTTCTTAAGGGTAATGGTGATGTTGCTACTTTTGTTGGTGGTAAGCTTGTTAATAATTTTGAGAGAGTTGAAGCAGGAGAAATTCTTATTGATGGAGAGAGTTCAGATGATATAGGTGAGCTTGTTCTTAAAGATAGAGAACTTTTATCTAATAATGGTATTGTGATTATTAGTGCTAGTTTGGATAAAAAGAGTAAGGCTATTATTGCAGGGCCAGAGATTCTTACAAGGGGATTTATTTATGTTAAGGAAAGTGAGGAACTGCTTCACGAGATGAAGGGTATTTGTACAAAGATTATTAATGATAATATTAAGAATGGCTTTGTTGAATATATGAAGATTAAGAATACGATTAGGGAAGAATTATCTAAGTATTTGTCACAGGCTACGGGAAACAGGCCAATGATTATTACGGTTATTAGTGAAATTGATTTACAGGACAAGTAGTTTTTAAAGAGAAAATGTAAGATGAGCATTTTTTCTTTTTTTTCTATGTTATTTATGTTATAATAGTTGTATAGATGAAAAAGAAAGGAAGTATTGTTATGGGAAAAAATGATAATTATTATGGTGGTAAAAAGTCTAGTAAAAAGGATACTTTTGGGCAGATTAAGGATATAGAGAATATAGATAAGAAGATATATTATGCGACTGCTGAGATGTGGGGTGATGTTAATTTGAAATATGCTTCGGCGGAACTTCTTAGGGAAAGGCCTGATTTACCGGGTATTAGAGTAGATAATCTTATTAAAGAGGATATGGATAGATTAGGGATGGAAAAAGAAGATGTTGTAAATGTTTCTGAGGTAGAGAAAGCACAGGAAGGTGAAATTGATATTGATGGGTATTTTGGGAATATAGGCGATATTTATTTGGATGATATAAAGGGATTTATTAAGTATGCTAATGGTGATATACAAAGAATTCTTATGAATATTTGGTTATGTTTATCTAAGTCTAATGCTTATAGTAGAAAGGATTTAGAGGAAATAGAGGATAGTATTTTTACTATTGGTGGTGTGGTTTTACCAGAAAGGGAAAGGGTTAGAGTTGAATTTATTAGGATAAATTGTTATAATCATCCTAGTGATTTTACGAAGGAAACGTTAAGGGGTCTTAAGGAATTGTATAAGACTGATTATGAGGATAAGAAAGAGATTATTAAGAAGGAAATTGTTAGAATTGAGGCTTTTCTTGGTATGGACATTGCTTTTTTGAATACATCTTTAGAGGTTGCTAAGGAGGAAACAAGACTTATTAGTATGGAAATGGAAAAGGTTAAAAAAAGAATAAAAAGTAAATAAGATGGAAAGGGTGAAATAATGAATAATTTTGAGGAATTTAATAATTTTCTTGATAATAAGATAGAGGAAATAGAGAAGAGATATGGGGCTCTAGTTAATGATAGGGGTCAATCTTTAAATAGTTTAAGTATTCGTCTTGAACAGATAAAGAATGTGTTAGAGGGGTTAAAGAAAAGAAGGGATATTCGTAATATTGATGATATTGTTAATGATGATATTTTTGATGGAGAGTTAGCGGATATTATTCACGAGTATATGCCAACGGTTAATAATGTTAAAGAACTTTATAATTATATTTTGCGTATTTCAAAAATGGAAACTGAGGATCCACAAGTTGTTATTTCTAAAGAAACGGTTAATTCTTTTATTAAAAGATTTGAGAGTTATGTTCTTGATTATGAGAAGAAAATTAGTGAACTTAAGGCTTTAATTGATAGTAAGAAGGCTGAGGCTAGTTATGAGTATAGAAAAGTTAGGGATATGATTAATAATGGAAGTTTTCTTAAAGAAGATGAACTTAATATGGTTATTGATTTTATTAATAATCTTGATATTAATGATAGTCTTAAACTGGAATTTATTGTTAATGTTAGTATTGCTAATGCAAAACTTAGAGAGGTTTTTATTAACTCTAATGTTAATATTGAAGATGCTTTAATTGTTAATGTGGTTCAAGAAAATTTACAAAAAGCGTATGCTGATAAAGAACTTCCTGCTACTTTTTTAAGTGATACTTCTATAAAGGAAGATATTTCGGAAGATGTGCCGGAGAAAGAGGAAGGGGAAAAGGAAGTTACATCTGTTGTTCTTAATAAGCGTAGAAGTAGGGATTTAAAGAAAATTAAAAAACTTAAGCGTAAACTTGAAAGTATTTATGGTGATGATGAGTATTTGCCTTTATATGAGGAGGCCTTAAGGGATGCGGATTTATCTCTTGCTAGTAGGGTTAATATTTATGATAGTAATGGTAGTAGTAAATGGGCTATTATTTATGTTGATCTATGTAATTTACTTGAAATGGAATATACAGAAGATAATGTCCAAGAAATATTTGATATATATAGGCATATTTGGGAAGAATATAATGTATATAAAGAAAATAAAGAAAAGGAAAATAAAATCAAGAATAGTAGGCAAGGTATGATTAGTTCTGGTAATCTTAATTCTAATGAACGTAGTAATTATATGAGAATGATAGAAGAAGCTGAGGCTATTTATGATACTTGTAGTAAGGAAAGTACTAACGATGAAGATTACTGGGCTATCGTTAGTTTACTAGGGGATTCTATTTCTAGTTTTAAAAAGTTATATAAGGATTATGAGGCTGCTTATGAATTAGCAACTAAACCTGATATTTCTGAAGAATCTTTTGCTCTTGTTAAGGAAGAAATTTGGGCTATTGTTAAAAAACTTAGAGAGGCTTATCCTAAGTTTAATAAAGAAGTAGAGCACTTTAAAGTAGAAATTAAGAATTTCAATAAACCAGATGATATAATAGGTCCAAATGGTAAAGATGGGGTTGATATTAGTGGTGATAAGGGACTTAGTAGTGGAAAGAATTTGGTTATATTTTTGCCCTATCGGGGAGAATTATGTGGCACTATTGCAAAAGATCAAAGGGAAATTATGGATACGGATAGGAAATGTCTTGGCGATTTAGTAACGGGCTTAAAGAGTTTTTATGGTAAGGCTTATATTTTAGAAAATACAAAAAGGGATCATAAGTTACTTCCTTCTAAAAAGGGTAATGGTATACCTAATTATTCAGAAGAAGTTAGTCCTAGAACTTATCGTAATCGTGATATTAGATTTGCATATTCTTATGTATCAATGTCACAGAATAATAAGGAACTTTTAAAGAAGCACTATGGTAATGATAATGATATTAAGATTGTTTTATTAATTGGTACAAAGATTAAACATGAGAATAGTAGAGAGGTTGGTTCTTCTTTCAATAGTCGTATTGCTAGTAGTATTGATGATATTAGGGATATTAATAAGTTGTTTTATAGTGATTTTACACCAGAAGGGTTTGAGCAAGCTAAGGCTTTAATTGATGAAAGTTATAAGATTATATCTGATTTGGGTAAAGATCCAACTAGAAGTACTGATAGAAGGGAGGCAAGATAATATGGAAAAATTTACGAAAGTTATTGATAAGGAAATTGATAGGTTGAATCAAGAAATTTCAAGGATTAATGAGGATAGGGTTAATCTTGAAAATAGAAGAAATAGTTACAGTAAACTTCTTTTGGAACTTAAAGGGGTGAATAACTCTAAGAATGTTAATTTAGCTTTTAGTATTGATATGGGATTTTTTGAAAATGTTTTTGGAGATACTGAGAGTGTTATTAATGATATTAAAAGGCTTAAAGAGCTTAAAGCTATGTATAATATGTTTTATATTGATAATAAGCAAACCTTAGAAATTATTGGGATATGTAAGAAGTATAGTGAAATTTTAAGTGATAAGATTGAGTTTTTAGAAAAAGAACTAGAAGATAGTTCTAAAAAGGAAAGTATACTTGAAGAATATAATAATATAAAGGGAATTATTAGTAGAAATATTGACTTTAATGATGTTTCTAAACTTCTTATGTTTGTTAAAGATATGAATATTTCTCTTAAGGATAAGATTGATATTATTAGAGAAATTAATAGTCAGGTGTTTAAAATAGAGGCTGAGACTTTAACTGAGGATGTTTCTGATACTGAAGAAATTGAAGTTATTGATGTTGTTAATATTAGTAATATTAATGTAGAGGATGTTCAGGCTTTGTTTAGTAAGTATGGTTATGATATTCATAGTATTTTTGATGATGAGGATATTGATAGAATAGTTAAGTATGGTAATCTTCAAAATATGGAAGAGATTCTTATTGCTATAAAGGATATTAAACTTAATAATGATAAGAAGCAGAGCTCTAAACTTGCTAATATATTTGTTCTTTCTAATGGTGAGATTGTAAAGACGGTACTTGATAATATTAAGGCTGATTCGAAGGCTAATTTTAGTAGTAATAATTATAGTCTTAGTGAAATATTTAATAGTTATCTTAATGTTTATCCTTTATTTATTAAGGGTAATAAGTCACTTGATAAGGTTAATGGTAAAGGTCCTGGTGGTGATGGTCCTATTAATGAAAGTGTAACTGGTTCATTTGGTAAATATCTAGCTATAAGGAATATTATTAAGAGTGAAGATAATGATGCTGATATTAATGCTATGATAGAAAGGAGCGGAAGTGTATTTGTACAATGTAGTGCTCGTTCATTTAAAAAGAGATTAGAGAAGTTTAAGTTATATGGAGCTACGAAAGATAATTATTTTGGAACGCTTTCTTGTTTTCTTGGTAATCATTCTTTGGATATTATTGATGTTTTTAGGGAACTTGGTCACGATAAGTATTTGTTTAAGGGCGGTTTTTCGACTACTTGTAGGAGGGTAGATAATATTAATATGACTCTTTCTCTTATTAAGCTATATAATAAGAGGGGTGAAAGTATATATTTTAGGGAGCCTGATGGGGATAGAAGGAAGTATTATAAATTGAAGGGATATATATCTACTCCTAAATCTGGTAGTAAGGGTGGTATGATACTGGCTGGTGATACAAGGGATATGCTTGATATGGGATTAATTGTTAAGACTAGTGATATTGCTTTTCCAAAGAGAAATGGAGAAAAGGGTGTTATTCTTAGTGAGTTGGGTAGATTTGAAAATTATTGTAATAAGTATTATGAGGAAAATGTTACTAAGTATGATGAATATGATAGGATAATATCTGATAATGAGAATGATAATATTACTAGTATGTCTTTAAATAATATTTATATAAGGGAACTTGATGATGCTTATAAGGTAAGTGAGTATTTATATGATATTGATGGGGTTATGATATCAAGGTTCAAGGTTCTTAGAGTGTTTGAGACACTACTTAGTAACAGACTTGGTAACTTGGATGGTTTATTTGTGGCTATTACGAGAAATAGTATTTTGACTAAGGATGAGTTAGAGAGAATTGATAAGGAAATTAGAGGTGGCACTAGAGATATGGCCCACGATAGTGAAAATGTAAAAACTCTTAGAAGGAGTGGTAAATAATGGATATGCTTAGAGATTTGGGGGTAAGTGAGAGTACTATAGATGAACTTGAGAGTATCTATGGGGATGCGGTTATTAAGTGTTTAGTAGACAATAGTAATAATGTTAAGATGATTTACAGTTATATGAAGAATATTGGGATTGATACTCGGGATAGTATTTTGGTG
>USTO01000037.1 GCA_900557675.1 uncultured Mollicutes bacterium
ACCTATGACCCCCTGCTTGTAAGGCAGGTGCTCTAACCAACTGAGCTAATCGCCCATTACTGCACTGACATTTAATAATATACCAATTTATAGGCTAAATGTCAATACTTTTTTGCACTTTTTTAGAAAAAATTACATTTTATTCATAATTTCCCTTATTTTTTCATTTATCCACTCATCTAAATGTTCTCTTAGGGGTTCAAAACCATTTTTGGGGATTTGGTTTTTGACTATAACTTTTCCATCGTGTTTATAGTCTAAATCTTTGATACTGAGTTTAATTTTTCCTGTATCGTCATCAATACCAATAACTTTGGCGTGTATTTTATCACCAATTTTGATAAAATCATTGACATTTCTTACATATCCGTAAGATATCTCTGATATGTGTATGAGACCATCGTATTCATTTTCAATTTTTGCGAAGGCTCCATAGTTTTGAATACCAGTAACGATGGCTTCGATAATATCATTTTCTTTAATTTCTTTCATATTATCACCGTTTCTGTAAGTATTATAACACGATTTTGAAAAAATGCCTAGTAAAATACTTGAAATACTTATAAAAAATATATATAATTATTATGGGTGAAGAAAAATGGAAGAAAAAATAAATGAAGTATTAGATAAGATTAGACCTTATTTGCAAAATGATGGGGGAGATGTTATCTTTAGTAGATATGAAAATGGGGTTGTATATGTTAAACTTATGGGGGCTTGCTCTAATTGTGAATATGCAGACCATACAATGGAAGAGGGTATTGAGAGTGCTCTCATTAATGAGATACCTGAAGTTATTAAAGTTGTTAATGAGATTTAACTTCTTTTTTTTAGCCACGGAATGGGTTCTAAGGGATAATATTTATTTAAATAATTATATATATTATCTAGGTAGGATGTGTAGTCGGGGATAGTGGCTATTATTTTATTAATGTTATCTTCAGAAATTTCATTTAGAATGATAGAATCGTATATATCGAAGTAGATGCTGGGATATAGAATTCGGGAAAAGAGGATATTCATATCGTTTTTGGTATATGGATTGGTTTGGAAATAGGTATTTAGTTCATTAATTATATTTTTGTTGGAGTTATAGAAGGATATTTTAATATACTCAGCTAGGTCTCGAGATTTATGGTCTATTTTTAGATTGAAGGGGTTATAGAGGGCTTCGATAGTGCTATTTATGGGTATTTTTTTATGAGTTAAAGAGAGGGGAATGTTATTTTTATCTACATTGTGATTATAGTAGCTAATGGCATTTTCGGTTAGGCCGATAAAGAAGTTAAGGGTATCGACAAGAAGGGGGTGCTTTTTACCTATTTGGTTTATTTGTACTTCTAAGTAATCTATTTTTGCAGACCAGAGATTTGACCAAGAGGGAGGTGTGGTACCTCTGATAGGGATGTTGTTTATATTGCTTATTTCAAGGAGGGATACTTTTTTTTCGGTATTAATGTGGATTTTCATTAGGATATAGGGAATGTTATTGTATATGGATATGTATTTGCCTTGTTTATTGGGTATTATTTTATGAAAGAGGTTACTGCCGGTGGTTAGGGGGATGATGTTTGTTATTTCTTTTTCGGATATGTCTGTGATTATGAGATGATAGATGTTGGGAGGGCTTATAATGGTGTAATAGTTTTTATGGGGAATTATTTTGTCTACATTTATGTTATAGAAATATTTTATGATATTGTCCATAAGATCACCTAGTAATTATATGAAAAAAGGGAAATAAATATTGCTATTTATTCCACCGTTACGGATTTGGCTAGGTTTCGTGGTTTATCGATATCGCATCCTCTTAGGAGAGCTATTTCGAAGGAAAGGAGTTGGAGAGGGATTATGGCAAGGATGGGCGAAAGTAGGGGATGTATTTTATCGATTTGGATTTCTTGATCAGCATAATCTTGATCATTTTCTAAAATACTATTGGTTATTATTATGTTGTATGCTCCGCGGGCCTTAACTTCTTTGATGTTACTTACGGTTTTTTCCTTAATGGTATCATCGGTTACGATTGTAATTACAGGGGTATCTTGTTCAATTAAGGAAATGGAACCGTGTTTTAGTTCTCCAGCTGGGTATGCTTCGCAGTGTATGTAGGAGATTTCTTTTAGTTTTAGGGCTCCTTCCATTGATATGGCATAGTCTATTTTACGTCCTAAGAAATAGATATCTTCTTTTTTATATATTGTTTTGGTAAGTGATTTATAGTCTTTGTTTATTTCTTTTTCGATAAGACTAGGTAGTTTTAGATATGCTTGTTCTACTTCTTCTTTGTTAAGGGTATTGTTTTCTATACCGAGAGAGTAGGCTATTAGACTTAGTATTAGTACTTGAAGGGTGTAGGCTTTGGTAGTGGCAACGGCTATTTCAGGGCCGGCTTCTACATATATTACATTATCTACTTCACGTGCTATAGAACTTTCTTTGACGTTTATTATACCTAGGGTATGGGCTTTGTGTTCTTTAGCTAGTCTTATGCTAGCTAGGGTATCGGCTGTTTCTCCTGATTGAGATATGGCAATTACAAGGGTGTTTTTGTCTATGAAGTTGTTTTTATAACGGTATTCACTTGCTATTTCACAGGTTACAGGGAGATTTCCGTACAATTCGATTAGGTGTTTTCCAACTAGACCAGCGTGGTAAGCACTTCCGCAAGCAACAATATGGATTTTGCTGTAGTTTTTGAAATTTGGTAATTCAGCAATTTTTCCATTTCTGATATATTTGTCTATCAGATTTTGAATTTTTGTTGGTTCTTCGTGTATTTCTTTTAGCATATAATGGCTGTAACCTTGTTTTTCTATTTCTTCACTTTTATGAGTGTATGTTTTTATTTCTTTGGGTACTTCTTTCATATTGTTATAAACGGTAACTTTATCTCTAGTTAGACGAGCAACATCGTTATTATCTAGCAATATATATTTATTGGTATATTTTAAAATGGCTGGGACATCAGATGCTATGTAGTTTTCCCCTGTTCCTAAGCCTATTATGAGGGGACTGTCTTTTCTAAGAGCGTATAAATTGTTGTAGTCTCCATCTAGTATGAGAGCGATAGCATAGCTTCCTCTAAGTATATTTTCTACTTTATTTAGGGTTGTGATTATATCTTTTTCTTCTTTATAGATATTATCAATTACAGCAGCTGCTACTTCGGTATCGGTATCACTTTGGAAAGTGTAGCCTTTTTGTTTCATTTCTTCTTTTAGAGTTGCATAGTTTTCGATAATTCCGTTATGGACGATAGTAATTGCTCCAACGGTATGAGGGTGAGCATTGGTTATACTTGGTACTCCGTGAGTTGCCCATCTTGTATGAGCAATTGCTAAGTCTGATTTTATATTGTAATTGAGTTTTTGTTCTAGATTTATTATTTTACCTATTTCCTTGATTGTTACTTTTTTTTCGTTTTCTATATAAGTAATTCCGGCTGAGTCATAACCTCTATATTCTAGAGTTTTTAGACTTTCGATAGTTTTCTTTATGGCATCATTTTTGCCTATATATCCTATTATTCCACACATTTTTATATTTCCTTTCTTTGATACATTTTTTGTTTATTTGTTATGTATCTAACGACCTGTAGCCGTGGTAGTATCCGCAGATTAATCGATGGCTACCAACCTCGTTACCCTTATGGGTCCTTACGCTAGTATGGATGGCCTCCTTTCTATCCTATACTTAACTATATTATATAATTAAATGTTGGTTTAGGCAAGTCTTTTTTTTACCCTACGGGGGGCAGGTATAGGTAGATACTTTAAAATGAAGTAAAATTCCATTAAATATATTGAATTTTGGTAATTTTGGATTAAAATATTGGTAGTTTATGTGAATTATTGTGATTTATAAGTAAGAAATGGTTATTTTGGGAGGCAAAAAGGGCCTCTCATTTGCATTGAAAGTTAAAAAGTAATATAATTGTCCATCTCATTTCATTTCCCGCTTGGTTTATAAGGCGGTAATGAGGTGGTTATTATTCTTTTTTTATGTTATTATATTGAAATGGATATAAGTATTTGCCCCCGATAGGGTAATTTGTATTAAAAATTAGTTGCTCTAACCCTGAAAATGTGGTAGAATAGGTGTAGAAATGAGGTATCGAGATGAAGAAGATTTTTAACAATGATTTGAGTATTAAGAATGTAGATGAAAAATTGGAGGTTTTTGGCTGGGTTAGTAAGAAGAGGGACCTCGGGGGCGTGATTTTTATTGACCTTAGGGATAGGAGTGGGATTGTTCAGCTTGTGGTTAATCCTGATAATCCGTATTATGAAGTGGCGAGCGAACTTAAAAGTGAGTATGTGTTAAGAGCGGTGGGAATGGTTAAGGAGAGGAGTAATAAAAATAGTAATATTGCTACGGGCGACATTGAGATAGTGGTCAGTGAGTTAGAGGTTTTGAATACTAGTTGCGATATTCCTTTTGAGATTAGTGATGATACGACGGCTCTTGAAGATACAAGACTTAAATACAGATATTTGGATATTCGTAGGAATGAGGTTAAGGATAATCTTATTTTAAGACACAAGGTTATGCTTGCTGTTCGTAATTATTTATCTAATTTGGATTTTATAGAAGTGGAAACGCCTATTCTTGGTAAGAGTACACCAGAGGGAGCTAGGGATTATTTGGTTCCTAGTAGGGTTAATCCTCATAAGTATTATGCTCTTCCGCAGTCTCCGCAACTTTTCAAACAGCTTTTAATGGTTGGTGGTATGGAGAGATATTTTCAAATTGCTAAGTGTTTCCGTGATGAGGATTTGCGAGCAGATAGGCAACCGGAATTTACACAAGTTGATATTGAGATGTCCTTTGTTAATGAGGATGATGTTATGAATTTAGCAGAGGGTCTTGTTAAGGAAATTTTTAAGAAGATTAAGGGTATTGATATTAAGCTTCCTTTAAGAAGGATGAAATATGTTGATGCTATTCGTGACTATGGTAGTGATAAACCAGATTTGCGATATGATATGAAGATTAGGGATATTACAGATATTTTTGGTAATACTGATTTTAGTGTTTTTAAGAGTATTATTAGTGATAAGGGTATTATTAACTGTTTAGTTGTTAAGGATGCTAGTAGTAAGTTTTCTAGAAAGGATTTGGATAAGCTTACGGATTATGCTAAGAAGTATGGGGCTAAGGGTCTTAGCTATATTAAGTTTAATGAAGAGGTTACGGGTTCTATTGTTAAGAATTTAAAAGAAGAAGAGATTAGTGCTATTAGGGATAGTCTTGATATTGATAATAATGATTTGGTACTTATTATTTGTGGTAATTATAATGTTGTTAAGATTTCTCTTGGGGCTTTGAGATGTAAGCTTGCAAGGGATCTTGATATGATAGATGATAGTGCTTATGAACTTTTATGGGTAACGGATTTTCCTTCTTTTGAATATAGTGAGGAAGAGGGTAGGTTTGTTGCTTGTCATCATCCGTTTACTATGGTTAAGGATAGTGATATTGATAAGCTTCTTACGGATAAGGCTAATTGTTATTCTAAGGCTTATGATATTGTTATTAATGGATATGAAGCTGGTGGTGGTTCAATTCGTATTCACGATCAGGATATTCAGAAAAAGATGTTTGAGGCTCTTAACTTAACAGAGGATGATATTAATAATAAGTTTGGTTATTTTGTGCAAGCTCTTAAATATGGTACTCCTCCACACGGTGGTCTTGCCTTTGGTCTTGATAGAATGGTAATGCTTTTATCTGGTACGGATAATATTAGAAATGTTATTGCTTTTCCTAAGACAGCAAGTGCTAGTTGTTTAATGAGTGAGTGTCCTAGTATGGTAACGGAGAAGCAATTAGAGGAACTTCATATTAAGAATGATTAGATACCAGTTGGTGTCTTTTTTTTGGTTTACACCTCTTTCTTTTTTTATTTTTTCTTTTTTCTTTCTTGTAAAAAATGATAGTAAGTGATATTATTATAATAGATACGGAGTAGTGATATTCTTATGAAATTGTGGTATTACTTTAAACTTGGTTGTAAGACTGTTTATGATAATTATTTTTTAAGAGGTGTTTTTGTTTCGTTAGCTCTTGTTTTTGCAGTTGTTTTTTTTAAGGGAACGTATGCTTATGATAATAAGAGAGATGATTATAATTTTGATATGGGTGAGAATGTTATTAGAAAGCTTGATGTTTATTATAATGATGATATGGACAGTTATAATGGGGTAACACAGACAGATAGGGTTCTTTCTTGTCTTAGAAATAGGGATAGTATTGTTAATAATGATGGAGAGATTGGAGAAATTATTAATAGTATTAGGGATTTATTTAATAAGAGCAGTAATTATTATTCTTTTAAATATGAGGATATTTATACTGGCCTTACGCTTTCTTATAATGAGGATGGTGTTATTTTTGGTGCGAGTAGCGTAAAAGCCCCACTAGTTATTTATATTTATGAACTTGCTAGCAAGGGAAAGATTGATTTGGATGAGGAGATGGAGTACACGGCTAACTATTATGTGAATGGTAGTGGTATTATGCAGAATGAAAGTGTGGGTGGTAAGTACAAAATTCGTACATTATGTGATTATGCGATTAGGTATAGTGATAATATTGCTTATACGATGCTTTTGAATAGGGTTGGTAATGATAATGTTAGGGATTTTTGGTCTAATAAGGGAAGTAGGGTTATTTTTAGTACGAATGAGGTATGGGGTAATCTTAGTGCAAGGGATAGTAATTTGTATATGAAAGAACTTTATAATTTTTATAAGAGTGATAATGTATATGGAGAAGAGGTTATGAATTTATTTGTTTCTTCTATTTACAAGGGTATTCATAGTTTGGATGATAGTTATTTGGTAGCAGACAAGTATGGTTGGACGGGATCTGTTTATAATGATAGTGCTGTTGTACTTGCTGATAATCCTTATGTTTTGTCTATTTTATCTAATACGGGATATAGTGATTTTGATACTTTTTATAAAGAGGCTAGTGATCTTTTTGGGCGATT
>USTO01000038.1 GCA_900557675.1 uncultured Mollicutes bacterium
TCGTTGGTTCAAATCCGACTGGGTCCTCCAATTTATCTTTTGTATTATGGCGAGATAACTCAGTTGGCTAGAGTACACGGTTCATACCCGTGCTGTCGTGGGTTCGAATCCCTCTCTCGCTACCAAATTTGAATTTATTTATTTATATATGTGAAAGAGATTGGTTCAATCTCTTTATTACTAACTAAAAATTTTAATATTTAAAGAAAGGATGGATTTATATGGGTTATGGTTTAAATGATTTAGAGAATGCTCTTGAAAATCAAGACATTGTTAGTGCTAATTTTATAGTTGATGAAATTTGCAAAACAGGAAATAAAGAATTAATAAAAGTAGCAAAAGAAAAGCTTATTTATTTTTATGCTTATGCTGATATGTATAAACAAAAAAAACCTGTGACATCTCATAGGTAATGAAAAAATATAGGATAGTTTGAATCCTATATTTTTCTTTTGGGCTAAAAGTAATATTATATTAGATTACTTTTGCTATCTTGATTCATATTGTTGTTATTGTTTTCGCGTTCATTTTGATTAGTGCTATGGCATTTATCTTTGTTAGAACGGTTACTTTTGTTTTTGTTTGAATCAAAACTATTTTGAGATTTGTTCTTTCCCATTTTCATCACCCACTATTAATATGGTTTATTATTTATTTTTTATGTAAAAAAAATTAAAAAATGGTTTTATTAATTCTTTTTTTTTGGTACAATATATTAGTAAAGTGAAGTGATTATTTATGAATGAAAATTTTAAGATTTTATTGGATAATATTGGGATAGTAAGTGATGAATTTGTGGGAGCGGGAATTGATAGGGTTGTTGTTCTTGATAATAGGGATTGGGAGTTTATTATTAATACTAAATCTAATTTATCTTTAGATGTTTTTAATCTTTTAAGAGATAAACTTAATGGTTATTTTATGGGTGTTCAGAATATTAGTGTTAGTATTAATCCTGAATGTATTGATTATAAATTGTTTAGGGATTATTTTGATGTTTATTTTAATGAGATTATTTCTTCTAATAGTAGATATGAAATTTTTAGGGATAGGAGTTTTAATAGGACTGGAGATGATATTAGTATTCCTATTTTTAATAGGGTGGAATATGGTCTTATGAAAGATATTATTGGACAGTTGAAACTTAAACTGGATAGAGCTGGGTATGGTAATATTAATATGGGAATGGATATTGAGAAGGATGAGGATGTTAATATAGAAATTAATAGGGATATGGAAGTTGGAGAGACTAATTTTGTATACAAGGAGTCTAAGAGGGATTATAGGGAGTACAGAACTCATAAAGGCCCACGTAGTGAAGAGGTCATATTAATAAGTGATATTCGTAGTGAAATGGATAATATTAATATTAAGGCTGAGGTGTTCGGGGTGGAATTCTTTGAGTCGAAGAGTGGCTTTAAGATTATTACGCTTAAAGTGACTGATTACAGCGATAGTATGTATTTGAAGCTTTTTACCAAGGATGATGAGGAATATGATGCGATTAAGAAGCTTATTAAAGTGGGGAAATGTTTTGTGTTTTATGGTCGTGCTGTTATGGATAAATATGCAAGTGAGATTGTTTTTAATTCTAGGCTTAAGGATGTTACGGAGTGTGAGGGATTTCCGAAGGATAGTATTGTTGATGATGCTGAGGTTAAGAGGGTTGAACTTCACGCTCATACGATGATGAGTCAGATGGATGGTATTACGAGGGTGGATCTTAATAAGCATACTTGTGAACTTGTTTCTAAGTGTATTGAAATGGGTTATAGGGGAGTTGCTATTACTGATCATAATGGTTGTCAGGCTTTTCCGATTGCTTATGGTATTATATCTGGTTACAACAAGAAGATAGAGGATCCGAGTAAGCATTTTAAGGGGCTTTATGGGACGGAGCTTACTTTGGTTGATGATGAGGTTTATATTGTTGTAAGACCGGATGATAGGGATCTTATGAGTAGCACTTATGTTGTATTTGATACGGAAACAACGGGGTTTAATGCCGCGGGAGCAGACCAAATGATTGAAATTGGTGCGGTTAAGATTAGGGATGGTATGATTATTGATAAGTTTGATGAGCTTATTGATCCGAAGAGGCCTATTCCAGAGAAGATTACGGAACTTACTTGTATTACGGATGATATGGTTCGTGGTAAGGATGACGAGGAGACGGTTACGAAGAAATTTTTGGAGTGGACAGGGGATCTTCCAATGGTTGCACATAATGCGAAGTTTGATATTTCTTTTATTGAAAGTGCAATGAGGAAATATGGGCTTGGTGAGTTTACGAATACGGTTATTGATACGTTGGAGTTATCGAGGGTTTTGGATCAGGGTTATAGCAGGCATGGTTTATCGGCTCTTGTTAAGAGGTATAATGTTCCTTGGGAAGAGGATGCTCACCACAGGGCTGATTATGATGCTGAGGGGACGGCTCTTGTATTTCACAAGATGTTAGAGAAGTTATCTATGCAGAATTATGAGTCTATTATTGATTTGGATAAGCTTATTAGTAAGGATGAGATTTATAAGTTTGGTAGGACATTTCATTTTAATGCTATTGCTCTTAATAAGGTTGGTCTTAAGAATTTGTTTAAGATTATATCTCTTGCTAATACTACTTATTTGTATAAGACACCGCGTATTCTTAGGAGTAAGCTTAATGAACTTCGTGAGGGTCTTATTATTGGTAGTGGGTGTTATGAGAGTGAAGTTTTTAGAGAAGCGAGGAGCAAAAGTGGAGAAGAGCTTAATAATATTATTGGTTTTTATGATTATGTAGAGGTGCAGCCTATAGAGGTTTATGATCATCTTTTGCAAACTAGTGATTTTAAGAGTAAAATGGAAATTGAGGACCATATTAAGAAGATAGTGGAAGCTACTAAGAATGCGGGTAAGATTATGGTAGCTACTGGTGATGTGCATCATTTCTCAAGAGATGATAAGATATACAGGGAGATTATTGTTAATCAAAAGATCCCCGGTGGGGGAAGGCATCCGCTTGCGAAAAGGAGTATTACGAATATTCCATCGCAACATTTTAGGACAACGCAGGAGATGCTTGATGATTTTGCATTCTTAGGTAAGGAAGAGGCTTATGAGATTGTGGTTAAGAATACGAACCTGATTTTGGATATGGTGGAAGAGATTGAGGTTATTATTGATACGGGGGGTATTCCGTTTAGTCCGAGGGTTAAGAGTGATGATGGGAATAGTTATTTGGATTGTCCAAGAGTGGTTACGGATTTGGTGTTTTCGAAGGCTAGTGAGTGGTATGGCGAGGATATTCCTCATAATATAGAGGAGAGGATTTCGACAGAACTTTATGGTAGTATTTTATATAGGGTAGTAGAGGAAATGGTTAAAGAGTGTAATGTTGGTAAGAGTGAGGAAGAGATTACAGAGATTATTTTTAGTGAACTTCACAAATTTTTGGTAGCGGGATTTGATAGTGTCAAGGGTGTTGTAAAGGGGTTTATTAAAAAACACTGGAGTGAAGATGATGGTGATCTTACAGAGGAGTCTTTGGATAAGAGGGTGAAGAAGGAACTTGGTGGTGTTATTGGAGGGGGATTTGATCCTATTTACCTTATTGCTCAGAGACTTGTTAAGCATTCTAATGATGATGGGTATTTGGTTGGTTCTCGTGGTAGTGTTGGGAGTAGTTTTGTTGCTACTTTGATGGGGATTACGGAGGTTAATCCGCTTCCGGCTCATTATAGGTGTTTGAAGTGTAAGCATAGTATTTTTAGGGATGGTGATGGTAATGAACTGGGTGCTACTTATAGTAGTGGGTTTGATTTACCGGATTTGAAATGTCCTAAATGTGGAGAGCTTATGTATAAGGATGGGCAGGATATGCCGTTTGCTACATTTCTTGGGTTTAATGCGGACAAGGTGCCGGATATTGATCTTAATTTTTCGGATTTGAATCAGGCTTCTGCTCACGAGTATACGAAAGTGCTTTTTGGTGTTGATAATGTTTATAGGGCTGGTACAATTGGTACGGTGGCTGAAAAAACGGCGTTTGGTTTTGTTCGGGGATATTTTGAGGATAAGGGTATTATGAATAAGAGTATGGCCGAGGTTGAGAGGTTAGCAATGGGGTGTACGGGTGTAAAGAGGACGACGGGACAACATCCTGGTGGTATTGTTGTTGTTCCTGATTATATGGATGTTGCGGATTTTACGCCATATCAATTTCCAGCTGAGGATGCTACGAGTGCTTGGAGAACGACGCATTTTGATTATCACGCTATTGATCAGGATTTGTTAAAGCTTGATATTTTGGGTCATTCTGATCCGACACAGCTTAGGCTTATTCAGGAATTGTCGGGAACGGATATTTTAGGGGTACCGCTTGATGATAAGGAAACGATGAGTATTTTTACGTCTACTCGGGCTCTTGGTGTTACTAATGAGGAGATTATGTGTGAGACGGGAACGCTTGGTATTCCGGAATTTGGGACGCCGTTTACGATTAGTTTGGTTTATGATACTAAGCCGACGACATTTGCGGAACTTATTAAGATTTCTGGGCTTTCGCATGGTACTGATGTTTGGCTTGGTAATGCTCAGGATTTGATTAGGAATAATGTTGTTCCGTTTAAGGATGTTATTGGATGTCGTGATGATATTATGGTTTATCTTATGTATCACGGAGTAGAACCTATTAAGGCTTTTAAGATTATGGAGTTTGTTCGTAAGGGAAAGGCTAGTAAGGATCCTGATACGTGGGCTAAGCATAAGGAAACGATGGAGAAGGCGGATATTCCGGAGTGGTTTATTAATAGTTGTTTTAAGATTAAGTATATGTTTCCGAAGGCACACGCAGCTGCTTATGTTATTAGTGCTTTTAGGATTGCTTGGTATAAAGTGCATATGCCGGTATATTTTTATGCTAGTTGGTATAGTACGAAAGCGACGGATTTTGATATTGATGCTATGATTGGGGGTTATGATGCGATTAGGGATGTTCTTAGTGATATTGAGAGTAAGGGTTATGATGCTACTAATAAGGAGAATGGTGCTAAGGAATGTTTGAAGGTTGCATTGGAGATGGCAGCTAGGGGTATTAGGATAAAGCCTTATAATTTGTATGAGTGTAAGGCTATGGTTTTTGGTGTTGAGAATGATACTACTATTATTCCACCTTTTAATGCTATTGATGGTCTTGGGGATGTTGTTGCTAATAATATTGAGTCGGAAGCTAAGAAGGCACCTTTTATTAGTATTGAGGATTTTCAAAAGAGATGTAAGGTTTCTACTACTTTGATTGATAAGATGAGAAGTATGGGAATTTTTGAGGGAATGAGTGAGACTAGTCAGCTTTCTTTGTTCTAGGTTTATGGGTATAATTGGGCAAATTATTTTACAGTTTTTGTAAAATTGGAGTATTTATGGTGCAGAAATTTAAAAACTGTAAAATTGTGAAAAAGGGAATGGGTAATTTTATTCATTTCTTTTTGTGTTTTAGTAATGTTTATATGTAACGGGCTTTCATATAATATTTTGAAAGGAGGCATTAATATGTATGGATATGGATATCCTTATGGGGGATATGGATATGGTGCTGGTAGTGGTTTTTGGATAATTATTGTTGTTCTTATTATTTTCTTTGTTTTATTCTGGGGTACTGGTAATAATAATGGTGGTTGTTGTCATCATAATGGTTGTTGTTCTAAGTGATTTTGTTTGGAATGATATGGGAAAATTGTATAGAAAAGACCCTATTCTTGTTTATGGAATAGGGGTTATTTTTAATTTAATAGGCTTGCGAATGTATTTATATTGTAGTCTCTCATTACGTATATTCTTTTTAAGTTGTATGTATTTGGATTATTTGGATTTTCCATTCCGTTATCTGTGCTTAGTCCGTATTTATAGTATTTGCTAACTATGTTTAGTACACGGTTATCATAACTTCCTACGGGATAGGCTATTACATTTATGGGACTTCCTAATAGGTTTTCTAGGTCTTGTTTACTTTGTCTTACTTCGTACTCTATATCTTCATTTGATAGGGTTGCTAACTGTCTATGGGTTACGGTATGTGAACCTATTTCAAAATTTGGGGAGTTATGGATTTCTTTTATCATATTGTTATCCATATAGACATCTCCACCTATCCAGCCACTGATTATATATGAGTTTCCTTTTTGATTGTATTTTTCTCTATTCGAAATATTGAAAACACACTTTTAGCATTATGCTTTAAAGTGATTGTTATTTTTGTTATTGTTTTAGTTAAACTTAAGTCAAATTTCTTACTTTCTGATAGCCCCATATTTATATCGTATAAATTAGATCCTAATTCAATTGTATTTGTTGCTGCGCATTCAGTTTCAATTCCATCAATTTTTATTTTCATGTCTAATACTTTGCTTGCATTGTTTTCACTTGCATTATATTTTGTAACATCATAATTCATTTTGTCATATACAAATGCTACTACATATTTTCCCTTTGGTACACTTCTGAATATATATTCACCATTTTGTTTAGTTACTTCAACATAAGATTTATCAGC
>USTO01000039.1 GCA_900557675.1 uncultured Mollicutes bacterium
GGAGTTAATTTATATTTAGTTTTCATATCAGTAATAAAATCTTTGTAAGAAGTACTATGACGATTTAGATATTTATACCAATATGAATGTTCTCTTAAGAATGTATGGGCTAGTTCATCTTGACTTAGTCTATATTGAACATCTAATTGCATATTAATCCTCGAATTTTCGATATATAGCACGTGGTTTATATGTATCTACTTTGTTTGATGATTTACTAGCAAAGAGATCACTGAAGAGTCCTACTGCTTTACTTAGTGAGTTTACTCCATCTTGAAGTTTATCGACGTCAATGTTTTTAGCTAGATTAATAACATCATTTAAAGTTATAATCTTTTGCTTACAAAATTGAATAAATTCTCTTGTAACATCTTCTCCAACTAAACCTCTAAGCATTTCTGGACTACCAGTTGCATATAACATTTTAGATGCCATTTCCCATTTTCTCGGATCAGCATTAGGTTTTACTCCGTCATATTTTGTTCTTAATGACTCATCTTTTTTATAAGCAATAAACCCATAAATAGCCGGATGAATATTATTATCACTAGCCCATTTTAACCAAGATCGTACTGACGTTTTAATATACACGTGAACAAATCTATTAAATAAAGGTTCAGGCATTTGATGAGCAGCAATAGAATCTTCCATATCATTTCCCGCTGCTACTATTCGGGCATTTTCAGGAAGTTGCCATATTCCATTTAACTTTTTATCTAAAACTAAATTATACGCATAAGACTGCACGCTAGGAAACGCATTAGTAAGCTCGTCCAAAAATACTATATGTATTCTTTCCGGTTCCTTTTCACATTTTTCTTCTAATCTTTCTAACCAATAAGGTTTTATAACATCAGCCTTACCTGTATTAGCATTATATACCGATTTACCAACAAACATATCCAAAGTAGTACTACCAAGATATATAATTTCACAATCCGGATCTATGGCCTTGACCCTTGAACTCTTACCCTCAGAAGATTGTCCGTGTAAAAATACTGATAATCCACTATCAAGAGACCCCTTAATTATATCCTCTTCACTTACTTTATTAAAGCTCAATCCATAAGGATTAATTTCTTTTTTTTCCGTACTTTCTTCTGTATTAGTATTTAACTTTTCCTGAGATTGTAACATTTCCCTAATAAAAGTATCATTCAAAAACTTATATACACTAGTATTTTTAAAATTTGTAGATCCATCATCTGGTAAAAAGCCCATTCCTGCTGTAAGAACTGTTTCACTAATTAATTTCCTATTTTCATCATCTACTATCCAGTTAATTGGACTAACTTCTAACCAATAAGAATTACCATCAGACACAGTTTCTCCTGTGGATAAATTTTTATCCAAAGCATCCCTAGAAATTTTTTCTAATCTTACGTATCTCTTACCATTATAATTATACTCATTACATTTCTCAATTAATGTAGGTAAATATAGCTCATCAATTGTAGTATATATATTTCCTGTTGTTTTCAAAATTCCATTTTCAAATAAAATTTCAAGTTCTTTATTCAAAATAGGACTAACAGCCTTTTGAGGATACATACCATATTCAAGAATAATCCTATTTGTATCAGATTGTATACGTATGTTTTGATTCATTCTATTTCTAATCCTATTATATTCTTCTTCACTTGCAAAAGATAAAATAGGCCTAATACCATCAAAAAAATTTTCATCTGCAGCCGAAATAAGGTTAATATGACCTAATTCATCAATAACAAAAAGTTGTTGCTCACCATAAATAACCCCTATTTCAATAGAAAGTGTCCCCCAACAACAATTACCACTTAAAGTATCAAAACTTATACCCTTAAGTCTTGCTAAATCACTAGCCTTGCATTCCAAACGATCGCTGTCATAACCAAATTTCCTTATAGCACCTTTCATTAAAGCACCTTTCAGTACTTCCTCTTTTGTAAGAATAGTAACTTCAATTTTTTCTTTCATTCCTTTCACCCCTTAGTCACATTATACTACTTTCCATCTTTTTTGTCAAACATTAGTTGTATTTTTAAAATATTTGTTGTAAATATGTTCGTAGTTATGATATTTTCCTTGACTTTCCCCCACATATTTGTTACCATATAAAACTAAGAAAGGACGATATTATGAAAAGAAAAGCATATTACATATTAAATATAACTGAACAAATCGTAACCATATACGATAACCTCTTTACAGAAGGACTTAGTGAAAAAGAATACAATAAATGGAAAGAAAGATATAACCTAATAACCGAAATAGAAGAAAGTTTCTATAACTCCCTCTCCAAAGAAGAAGCCTCTGAACTATACGAACTAATAAATAACACTATTGTAAAAGATATGCCCTTTGAAATGTTTAAAAAATACATAAATATGAAAGAAAGAATAAAACTAAAACTAAGAAGAATGATAGGAACCAAACAAGTACTAAATGATGATGAACAAGATCTAGTAAGTATCCTTCCTAACATTCCCATCCCTAAATTAATAACTCTCCTTGAAGCCCTTGAAACAGATAAAAACCTAATTATGTTAGAAAAACTAGAAAAAGAAAATCCCAATTCCAAAAGCAGATTTGCCCTTTTCATCCCCTCCCTTGAAAAAGAACTACTAAAAAGCAATAATCACTTTACCCCTAACCCTTACCTAACAGCAAAGTTTACATCCGAACTCCTTAACATAACCGAAAAAGACTACAATAGCATTAAAAACTACTATTACCTATCAGAAATAGAAAAAGTATTAATAGATATAACTTACCTAAACAAAACAACCACCGATACAACCATAAAAAATAACCTTATGAAAGTATATCTAGAAGATATAAAAACTTCCTATACCCTATTAGGGAGCCAAGAAAACTCCTATATAGATATAGAAAAAGACATCTTAGACAAAAATAACAATCTCCAAAGAATAACATCTCCATCAATTATCTCCCAAATAAAAAGAACCCTAATATTAGCAAAAGAAGAAAGAAAAAAACGCTTTAACGTCTCTCTTATCCCTAAACGTTAGAGCCCTTTTCTTTCTTTTTAATATACTCCTCGGCACATTCCTTATCATCAAAATAATATGTATCACCCATAACAATCTGATAATCCTCGTGACCCTTTCCCAAAATAAGCAAAATATCCCCCTTATGAAGCCTATCAATCCCCGCCTCAATCGCCTCTTTCCTATCATAAATAACCACAAAATTATCCCTACTAACACCCGCTAAAATATCCTCCATAATCACATTTTCATCTTCACCCCGTGGATTATCGTTCGTAAAAATCACAAAATCACCATACTCGGTCGCACTATGCCCCATAATCGGCCTCTTCTTCCTGTCCCTGTTGCCTCCACAACCAATAACCACCACAATCTCACCCGCACACATCTTCCGAAAGCCCGCAATCACATTGTTAACCGCATCCGGTGTATGAGCATAATCCACTACAATAAGTGCCCCCTTATACCCAATCATATCACACCTGCCCTTCGGGGCCTGTAACCTATTACTAACCTCTGTAACCCTATCAAGGCTAACACCAAAACAATCCATCACCGCTACCGCCATTAAATAATTATAAACATTATATAAATTAATCAAATTAATATGAACCCTATACTCCCTATCACCAGTACCAAAAACAATATCCGTACCATTAAACCCATTCTTATAACTAATAATCCTATAATCCCCCTTCTTACCAACCAACTTATAATCATTTCTCATAAAATACTTACCATAATAACTATCCCCATTAACAATAATTATCCCATTATCCTTAAAATAATTAAAAATTTTAAGTTTAGACTGCAAATAATTACCCATTGACTTATGATGATCCAAATGATCCTCCGTTAAATTAGTAAAAACAAGAACATCATATTTAAGACCCTCTACCCTTCTATAATCAAGGGCGTGGGAACTAACTTCCATAACCACATATTCCATACCATTATCATAAGCATCCATTAAAAGATTATAAATCTCTAAAATATCCGGCGTCGTATTAGAAAGATTCTTTATCTTCTTACCCCTATAATACCCAATCGTACCAATGTAGGCACATTTAATATCCAAAAGCCACATTAAACTATAAATAAGAAAACAAATAGTCGTCTTCCCATTCGTACCCGTCACACCAATAAGTTTAAGCTTACTTACCCTATCAGAGCATTCCTTTTCCAAGAAATCACACAAAAACTGATACGTATCACTAACAATAATTTCATTTTTGAGACCCTGCGATTTTTCCAAAACTACATAACTAGCACCCCGATTTATAGCATCCTCAGCATAACTATGCCCATCTACTCTATGCCCCCGTAGGGCCACAAACCAATCCCCCCTATTAACCATTCTACTATCACTCTTAATAAACATTCACTTCACCTCTAATCTATAATATGCCTAAAAAAAAAGCACGCTACACCTTTAGCGTCCCTATCTATAAATATCCCTAATATCACTAATCCTAATCTTTTCATTATCAAACGTAAGAAGATTCCCCCCACTTTTACCAATAATCCTCTTCTTAAATGTACCCTTATCCGTAACAATCGTAACATCAGCCTTATAAATATAATCACTACTATTAAAAATATCATTAATCTTTCTCTTAATATCAAACTCATTAAATAACTTCTTCTCTCTATCTATCCCAATTTCTCTATCACTACTATCCCTATTCAAAGTAGAAAAAACCCTCTCATTATTATCCGTATCACTCTTAATATTACCCCTATACATTTCCGGAAGTTTTTCGTTCATTTCACCATCTCCTATTACATTATATATAACAAATATTAAAATATTAACAAAATATATATATTATTCTTAAAAATTGTGATAAAATATAAATAAATGGAAAGGAGTTAATAATGAAAAACATATCAAAATACAAAGTAGAGAAAGGAATATACATACCCATAATCTTATTTTTTCTAATAAGTATTGTAACCATATACTGTACAAAAAGCCTACTACCCAGTGAATATTCACTCCTTTGGATTAAACAAATAGCTTGGTATACAATCGGTATAACTATTGCCTTTATAATGATGAAACTAGGAAATAAATTCCTCTATAATAATGCGTGGCTCTTTTATTTTATCGGTGTCCTCCTTCTATTATTAGTACTATTCTTTGGAACCGATATAAATAATGCCCGGTGTTGGTTTAAAATACCCTATCTAGGAACCTTCCAACCCAGTGAATTTATGAAAGTATTTCTAATTATAATACTATCAAAGCAAATAACCGACTTTAATGAGCGATATGATAACCCTGAGGTGGTGGATGAATTTAAATTCATAATAAAAATACTAATACTAGTATTAATACCATCCATATTAACATTTATAGAACCAGATACAGGAGCCGTTATAATGTATATAATAATAACATTTGTAATGCTCTTTATTGGGGGATTTAGAAAAAGATGGTTTGTACTAACATTACTTGCTCTAGTAGTTATGCTCGGAGGTATCATCACCCTCTATAAATTAAATGGTGATTTATTCATAAAAATATTTGGAACAAGCCTATTCTATCGAATGGATAGAATATTCAATTGGACTAGTAGTAGTGGACTTCAACTAAGAAATTCCCTCATAGCAATAGGTTCAGCTGGAGCCTTTGGACACGGATTCAATCATACACCAATATATTTTCCCGAAATGCAAACTGACTTTATATTTGGAGTCTTTGCTTCTAACTTCGGTTTATTTGGAAGTCTCCTTTTAATAACCCTAATAGTAACATTCGATATAAACCTAATATCTACCGTTAATAAAACTAACAGTATGTATGATAAATATGCTATTGGAGGTATCATTGGAGTTCTCCTCTTTCAACAAATATACAACATATCAATGACTATTGGTCTACTGCCCATAATGGGAATAACCCTCCCTTTCTTATCTTACGGAGGATCAAGTCTACTTTCCTATATGCTACTCCTTGGAATAATATTCAACGTAAGTAATGGCAGTCTTAGATATACAAATTAAAACTCCCGAAGGAGTTTTTTTTATTCATATAATTCATATATAGCATTAGGATCATTATTAAGAATCTGTACAAAATCATACACATTCTTCCTCGTAAGAAGATTAATAAAATTCCTATAAGAATGGAGGAACAAATCAAGATGTATC
>USTO01000040.1 GCA_900557675.1 uncultured Mollicutes bacterium
AAAGAGGTACGTTAAGATATAATACGGATAGACCACTTTATTGGGAAGGAATGGTTGGACTTATGTATCCAAGTGATTATGGTTATGCGGCTGGAAACAGTTGTGTAAGTGGTACTAAATTATATGATTATAACAAAGGATGTATGAATAAAGATTGGCTCTATATTTCAAATACTTATCAGTGGCTAATGTCGCCGACTTCGCACCACTCCGACCTTGTGTTCGGCGTCGGCTCGTCCGGCTACGTCAGCTACGACACCTACCCTGTCCGTTCGGTGAGCCCAGTCTTTTTTCTGAACTCTAGTGCAAGTATAAAGGGAGGAGATGGGACTTCTACTGCCCCTTATATCTTGTCCTAATTAGGACAGTTTTAATAAATCCAACTAAAAGAAAGAAAGTGATACTATGCTAAAAAATATCTTCCTTGATGTATTTAGTGATACGTGGCCTACAATCCTAATAGCCGTCGTAATAGCCGTATCACTAAGACTAGCATATCTACTAAAAGGACATAAAAAAATAATACTCTATAAAGAACTCCTAATGCTTATATTCATAATCTATGCTCTCTGTCTTTTCCATGTTGTAACTTATCAAGATGTGAATTTTGGTACCAATAACTTTATTCCCTTTAAAGAGATATTTCGCTACGATTTAGGTACCCCCAAGTTTATAAAAAACATAATAGGGAATATAATAATGTTTATTCCCTTCGGGTTCTTCGCATCCTATTTCCTCAAAAGTAAAAAGATAAGTATCCCCTTAATACTAACCATAATATTAACAACCACCATAGAAACAGTCCAGTACTATATAGGAAGAGTATTCGATATAGACGATATCATCCTAAATATAGTAGGAGGAATACTAGGTTATCTCCTCTTTATAACAATGGACTTTCTTCAAAATAAAATACCAGGATTAAAAAATAATCACATCTTAAACTTGCTAATTATCATAATAATTGTTATAATAGTCATATACGGGTTCGATATAAATATATTCGGACTATACGGATAGGGGGGATAAAATGTACGATGTAATAAACAATTACGGAAAAGAAATACCAAACTATGAAGAAATAGAAAAATATGTAGAATACCTCGTAAAAGAACTAAACCTAGATAACTGTATGTTTAATATCATCTTTATAACCAATAAAGAAATCCATAAAATAAATAAAGAATATAGAAATGTAGATAGACCAACTGATGTCATATCCTTTGCCCTTGAAGACAATAAAGATATCGAATACAAAGACTTTAGACTACTAGGAGATATCTATATATCCGTAGATAGAGCCATAGAACAAGCAAGAGATTATAACCACTCCCTAAAAAGAGAACTATGCTTCCTATCAACCCACGGTATCCTTCATCTTCTCGGATATGATCACCAAACAAAAAAAGAAGAAGAAATAATGTTTACTAAACAAAAGGAGCTATTAGAAAAATATGGAATACAAAGGAACTAAAAAAAGAACATTTAAAAACAGTGTTAAAGATTGCCTTGATGGCATAAACTTTGTTCTAAGTAATGAAAGAAATTTTGTAAGAGAAATAATAATGGGAATGATAGCCCTTACGCTATGCGTGTTTTTAGAAGTATCCCCTTATGAATACATAACCGTTCTTTTACTAATCTGTTTTGTCCTCATAATGGAACTAATAAACACTGCCTTAGAGAAAGTAGTAGACCTATATACAACCCAGTATAACGAACTAGCCAAGATAATAAAGAATGTCTCCGCTGCCTCTGTCTTAATAATGTGTACATTCTCAGCAATAATAGGAATAATAATCTTTTTACCAAAAATACTCAATATTATTAGATAACCTCTAATAATATTTTATCATAAATAAAACTTGCTTTAATTAATATTTAGTAAGGAGAAAATCTGAAAATAAAACTAAATAAAAACTATGTAAAACTAGTATTACCCTATATCCTAGTAACAACAACTATCTATTCATCAAGATACCTAATAACAGATAAACTCCCCCTTATAAGAAATAAAGAAGAAATAAATACCAAAGATGTACTAATATTAGGAGAAAAACCAAGTCAAGGTTCCTATTATGAAACCCTAGATAATAAACCAAACCAAGTACGCCTCTATACAAAATGTATCCCCCATAATAATAAATACAAACTACAAGGCTACCTCTATACATTTAATAAATATAATGAAGAAGAACTACAGATAGCCCTAGAAAACCAAGATGAAGCCCTTATGAAAGAAATATTAGGACCACCCAAAGAAATAGAAAGAGAAGTATCAGAAGAAATAAAAACCCCCTATATAGAAGGAATAATATTCAAAGATTCAAATACACCCACCCTAATAAAAGAAAGCCTTCCCGAAACCATTTTAAACAATACCTTTCTAATAGCCACATCCATAGTAGCATCAAAACTAATAAATGAAGTTGCCTATATAATAAAAGAAAGAAAAGAATACAAAAAAACTCCCAAAAATTAACTTTACTAAACTTTTTGTTTGCATTTACAAAAATATATGCTATAATATATACGTTTGAAAGAGGATTATTATGAGAACTGAAGATTTTGATTACAATTTACCCCCCGAATTAATTGCCCAAACACCCCTAGAAAAAAGAGATAACTCAAAACTAATGGTGCTTGACAAAGAAACCGGAGAGGTAAAACACGAAACATTTAAAAACATTATAAACTATTTAGATAAAGGAGACGTCCTTGTCTTAAACGATACCAAAGTATTACCAGCTCGCCTTATAGGAACCAAAGAAGAAACCGGTGCCACTATTGAACTACTACTATTAAATAACGTTCTCGACCATACTTGGAAGGCCCTAGTAAAACCAGGAAAAAGAGTAAAAAAAGGAACCATAGTTACCTTTGGTGAAGGAATGCTAAAAGCAAAATGCATCGAAGAATTAGAAGACGGTATAAAAAAATTCCAATTAATATACGAAGGAGTACTATTAGAAATATTAGATAAACTAGGGACAATGCCCCTTCCACCATATATTCACGAAAAACTCCAAGATAAAGACCGTTACCAAACCATATACGCCAAAAATACCGGAAGTGTCGCTGCTCCAACCGCTGGATTACACTTTACCCAAGAATTACTAGACCAAATAAAAAATAAAGGCATAGAAATATGCTTTGTAACACTCCACGTTGGTATAGGCACATTTAGACCCGTATCCGTAGAAGACGTAACCAAACACAAAATGCACAGTGAGTATTATAATATGAATAAAGAAACAGCAAGTATCTTAAATAAAGCTAAGGAAGAAGGAAGAAGAATAATATCCGTAGGCACCACGACAACTAGAGTACTAGAAACAATAATGACAAAATACAATACATTTAAAGAATGCTGTGGAGATACCGATATCTTCATATATCCAGGCTATAAATTCAAGGCCATAGATGCTTTAATTACCAATTTCCACTTACCAAAGTCAACCCTAATAATGCTTGTTAGTGCTTTTAGTTCCAAAGAAATAATACTAAATGCCTATAATGAGGCTGTCAAAAACAATTACCGCTTTTTCTCTTTTGGAGACAGTATGTTCATAAAATAACTAAAAGAAAGGGGGGACCAAATGATAACAAATGAAATAGTTAACGAAATAAGAGCCAAAACCGATATCGTAAGTATCATATCAGCTTATCTCCCCTTAACAAAAAAAGGCAAAAACTACTTTGGAGTATGCCCCTTTCACGATGACCATTCCCCCTCAATGAGTGTCTCCCCCGATAAACAAATATATACCTGTTTCTCGTGTGGAGCCTCAGGAAACGTTTTTAACTTCGTATCCAGTTATGAACACATAACATATTACGAAGCCGTAAAACTACTAGGAGAACGCTTAGGATACAATATAAACACATCCCCCAAAGAAAAAAAAGACGATATAAGTTATGAAATATATGATAAAGCGTGCAAATTTTATCAAAATAACATAAATACCACTCTTGGAAAAAATGCAATCGAATATTTACATAGTAGACAAATAAACGATGAACTAATAAATAAGTTCAAAATAGGCCTATCAATGACCAAAGTATCCCTAACCGAATATCTTCTCGGAAGCGGTTATGAACTAAACAAACTAATAAATATAGGCCTTACAAATGAACAAACCAAAGATATCTTTTTAAATAGAATAATGTTTCCCTTATTCGATTTAAAAGGAAATGTTGTGGCCTTCTCCGGAAGAATATACAATACCAAAGATGGAAGCAAATACGTAAATACCAAAGAAACAAATATCTTTAAAAAAGGAACAATGCTCTATAACTACCATAATGCCCGTGAACACCTAAAAGTAAACGATACCATTATCGTAATGGAAGGCTTTATGGATGTCATAAGAGCGTACTCAATAGGAGTTGTAAGTTGTGTTGCAACTATGGGAACCGCCTTAACTAAACAAAATGCCCTTAACTTAAAGAAAATGGCTACCAATATTATCCTTTGTTTTGACGGTGATAAAGCCGGTGAAGAAGCAACCACTAAGGCCATTAAAATCTTTGAAGAAATAGATGTAGTACCCAAAGTAGTAAGATTAGAAGATAACTTAGATCCCGATGAATACATTCTAAGCCGTGGTAAAGAAAGCTTTCTAGCCAAAATAAATAATCCCATTAGCACATTAGAATTCAAAATGAATATCTATAAAGGAAACAAAAACTTTACCGATGTTGAAGAAATATCCAAATACATAAACGAAGCCTTAAAAGAATTATCAAAATTAGATGATGAACTATTAAAAGAATTAACCATAAAAAAATTAGAAAAAGAATACGGGGTGGGATACGATGTATTAAAAAAGAAACTACAAAGTTTTGAAGTAATAAAACCAAAAGACTTGCCAAAAGCCGTAATAAAACCCAAAAGTTATGGAAAATACGAAACCGCTCAACGAAATCTCTTATACTATATGATTAAAGAAAAAGAAGTCCTAGAATACGTTGAAGAAAAATTATCATACTTTCCCAATGATAATTTACGCTTTTTAGCAAATGAAATATTTACATTTTATCATAAATATGGTATTCTAGTAGTCGCCGACTTTATAACAAGTTTAGTAAATGAAGAAGAACTGTATAAAATATTCCAAGAAATAATCAGTATGAATTTAAAAGAAAAATATACTAAAGAAGAAATCGACGACTATATATACCTTATAAACGAATACCCCAAGAAAAATAAAATAAACAAACTCGAAGAAGAACTACGAAAAGAACCAGACCCAATAAAAAAAGCTCAGATATTAAGTAAGATAATGGAAATAAAAGGAGTGAGAAAATGATAGAGGAAATAAAAAGCTTTGAGGATAGAAAAGAAGAACTAATAAAACAAGGAAAAGAAAAAGGCTATGTAACTTACGAAGAAATAGCCAAAGGATTAAAAGGCCTCGATTTAGATAGCGATTCCCTTGATGACTTATACAATAGTTTTATGGAAAACAATATCCAAGTAGCAACAGATGAAGATATGGTAGGGGAGACTGAAGACGAAGATGAAGGAGGAGACTTTGAAGACCTCTTAAAAGATAGTACTCTTGCCAAAGAACTAACCATAAATGATCCCGTTAGAATGTATCTAAAAGAAATAGGTAAAATAAGTTTACTTTCCCTCGAAGAAGAAACCGCTTTATCAGAAAGAATAGTAGCCGGTGATGAAGAAGCCAAAAATATCTTAGCCGAATCAAACCTCCGTTTAGTAGTATCAATAGCCAAAAGATACGTAGGACGCGGTATGCTATTTTTAGACCTAATTCAAGAAGGAAACATTGGCCTTATGAAAGCCGTTGAAAAATTTGATGCCGAAAAAGGATACAAATTCTCAACTTATGCCACTTGGTGGATTAGACAAGCCATAACCCGTGCTATCGCTGACCAAGCCAGAACAATAAGAGTACCCGTACATATG
>USTO01000041.1 GCA_900557675.1 uncultured Mollicutes bacterium
GTTCTTTGTCAAATCCCCAATATTCATAAGAACAAACCTACTAGCATTCCATAACTTATTAACAAAGTTCCAAGTAGAAGCCACCTTCTCCTCATCATACCTTAGATCCATACCACTAGCACTACTAGTCGTAAGAAAGAACCTCAAACTATCACATCCGTACTTATCAATAACATCCATTGGGTCCACCCCATTACCCAAACTCTTACTCATCTTCCTACCAATCTTATCCCTAATAAGCCCGTGAATTAAACAATCCCTAAACGGTCTCTTACCCGTAAAATGAAGACCCTGAAAAGTCATCCTATTAACCCAAAACGGAATAATATCATAACCCGTAACAAGCACATCATTAGGATAATACCTCTTAAACATCTCCGTATCATCAGGAAAACCAAGAGTTGAAAAAGGCCATAAAGCACTACTAAACCAAGTATCAAGCACATCACTATCCTGTACCCAGCCCTCTCCAAGAGGAGCATCTATGCCAACATAAACCTCATCCCCTCTGTACCAAGCCGGAATACGATGACCCCACCAAAGTTGCCTACTAATACACCAATCATAAGTAATCTCCATCCAGTGATTCATAATCTTCTCATACCTCTCAGGAACAAAATTAACCTTCGTATCCACATTCTTTTGGTTCTCTAAAACCCTGTCCGCAAGTTCCCTCATCTTAACAAACCATTGCTTAGACAAATAAGGCTCAACTAAAGCATCACTTCTCTCACTAAACGGTGCACTATGAGTAATATTCTCCACTTCAAGAAGTAAGCCATCTTTTTCCAAATCACGAATAAGTTCCTCACGGCATATAAACCTATCCATTCCCTCATACTTACCACAATGCTCGTTCATAGAACCATCAGGATTAATAACAATAACCCTCTCTAAATTATGCCTATTACCAACCTCAAAGTCATTAGGATCGTGAGCCGGAGTAATCTTAACAACCCCTGTACCAAATTCCGGATCAGCATGCTCATCACCAACAATGGGAATAAGTTTGCCCAAAATAGGAAGAACTACCCTCTTACCAATAAACTTACTGTACCTACTATCATTAGGATTAACCGCAACTCCCGTATCCCCAAATAAAGTCTCCGGTCTTGTCGTTGCTACCTCTAAATACTCACTATCACTACCCTCTAACATATACTTAATATGATAGAAAGCTCCCTCTATGTCCTTATAAATAACCTCTTCATTAGATAAAGCCGTCATCTGTACAGGATCCCAGTTAATAATCCTCTCTCCCCTATAAATAAGCCCCTCATTATAAAGCCTAACAAAAACATCTCTAACAGCCCTTGATAACCCATCATCAAGTGTAAACCTCTCCTTAGAATAATCCAAACTAAGACCCATCTTCGCCCATTGTTTATGAATATTATCCGCATACTCATCTTTCCAAGCCCAAGCATGTTCTAACCACTCTTCTCTAGAAATACCACGCGGATTAATACCCATTTCTCTAAGCTTCTTATCAACCTTAGCTTGCGTTGCAATACCAGCGTGGTCCATACCAGGTACCCATAAAGCATCATACCCATCCATTCTCTTATACCTAATCAAAATATCCTGAATAGACGTATCCCAAGCATGCCCCAAATGAAGTTTACCCGTAACATTAGGAGGTGGAATAACGATGCAATAAGGCTCTTTACTCATATCACCGCTCTTAAAAAAGTCCCCCTCTAACCACTTTTCATACTTATCACTTTCTACCAATTTATGATCATATTTCTTTTCTAACATAATATCAATCCTTCCTATTGCCTAAATAACAATTATATATCTGCTACTTTCAAATATTCTTTTATCATTACATTTGTCCCCAATCAAGATACAATCCAAATTTATACACTCTAAACATAACCACCACCGCCTTATGGGTCAATGTTATCATAAGTAAGTTACATTGTCAATACATAAATTAACAAAATTACAAATTTTCTTTCCAGTTTCAGTGCTATATTACTTAATAATAAATTAATTATATATTTTTGCCCTACAGGTCCCCATAAATTAGCACCTTTCTTTATATATAAAAAAGCCCCTCCATATAAAGGACGAACTTTGCCGTGGTACCACCTTATTTCATAACTAACCAGCTACCTCTTTTCCCCCCTAACGCCGGAGTTACGCCTAGCTCCAAAGCAACCTTCGTAAGTAGTTCCCATTAACTTCCACCAACCGTTAACTCTCTATAAGTCACTTACTTACTACTCCTCTTCTTCATAGCCATTATACCAAAACTTTTCTATTCAAATAATTAGATAAGACCCCTGCAATCTGCTTCATAAAAGCTTCCACATTCTTATCACCAAAGGTCAAACTATTAAGAATCTTACCAATATAATTCTCATTAATAAGAACCTCATAACTGTACCTGTAATTAAGAGCAAATATACTAGACAAAACCACTAAAACCTCATCCGCATTATTGTCCGCTAGCCTAATATCCACTTCCTCAAAACCCCTAAATTTCTCATATACACCCCCACTAGGGTAACTATCAATTCTCGTATCAATATAAGGATAATTAATAACCATCCTAAAACTATCAATCTTGTGAGCATCCTTAATAACCTTACAATAACTCTTCATCTTATTATCAATATTACTAGGAAGACCAATCTTATTATGAGCATAAATAGCCACCTTAATAAAATTATCATATTTAGTATCAGGAGTAATCCTTCTAAGAAGACCACCCTCAAAAAGAATCTCTATACTCTTCATCGAATAATCATTAGACATATCCTCAACCATATAATAATTCGTACCAGTATCAAAGCCACCAATATCGTGAAATAGGGCAATAAGTTCGCAGACCACAATCTCTTCTTCATTAAAAATATCCAAACTACTAGCAATATCCCTTGCCAAATCCATAGATTTAAGACTGTGGAAATACCTAGCCTTAACATTCATATTATTCATATCAAATTTTTTAACATACATCTCAAAATACTTCAATAATCTACTACTCTTCATATCACTTCGCCCCTTAATGAACTTCTTTAATTAAGTATATAATAAAATTAACAATTTGTAAATAAAAATTCGTAAAAATTTTTCAAAATTTCATACATTCATTACAATTTAAGAGGGCACTATCGTGGGCAAGGATATAGATTATAAATAATAACAAACTATTCCTCACTATCTAAAAGCCAGCTAATAATATTCCTAACCTTAATACCATTATAATCATTATTAATACTCTTATCCATAGATAAAATAATCTTTTCATAATTATCCGGTATATTTTCTAAACTTCTTATTTCCCTAGCTCTCACATCTTCATCACTAATTGATTGTGCCACTTGATAATACCTTATTGTATGCGGATTTTCAGCAACAAAATCAACTTCATAATCCCCAATTTTACCAATATTAACTCTATAACCCCTTCTTAAAAGTTCTAAGTAAACAATATTTTCGAGAAGATGACCCTCATTTATATTTCTAAAACCAAGAATAATATTTCTTATACCACTATCCGAAACATAATATTTCCCTAAAGTCTTTAATAAAGATTTACTCTTAACATCCGTTCTATCAGCCTTATAAATAATATATGACTTTTCAAGCATATTCAAATAATTATCAATAGTTTGATGATTAGACTTCTGAACCACTTTATTACTATTTAAATAATCACTTATTTTATTTGAAGATATTGGACTACCCACATTATTAAATAAATACTTAATAATATTTTCAAGTAATGCCACATCTTTTATATTATTTCTATCTATTATATCCTTTTTTACAATAGTATTATATATATCATTTAAATAAGATAAAATAAGTTCATCATTTCCCTTAATTAACGTAATAGCCGGAAGTCCACCATATTTTAAATACTCATTAAACTTTTCTTCCAAATTATTCTCATCATAATTATTAAATACTAAAAATTCTTTAAAAGATAAAGGATACATCTTTATTTCAATATATCTTCCTGATAAAAGAGTAGAAAGTTCACTCGATAATAAATAAGCATTAGAACCCGTTATATATATATCCATATTAAAATCAACTTTAAAAGAATTAATAGCCTTTTCCCAAGAACTAACACTTTGAATTTCATCAAGTAATAAATATATCTTCTCATCTTTAACTTTATCTTCTATATACTTGTATAAATCCTTATAATCCTTTATATCATCATACTTAGCAGACTCAAAATTAATATGAACTATATTTTCTTCTTTTACCCCCTTTGCAAGTAAATAATCTCTAAACATTAATAATAATGTTGATTTCCCACTTCTTCTTACACCAGTTATAACTTTTATAAAATCCGTATCTTTAGCATCAATCATTTTCTTTAAATACTTTTCTCTAATTATCATATTTTTCATCTCCAATTACATATTAACACAAAATAGTTAAAATGTAAAGTTTTGCAAGTGCATTTGCAAAACTTTTTATTTTTACAATTTTTGCAAACGAAAAAGAAAAGAAATATTATCCCTGACACTTTGGACAATAATACGTTCCTCTTCCTCCAACCACTATCTTCTCAATAACACATCCGCACTTTGGACACTTCTCCCCATCCCTATTATGAACAGAAAGCTCATTCTGAAACAACCCGTGTACTCCATCTACCGAAGAATAACTCCTTATCGTGCTACCACCCTCTTCAATAGCCTTACTAAGAATAATCCTACTATTACAAATAATATCCCCAATCTCCTTTAAAGACAAAGTCCCTGCACTCTTTAACGGATTAATACCACTCATAAATAAAATCTCATTAGCATAAATATTCCCAATTCCGGCAATAATATTCTGGTCAAGTAACACCGTCTTAATCGGCACTCTCTTACCCCTAAACTTCTCCACTAAATAATTAACATCCATACCCTCATCAAAAGGCTCTAATCCCAAAAGAGGAAGAGGCCCCCTCTTATAAATATCACCCTTTTCAATAAGAAGCATCTTTCCAAATTTCCTCGTATCATCATACCTAAAAGAAATATCACCCAAATCAAAGATAACATGTTCGTGCTTACTCCGAGTTACATTCCTATCCCTAAAGAAGAACTTACCCTCCATTCTAAGATGACTAAATAAATAATAATCATCCAAAACAAACATAAGCCACTTCCCTCTTCTCATAATATCCCGAATAACCTGCCCCCTAATTTCCTCTTTAAACTTACTAGGACTAGGATACTCAATAATACCATTATAAAAAATACTAACTCCCTCTATCCTTTTACCAACTAATCTTGGCAAAAGACTCCTTCTAACAGTCTCAACTTCTGGTAATTCAGGCATCACAATCACCTCTACTTCTTTCTATATAATATATACCCTACTTCGCCTCATACCAATTCTTTCCATAATTAATATCAACCCTTAAAGGAACACTAAGCTTATACACATTCTCCATTTCCTCTCTAATAATACCCGTAACCACTTCTATCTCACTACAAAGAACATTAAAAATAAGCTCATCGTGGACTTGCAAAAGCATCTTACTCCTAATACCCTCTTCTCTAAATCTCCTGTCAATATTAATCATAGCCATCTTCAAAATATCGGCCGCACTACCCTGCACCTTCGTATTAAGAGCAATCCTCTCACCCATACTCCTAATCATCCGGTTGCTACTACTAAGTTCCGTAATAACCCTCTTTCTGTTCATAATCGTCTTCACATAACCAAGCCGATATGCATCCTCAATTTCCCTATTCATATATTCCTTTATACCAGGATAAGTTTCAAAATACCTTTTCATAAAGTCTTTAGCTTCGCTGATACTAATACCCAAATCTTCCGATAACCCATAGCTACTAATACCATATAAAATTCCAAAATTAACAGCCTTAGCAACC
>USTO01000042.1 GCA_900557675.1 uncultured Mollicutes bacterium
GTTTTGACATACTCCTTTCCTTTTTTATTTTTCTCATATTTTCTACTTACTTGTTTTTGTAGTCTTTTTAATCTTTTTTCGATTTTTCTGACCATATAAGTTTTATTTATATTTTTATAAACTGTACCGTCAGAACATATTGCTAAGTCTTTAAGACCCAAATCTATTCCTAACGATATATCTGTTAATTCTTCTTGGTTTTCCTCTTGCTCTATACCTACTGAAATATACCAATACTTATTATCATAGCTTATCCTTGGATTACTATATTTGACTCCAATAGGTAGTTGCTCATTAGTTTTAATCCAACCTATTTTTTCGATATTGACTAATTTGTTATCTTTAACATTAAGTTTTACATTATCGTTATAAAAAGACTTTTTACTTCTTTTCTTAGTCTTAAATCTTGGCTTATCTGATAATCCTTTAAAAAATCTTTTGTATGCATCACAGGCATCTTTTACAGCTTGTTTCGCAATATTATTAGATACTTCATTTAACCAACTTAATTCATTCTTTTTTAGTTGAGTTATTTCTTTCCTAAGAACACCATCAGATATAAATTTACCACCATTTTTATAATTTTCTTCTTGCTTCGCAAGTGTCCAATTATATATAAATCTTGCGGTACCTACTGATTGCCATAGTTTTTGCTCTTGTGTTTCACTGGGATATAACCTAACTTTCTTCGCAAGTATCATCCTCTATCAACTCCTTAATCATTTTCTTAGCTTTATTAGCTCTTTTACCTTGAAACCTACAGCTAAACACAGTAACTATTTGAATTAAATCTTCTACTAACTCTTGTTCTTCTGTTTTCTCGGTATTATCTATAATCTCAATAGTAGTTCCATACTTATCACAAAGATTTTCTATTAACTCATATCCGAATCTAATTAATCTATCTTTATAAAGGACTACTATTTTATCTACTTCTGAATTAGTAATCTTATCTATCAATTGATTTAATCCTTTTTTGTTGTAGTTTATTCCACTTCCAATATCAGAAATAATCTCGAATTGATAACCTTTTGCATACATATATGTTTTTACATTTTCAATCTGTCTTTCAAGGTCATCTTTTTGCTTATGAGAACTAACTCTACAGTAACCGATAGTTTTCTTGTTTAGTTTATCTTTCGATTTTAAACCTAAAAAATGATTAAGTTGTTCTTGGGAATAATATCTTGTTCCACCTGCCGTTATATGGTGGGGTTTTAAAGTTCCTTTATTATCCCAATTTCTAAGAGTTTGAACGGTTTTACCAATTTTATTTGCAAATCCTCCTATTTATTTTATTTATAATTCTAAATTGTGATATATGTTTTGGACGTCATCGATATTTTCTAGTTCTTCGATTAGGTTTATGGCTCTTTCTTTGGTTTCTCCGTCTAGGGTAATATAGTTACTTGGAACCATTGTTACTTCGGTTACGATAAAGTTTGTATAGCCTTCTTTTTCAAGGGTTTCTTTGGTGTTTAGGAAGTTATCGGGAGTGGTATAGATATCGATACTGTCTTCGTTCTCGATAAAATCGAGGATATCTAGTTCTAGTAGTACTTCCATTAGTTTATCGATATCGATATTGGTATTATCGAGAGCGATAACGCCTTTTCTTTCAAAGAGATAGCTTACGGATCCGTCTGTTCCGAGGTTTCCGCCTCTTTTGGTTAGGGTACTTCTTACAAAGCTAGCGGTTCTATTGCGATTGTCGGTTAGGCAATCGATTATGATGGCTATTCCTCCAGGGCCATATCCTTCGTATCTTAGGCTTTCGTAGTTTTCTTCACCAGCTTTGCTATGGGCTTTATCGATTGCACTTTGGATATTTGCTTTGGGCATATTTTCACTTTTGGCTTTTTCGATAACCATTCTTAGGTTAGAGTTATTGGCGGGATCTTTATCTCCGCTTTTGGCTGCGACGTAGATTTCTTTGGCTAGTTTTTGAAATACTTTGCCTCGTTCGGCGTCGATTAGGCCTTTTTTTCTTTTAATGGTTGACCATTTTGAGTGTCCTGACATTTAATTCATCCTTCTTTCTAATTCTTGTTTTAGTATATTACTTGATATACTTGGGTTGG
Organism: uncultured Mollicutes bacterium; assembly: GCA_900557675.1. The sequence goes on from USTO01000042.1 coordinate 2,082, forward strand.
CTTTGCCTTTGGTTTCTTTCATTATTTGTCCTATTAGGTAGTCAAATACTCTTTTTCCGTTATGGTAGTCTGTGACTAGGTTTGGATTTGTATCTAGTATTTTGTTTACTACATTGGTTAATTCTTCTTTATTTGTTATTTGCATTATGTTTTTTTCTTTTATGATTATAGATGGGGCTATGTCTTTTTCTAAGCTTTCGTTTATTACTTCTTTGGCTTGTTTTATGGAGATATTTCCTTGTTCTACTTTGGTTATTAGGTCTCTTAGTTCTTGGGGTGTTATTTTTATTTTATCTATTTCAAGACATAGTTTATTGATATTACCGACAAGGATATTTAGTACATAGTTAGAGGCGGTAATGGGAGATATTTTTCCGTCTAGGACTTTGTCGAAGTAGTCGGATAGTTTTTTATCTCTTGTTAGGGTATTTGCGTCTTTTCTACTTATATTGTATTCGTTTACGTACTTATTTGCTCTATTGTAAGCAAGAAGGGGTAAACTTTTTTTTATGGTTTCGATAAAGTCTTTAGTTAGTTTTATTCTTGGAATATTGCTTTCGTTATAGTATTTATAGTCGACAGCCTCGACTTTTTTTCTTAGGGGGTAAGTCATATCGGTGGCTTCGTCATAGCGACGGGTTTCCATTTCGATAGTACCGCCTTCTTCAAGAATCTTGGTTTGTCTTTTTACTTCAGCTATAATAGATGCTTTGACAGCTGCAAAGGATGGGATGTTTTTCATTTCTACTCTAGTTCCTAGAGTGGTACTTCCTTCTTTCATAAGGGAAACGTTGACATCACAGCGGACTTGGCCGAGGTCATTGCGGGCATCACTTACGCCTAGATATAGGGCTATATTTTTATAGGTTTCGAGGAAGACTACGGCTTCTTCGGCAGAGTATATACAGGGCTCTGTTACTGTTTCTAAGAGTGGTACTCCGCATCTATTATAGTCTAAGAGGGAATATGTATCGTAGTGATCAAGGCTAGCGGTATCTTCTTCTAGGTGGGTATCGTGAATAAGGATTTTTTTATCTTGGCCATCTATATTTATCATTACGTATCCATTTGTCCCAATGGGATTATTTAACTGTGTTATTTGATATCCTTTGGGAAGGTCGGGATAGAAGTAGTTTTTTCTATCAAATGATAGATAGGAAGGGATATTACAGTTTAGGGCAAGGGCTACTTTGAGGGCGTTTTTTACGCCTTCTTTATTGATAGTTGGTAATATTCCTGGGTAACCTAAATCTATTACGGAAACGTTAGAATTGGGAGATGAGGAATAGCTGTTTTCAGCGGGTGAAAAGTTTTTGGATTTGGTTTTTAATTCTAGATGGACTTCTAGTCCGATGACGGTTTTATACATTTTTTTCATCTCCTTTAGCGGTTTTATTGCTACAGTCTAGTATTTCTTCTACTTTATGGGCTATATTTAATAGTTTGGCATCTTCTTTGGCCTTGGCTGTTATGTTTATAGCGATGGGCATATTATTTATGGTTCCAGACGGAATAGTTATAGATGGGTAACCTCCGAAGTTTCCTATTATGAGATGGTTATCTAAGACTAGGTATTCGGGAGATAGGTTATCGTTTTTTTCTCCGAAACGGGGTGCGGTTTTGGATGTTGCTGGTAATATGAGAGCATCGTATTTTTCAAAGAGTTTATTTATTTTATCTGTGATTAGTCTTCTTACACGAGCGGCATTTAGGAAGAGTTTTTCTTGGTTTTCTCTTCTTAATATATAGCTTCCTAGAACAAATCTTCTTTTTATTAATTCACTAAATCCGGCAGTTCTGGTATTAAACATTATTTCCTCAGTTGTTTGACCGTCTTTTTTATTTCCAAAGGCTATTCCGTTTAGGTTAGCGTTATTGCTTGTTGCTTCAGCACAAGATAGGGCCATATAGGCGGGATTTAGGGCCTCTAATAGTTTGGGGTCGATGCTTTCTTCTTCGATTATAAAGCCTTCGTTTCTTAGAACCCGTAGGGTATTTTCAAAACTTGAAAGGTTTTCTAATACTTCTTTATCGGTATAGTTTTCGGGATTTACTATTTCTTTTACATAGAATAGTTTTTTACCTTTTACATCATTAGTTAAAACGGAAGTATAGTTCTCGTTATCATCGGGAAGGCTAGTCATATCTTTATTGTCGCGTCCTTTTATGATATCTGTTACAATAGCACAGTCTTTGACATTACGGGCAAGGACTCCTACGTGGTCTAAGCTTGATGCGAAGGGAAAGAGGCCATATCTTGATATTCTTCCATAAGTTGGTTTAAAGCCTACTATTCCTCCATAAGATGCGGGTTTACGGATAGAGTCTCCTGTATCACTACCGATAGCAAAGGGTACTATTCCGAGAGCTACAGCACTGGCTGAACCGGCAGATGATCCGCCTATTTGTCTTTCTTTATCCCACGGATTGAGGACCTTTCCTGTATGAGCAGTAGTTCCTGTTCCTCCCATTGCAAGCTCGTCCATAGTGGTTTTTCCCATTAGGACAGCACCGCTTTTTTGTAGTTTTTTATATACAGTGGCATCAAATATGGGTACATAGTTACTTAGAATATTTGATGAGGCGGTTGTTAGTATTCCTTTGGTAGATATATTGTCTTTTAGGGCATAGGGTATATCTTTTAGGATGCTATCACCAATTGTTTGGGGTTTTTCTTCAAGTATGGTTACAAAGGAATTGTATTCTTCGTAGTGTTTTGCTTTGGTTATGCTCTCGATAAATAGTTCTTCTGGTGTTATATCACCGTTATCGAGAGAGGATCTTATTATATCTATTGTTTTATCTGTCATTATTCCACCACCTTTGGTACTTTTATCATATCGTATTCATAGCTACTTGCGTTTTGGAGTAAGTCTTCAGTACTTATTCTTTCGGTTACTTCGTCTTCTCGCATTTCGACATCCTCTAAGGGAAAGGGATAGAACATTGGCTCTACCTTTTCTATATTGGGAATGCTTTCAATTAGTTTCATTTGTTTTAGTATTATATCGAATTCTTTGCTTAGGGTTTCGTACTCTTCATCTTTCATATCAAAGAGTAGATTATGGGCTAAGCTTTTTAGGGTTTCTTTATTCATAGTCGTTCTCCTTTATTTATTATTATAGTACATTAGTTTTGGGTTTGCAACCTACTATTGGTTATTATTTTTTAATTCAAAGTATTTATCAACTGCTTGACTACTTATTCGTTTGGTTACATTGCTTTTATATCCATCACCATAGCCAACGTCAGGGCTTACAACGACAATACTCATTTCGGGGTTATCAGCGGGTGAGTAACCTACGAATGAGGTTGTTATAGTCTCTGTATCTACTACTTTATCTCCATCGGTATCTATAAAGCTTTGGCTAGTTCCGGTTTTTCCTGATGAATTGTAGTAAGATCCCATATAGCCATATCCTAGTCCTCTTGTTACAACGGCGTTAAAGCCTTCTTTTACTCTATTTATGTATTTGTCTTCAACATCGACATGGCCTAGTACTGTTGTTTCGGCAGTATAGATTTTGTCTCCTAGTTTTTCACCGGTTGTACTTGGGCTATATACTTCTTTTAAGAGATATGGTTTTAATCTTATTCCTCCTGATGCTATAGTGTTTATATACTGTGATAATTGGATTGGGGTATAGGTATCATACTGGCCGATAGAGAAATCTAATAGATGTCCTGGGAGGGTTGATTTTCCGCTATATCCTAGAG
>USTO01000043.1 GCA_900557675.1 uncultured Mollicutes bacterium
TAGATATGGAAGGACAGAGTACTTGTCCAGATAGAGGTTTATATAGAATAATAGGGAGTATATATGAAGAAAATGCCGGTCAAAACTTAGTTAAAGTAATAAAAGCAACCACACTAACAAATGGAAATACTAAGACTTATGCATGGGATAGCGGTAATAACAATATATGGGCAACAATAACAAATGGAACTTATAGCAATAACCAAATAAGCGGATCAAATGTTATGAAACTCTTAAACAGTGGTGATTGGTGGAAAGGAACAAATAATTATCTTAATTATAGTTTAACAGAAAAAAGTAAAAGTAAAGTTAATGTTAGTAGATTCTATTTAGGGGGGGATAATAGTAGTCCTAATACACAAGCAATATATGAATATGAAAGGGGAACAAAAAAATATAATAACGATAGACCACTATATTGGGATGGCTACGTAGGATTAATGTACCCAAGTGATTACGGATATGCTGCCGGAAGAACTTGTGCAACAGAAACTAGTTTAGGTAGTTATAGTAGTAGTTGTAAATTAAAGGATTGGTTATTTAATTCAAGTAATTGGCAGTGGTTTATGACACCAAATTCAAACGATCCTAGTTTTGTTTGGGTTTTATATTCGACAGGAAGTGTCTATAACAATCTTAACATTAATACCACTGGAGGTGTAACCCCAGTATTTTATCTAAGTCCTACTACATCTATTAAATTAGGTAAAGGGACTTATACAGCCCCATATATATTATCTTAATATTTACTATACTATATATATTTACCCCCCAATAGGGAATTAAAAAGAAGCCATATAAGCTTCTTTCTTTACTTAGATACTGGAAGAACACTAATAGACCTTGCCACTTCGAGTAGGGAAGAAGTAGCGAGAGTATCACTCGTGATGTAGTACTGCGTTCCATTACTAATCCAGTTCACTGAATTATCATTCACAATAGCAACAGCATCTAGAAGAAGTTCCAATTCCCCGTACGTCGGAATAATCTCGTGATCCTTACTTCTCGTGACCGTCTCTTCTACGAGTGTAAACGGATTATCACCCTCAAACGTTAGAATTAATCTCTGTCCTGTATCCGTTTTAAACTTTTCTGTGCCCTTTAAGTATGTGTTACTAGGAAGATACATAGGATAAATAACATCATCTAAACTAGCCGTTTCCTTAGTCTCTGTCTTACTACTATCCTCATTAGTATTGGTATTAGTGTTAGTATTAGTATTAGTGTTAGTATTAGTATTAGTGTTACTATTACTATTCATATTAGAATTATCACTAGTATCACTATTATCCCCATTAAGGTTACCCCTGTCATTATCACTGTCCTTAACACTACTATCACTATTACTATTATTATTCATATTAGAGTTATCATTACTATTACTATTACTATTCATATTTCCATTATCAACACTCGATTTCTCTCTTGCTTCTGTAACATCAATAATACTACTCAAATCAAAATAATCATCACTAAATCCCTTATTCCAATCAATCCTATTATACTTCATCTTAATCTGTGTATTATTATCCTTATCCAAAACCCTAACCACATCAATATTAAGCTTCTTATCCAAAGAAATAGACTGCTTAACTAACTTCTCATTATTAGGATAAACAACCTTCGTCGTAAAAACATACCCCTTATCATTCTTTTCAAAACTCCTGCCATCCTCATTACTCATATCCTCTATCAAAGATTTAAGCAAATAAACTTGCGAATTATTATAAGGCCAGTCACTCTGAAATTTAAAACTCTTATTAAGCGAAGGCGTAACCACATAAACCCCATCACTATTCCTTAAAATAACCTGCGTATGATCATTAGACGTATTAGTCAAAACAACCTTGTAATTATCCTTTTCCTTGAAAGATACCTCAACACTGTAAGTGTAAATATCTTCGTTATTAGTAATCTCCATTTCCCCTTGTACAAAGTACGAATTTGCCTTATTTAGCTTATTTTCCAGTTCCTTAACAATATCCCTTTCATTATAAGACTTACATCCCGTAAGAAGAAAGACACCACATAAAACCAAAGTAAGTACAACTCTTTTCATTTTTCACCTCATTCATCTTTCTGATAAAATATATGTATTCCATTATCCATTATGATACCAAATAAAAATTTTTGTATAATTTTGAAGTTTCTGTAAAAAATACTAATAGCAATAACAATAAAGGAGGAAAAAAATGAATACGCTACTAAAAGTTTGCCTTGTAATAAGTACTATCGGTGCCATAAACTGGGGTTTAGTTGGAATACTCAACTTTAACCTAGTCGAATACCTATTCGGGGATGGAACCCTATTTACAAGAATAGTATATATCCTAGTAATGGTATCAGGCCTCGTTAGCCTAATGATATTACCAAAAGATCTAGATAGATAGCACCCCCACGGATGCTTTCTTTCTTTATATATAAAAAAAGATGAGTAGAAAATATACCTTTCCACTCAAACCTCTAATATACTAATAATTTCCTATATACTAATAATTTTCGGCCTTAATTTCAAAATAACTTTGCGGATGAGCACAAATAGGGCAAACCGCTGGAGCATCTTTACCAATCACAATATGACCACAGTTTCTACATTTCCAGATCTTATCACCATCTCTAGAAAATACTATGCCACCCTCAATATTTGAGATTAATTTTCTATACCTCTCCTCGTGTTCTTTCTCTATCTTGGCAACACCCTCAAATAGAAAAGCAATCCTTTCAAAGCCCTCTTCTCTAGCTTCCTTAGCCATTCTATCATACATATCGGTCCATTCAAAGTTTTCACCATTAGCAGCATCAGCAAGATTAACCAAAGTATCAGGAATCATCCCATTATGAAGTTCCTTAAACCACATCTTAGCATGTTCCATTTCATTATTAGCCGTTTCCTCAAAGATAGCAGCAATCTGCTCATAACCATCTTTTCTAGCCTTACTAGCATAATAAGTATACTTGTTCCTAGCTTGACTTTCTCCTGCAAAAGCCTCCATTAAATTCTTCTCTGTCTTACTTCCTTTAAGTTCCATATTTCCTCCTTTATAAATATATAATATATGCCCTTGGCACACCATAATTATATCATAATAATAAACCATATACTACAAAAATACCAAAACTTTCACAAACTTTTTACCAATAAAAAAATAAATATATGTTATAATAAATAAAGAAATAAAAAGGAGTATGCAGTATGAAGACAAAAGATAAAATAAAAATAACCCTCAAACATCCCTATACAATAATCACTATAACAATATTACTAGTATTAACAACCATCATATTAGTAACCTATCCCCATATAAAACTAAAAGGAACAAATCCCACTAAAGTAACCTATCCAAACTCTTACAAAGAACAAGGCGTAACCACCCCCAAATACCAAAAAAACCTCCTCTCCAAAGTAAAAATAAAAAACAATATCGACGAAACCAAACTAGGAGAGTACCAAGTAACCTACACCTATCCCTATCTCATTTTCAAACTAAAAAAAACAAGGAACGTAATAATAATCGATAAAACCGCTCCGCAAATAACCCTTCAAGGAAATGCCGAAACAACCGTCTGCCCCGCCCAAACCTATAAAGAAGAAGGCTACACCGCCCTCGATAACTACGATGGCGACATAACAAATAAAGTAAAAAGAAACGAAGAGGAGGACTACATAACCTATACCGTAAAAGATACCTCAAAAAACAAAACAACCATTAAAAGAAAACTCATATACGAAGACAACCAGCCTCCTCTTCTAGCCCTACAGGGACCCACTACCATATATCTAAAACAAGGAACGACCTATAAAGAGAAAGGCTATACCGCTAGTGATAACTGTGATGGAGATCTAACAAATAATGTCAAAGTAGAAGGAACCATAAATACAAATCAAGAAGGAACCAATAAATTAACATATACCGTAAAAGATAAATCCGGAAACGAAACAATTATGCAAAGAACCATTATCGTAACCAGTAACAAACAAGAAAGTAGGGGAGTAATATACCTAACATTTGATGATGGCCCCAGTTATACAACCACCCCCAAAGTCTTAGAAATACTAAAAGAAGAAAATATCAAAGCAACCTTCTTTGTAATAGGAACATCACCCTCATTTAACGAATATGTAAAAAGAGAATACAACGAAGGACACACCATAGCCTTGCATTCCAATACCCATAACTATAGCACCGTCTATTCCAGTCCTAGTGCCTATTGGGCCGATTTAACGCAAATCCAAAATAAAGTAAATAACATAATAGGAATAAAACCCACAATAATAAGATTTCCAGGAGGAAGTAGCAATACCGTAAGTAGAAGGTACTATAACGGTATAATGACTATACTAACTAAAGAAGTAACAAATAACGGCTATCACTATTTCGATTGGAATGTCCTCTCTGGAGATGCCGGTGATGTATCTTCTAGTGCCGAAGTCTATAATAACGTAACAAGTGCTCTAAGCCATAATCGGGCTAACGTCGTCCTAATGCACGACTTTGAAAACAACAATTATACCCTCGGAGCCCTAAGAGATATAATAAAATATGCCAAAGCAAACGGATACACCTTTGATAAAATAACCGAAAATACCAAAGAAGTACATCATCAAGTAAATAATTAGGCTTATATAGGAGTGCCATTGAAATTCACTGACAGTTTTGCCGTTAATTTTCAGTGAAATGTTGTATTTTTACCAAAGGGCCCTATTGGGGGTAAATAAAAATCAAAATTTGTAAATTAAAAAATTATGTGGTATTATATATACAACGAATGTGACAGAGGTGTTTATGAAAAATAGTGAAAAATTTTTAAAGAAACTGAAATTAGTTATAGTATCCCATATCATTACAGCCCTATTAATAATAGGCTTTCTAACAAAAATAGTTCTTATAGATTTACTTCCATATATAGAAAAAAAATACGTAATTTACTCTTATATAATACTAGTGATATTTATATTAATAATTCTCTATGAAATAATTACTACTAGATATAATTATTCAATGACCGAAAAAAGAATGATATGTGATGAACTAGATAATAAATTAGATAAAGAATTTCCAAGATACGGCTTATATATAACAGAAAACTATATAGTACATACAAGTAAACCTTATGACATATATAATGTAGTTGCTGTGCCAATAGAAAAAATAGATGGAATATATATAGGAAAAGTTATAATAAGGTCAGGTAAACCAAGAAAATACAGTTTAATTTTAACAAGTGGTACTAAAATATATTATGTAATAACTACAGATCCTTTATACAAGGAAAAAGTAGCAAGGATAGATGAAATAGGAAATTACTTGTTAGAAAGATGCTTTAATGCTGAAAGACTATCCTATTCTAGGGTCCATAGAGTGAAAAATCGCCAAAATTCGTTCTAAGAAAATTTATAGAACGAAAAGATGCCAAAATTCGTTCTATGGAACTAAAACAATAACAAATGTATTGAAAAAAGAATGATTAATCCCGTTCTTTTTTCTTTGCAATAAAGTAGGGGAGTAATGCAAAAAAAAACTCACTCATCGTAAGTTTCATATAAATTAGTTTAGATTTTGTGAAAATGGTGGTCTCAACTGGAATTGAACCAGTGACACGAGGATTTTCAGTCCTCTGCTCTACCGACTGAGCTATGAGACCAATATAATGGCGGTTCCGACGGGATTTGAACCCGCGATCTTCTGCGTGACA
>USTO01000044.1 GCA_900557675.1 uncultured Mollicutes bacterium
TAAGATAGAGGTTAGACTTGATAACTTGCTTCTTAACTTAACTAGTGAGTATAATCTTACGTTTGAGGGGGCGAAAGATAAATATACTCTTTATATGGAAGAAGAGGATGCTAGAAGGGTTGTTAATGAACTTAAAACGGAGATTAAGATGCTTGGTGATGTTAATATGAATGCTCCTTCTGAGTATAGTAAGGCTAGTGAGAGGTATCTGTTTCTTTCTAAGCAAAGGGATGATCTTCTTAAGGCTGAGGATACGCTTCTTAGTATTATTGAAGAGACGGATGGTATTATGAAGGAGAGATTCTTGGAGACTTTTAATAAGACTAGAGGGGAATTTCAAAGGATATTTAAGGAGTTATTTAGGGGTGGTAGTGCTGATATTAGGATGGTGGATCCGGATGACCTTCTTAATACGGGTATTGAGATATATGCGGAGCCACCTGGTAAGAAACTGCAAAATATTTCTCTTTTATCGGGAGGAGAGAAAACGTTTACGGCTATTAGTTTATTATTTGCTATTCTTAGTGTTAGACCGGTTCCGTTTTGCCTTCTTGATGAGATAGAGGCAGCTTTGGATGAGGCTAATGTTAATAGTTTTGGGGAGTATCTTAGTAAGTTTAGGGATAAGACGCAGTTTATTCTTATTACGCATAAGAAAAAGACGATGGAATTTGCTGATACTTTATATGGTATTACAATGAAAGAGGCTGGTATTAGTAAGCTTGTTAGTGTAAGGTTAGAAGATATTAAGGTATAGAAGGAGGAATTGGTATGAGAAAAAGTAGAAAAATGGAATTTCCTTTTTATGGGGAAGATGATAGTATTAAGGAGATTAGAGAGAAGAGGGATCGTTATATTATAGAGAAGTATGATGGTGCTAAGGGAACGAGAAAGGATTTTGCGGATGAGATTATTTTAAAGAGTGCGTGGAATGATGAAGTGGTTAGGAATAAAATGGAGGAGCAGGTTAGGAAGATTGCTAGTTTGGATGCAGATAGTTTTCTTCTTAAGAGGCTTATTAGGTTTCAGGGTAAGTATGGGGATGTTGACTTTAAGAGGTTAAGGGGTTTTAGTCACAGTCTTACTTTTGCGGCTCTTTTGGGACTTTCGTTATTTGTTACGCCGTTAATGGGGCTTAGGTTTGCGGGGTTTGTTCTTGCTCTTGGTAGTGCGGTTTTAGATGTTATGGTTATTAGGATACTGAATGAGAAGAAGGAGTTAGAAAAGTACAGAAGGGTAATGGATATTAATAGTAGTTATAATAATTATCTTGATAGTAGTAATAGGGGAGAAAGAAGAAGGCCTATTATGAGTGACTATATGAGTAAGAGTAATAGTTTAAGTAAGAAGAACGTGAAGCGAAGAATTTTAACCAAGTAGTCTTTTTTTCATATAATATTATATGAGAATTAAGGATAGAGTGAGTAATTTTATTAATGATAGTGAGCCGAAAATTACTATTTATAAAATGGCTGTTAATATTGTTAACTACATAGAAATAATGGATTTTAATGCTAAGGAAGTGCGTATTAAGAGTAAGGATGGTGAGTGTATAATTAGGGGAAAGAATCTTCTTATTACGAAGTTTGTTGATAGTGAAGTCTTAATCGAGGGTGATATCTTAGAGGTTATACCTTTTTGTTAATTACATATAATTTACTGGTGATATATATGGGCATTAGGACTTTTAATAGTGTTGTCAAGGTTAGTGTTAAGGGACGTAAAGTGGATAGATTTGTTAAGAGGCTTATTGGTGATGGTATTGATGTTATTAGTGCAAATTACATATCACAAAGTGAGATTATTATTTTAATTAGATATAATGATTATGTTAAAATTAGAAAGAAGAAGGGCATTTATAAAATTAGTCTTTTGAGTAGCTATGGTTTAATGGGTATAAGGGATATGGTTAGAAGAAATGCTTTTTTTCTTATTTCCGTGGTAATAGTTATTGGAGTTATATTTTTTTTATCTAATGTTATTTTTGGGGTTAGGGTTATTCATTATAGTAAGGATATTAGGGATCTTCTTTATAGGGAGTTAGACAGTTATGGGATACGGAAATATGGGAGAATTGTTAGTTATGAGAGGTTAGAAGAGATAGAAAAGAGGATACTTAGTAATAATAGGAATAGGTTAGAGTGGTTAGAGATAAAGAGAGAGGGGACAAAGTATATAGTTAAAGTACAGGAGAGGGTTATTAAAAGGGAAAAAGAAGAAGAGGGGGCAAAGGATATTGTAGCAAGTAAGAATGCGGTTATTTTGGATATTAGGTCGGCGAAGGGTGAGAGGGTTAGAGATGTTAATGATTATGTTAGCAAGGGTGATGTTATTATTAGTGGGGCGGTTGTGAAACCGGATGGTTCTGTAGTTATTATTGGTGCAGAGGGAGAGGTTTATGGAGAGGTATGGTATACGGCTACGGTTGAATATCCTTATTATTATAGGGAGGAGAGATTAACGGGAAAGTGTAAGGATGTTTATGTTATTTCTTTTCTTAATAAGAGAATACCACTTACATTTCATAAATTTAAGTCGTTTCAAAGTAATGAAAGGGTTATTTTTAAGGGCCTAATGATAGGGCTTTCCAAAGAAAGGGAGTATGAGGTTAAGGTTACATCAAGGCTCTATACGGCTGAGGAGACCTTGGAAGCCGCTAGGGCGTTTTTGGAAGAGCGGTTACTTGCACAAAATGGGATGATTAAAGAGGTGCTTGATATGACGGTTTTAGCGAGAGAGGAACTTGAAAATGGGGTTAAATTTAAGTTTTTTGTGAGTGTTAAAGAGAATATTGGGATTGAAAGGGATATTTCTTATAGTGAATAACCTCCTAATTTAGTACAAATGTATGTTTTATTATTGACAAATGGGTATTAATATGATACAATTGTACTGTAATTAACGAAAGTGGGGGTTTTATGAATAAGAGAGTAGACGAGAATATTCGTAAATATTGTTTTGATTATTGTAGACTTGGTAATTTTAGTGAGGATTTAATAGAGAAATTGGGGAAAAAGTTTGGGATATCGGACTTAACTGTAAAAAGTTTTATAGAAAAATATATTAATGGTTTGGATGATGAGGAAAGAAAGTATTATTTAGAAGTTTGGAATGCTAATGATGAGACAGTGGCATTATATAATAAACTTGGGTTACCTATAGAAAATACGACAACGGATAGTAGAAATGAATTTTTACAGAAGTTTTTTTATGATTTAGGTGAGAGTGTTAACCGTGATATGGAGAGGGTATGGGAGCTTGCAGAGAGTCTTGGAGTTAAACGTCATTTAATAGTTAAGTATTATAATGGGTATGTTTATGAACTTAATAAAGAGAAAACAACGGTAGAAAAGAAAAAGGGGGTTATTCCTAAACTTGAGTATTCGGGTTTAAAGAGCCCTAAATATAAGACTCTTTATAGATTAGTGGATGTTGATGATGAAAAGGTGATTATAGATATTCTTGATAGATTTTCTATTTCTGTTTCGGAGTTTTTAAAAGAAATTCCTAATTTTATGGCAGCATATCGTAATTTATTACCGGAAATAGATATGAGTGATTTAGAGGGTAAGAGCTTAGACTGGGAAGTTTTTTATAAAGAGAAAGCAAAGAGAGTTAATGAAAGGGTTACTTTTTTAAAGGAAAAAGAGAAGGAACTAATTAAAAAACTTGAATGGTATGCTAAATATAAGAGTGATCAAAAAAGACTTGATACGGAAAAGCGTGATGATATTTTAGGGGATATTTTAGATATTTATCAGTATGAAAATGCAAAAAAGTTAATAGAGGATTATTTAGAAAATAATGGTAATAATAATGTTGATTTTTACTGTAAAATGATGGGTATAACAAGAGCAGAATTTAATAAAAATGCTAGTATAGTTAGGGAACATAATCCGGAGCTATATGAAAAGTATTCTAAAATGGCTAATGTTATTAAGGCTAGTAGATATATGGCTTTACTTGGTAATGTTAAGAAAATTATTAATTATATAAAGTATGGCATAGAAGAAGATGGTCAAGGGCGGGAATTTGATATATTGGATTATCGTAGTATGACAAAACTTTCTTTTGAGGAAATGTCTAAATTTATTAGTGATAATAATAGTCGTTTGGAACTTTCTAATGATGATATAAAAACGATTAGGATATTTATTGCTAAGAACAGGAAGTTTACGGCATATTCAAATAGAAAGAAAGAGGTTTTTGTTAACTCTACTATTATAATGAAAGTTAAAACGTGTGATAAGGAAGAGTTAAAGGAATTTACGAAGGATGAATTACAGGCGGTAATTGATTATTTGGAAATGCACAAACTTCCTGTTAATGATAAGACTACTAATTTAGTATGTAGGAAGTATGCTAGTGGTAAGTTAGATATATTTGCTAATAATTCTAAGAAGAAGAAATAAGTATTTATTCTTTTTCTTGTTTTACAAACAAATGTTTTGGTAATATTGATATATTTATTGACAAATCTTAAAAAATATGATACAATTGTACTATCTTTAATGAAAGAAGGGGGATTTTATGATAAAAATTTTTGATGATAATATTTGTAAATATTGTTTTGATTATTGTAGACTTGGTAATTTTAATGAGGGCATAATAGAGAAATTAGGAAAAAAATTTGGTGTATTAGATGAAACAATAAGAAGTTATGTGGAAACATATATTAATAGTTTAGAAGAAGAGGAGAGAGCATACTATTTAGAAATGTGGAATTCTAGTGATGATACAATTTCATTGTATTATAAATTGGGGTTACCACTAGAAAATACAACGACAATTAGTAGAGAGAAATATTTGCAAAAATATTTCTATGACTTAGTTGAGAGCGTTAACTGTGATATGGAGAAAATTATAGAGTTAGTAAAAAAACTTGGAATTAAACGTCATTTAATAATTAAATATTATAATGGTTATGTAGATGTTTGTAAAAAGTGGCTTCCCAAACTTGTTTGTTCGGGTTCGAATAGTCTTAGCTACAATACTTTACGTGAATTATCTGCCACTGAGGATGAAAAAGAAATTATAAGTATACTGGATAATGTTCCTATGACTATTTCTAGACTTTTGCAAGCAACTTACTCTGATGAACAGAGAAAAAAACTTAAATGGTATGCTAGATATAAAAACGAACAAAGAAAACTTGAAAGGGAAAAACGTGCTGATACTTTAAAAGATATACTTGATATTTATCGTTTTGAGGATGCTAAAAAGTTAATAGTAGATTATTTAGATAATAATGGTAATAATAGTATTGATTTTTATTGCAAAACAGTTGGTATAACAAAGAACGAGTTTAATAAAGATGTGGAAATGATTAAGGAATATAGTCCGGAATTATACGAAAGATATTTTAATAAAGCACAAAGTGTTAGTGCTAATAGATATATGGCTTTACTTGCTAGTATTAAAAAACTTGTTAATTATATAAAAAATGGTATCGAAGAAGATGGAGTAATACGTGAATTTGATGTACTTGATTATTATAAAGCAACAAAGTTTTCTTTTGATGATCTTATTAAATTTATTAGTGATAATAATAATCGTTTGGATCTTTCTAATGATGATATAAGAACGATTAGGATATTTATCGCTAAGAATAAGAAATTTAAAGCGTATACAGATAGAAAGAAAGAGGTTTTTGTTAACTCTACTATTATAATGAAAGTTAAAACGTG
>USTO01000045.1 GCA_900557675.1 uncultured Mollicutes bacterium
CATTACTTTATCGCCAAGGGCTTTGGTTAGTTTAACAAACCCAGTATAGTCGTCTTCACTTAGGGCATCTTCAATACTGATAATGGGGTATTTTGTTATTAGTTCTTGGAAATAATCTATCATTTCATCACTTGTATACTCTTTATTATCAAAGTGGTATTTTCCTTTGTTATAGAACTCACTAGCGGCAACATCAAGGGCTAAATAGACGTCTTTTCCGGCTTTATAGCCGGCTTTGTTAATGCTGTCCATAATTAAATCAAGGGCTTTATGGTTACTTTCGATATTGGGGGCGAATCCTCCTTCATCCCCTACTCCACAAGATAGGCCTTTTTCTTTGAGTGTTTCTTTTAATTTATGAAATATTTCACTAGCCATTTGGATATTATCTTGATAATTTTCTTTGAATGGGACAATCATAAATTCTTGGAAATCTAATTTGTTATCAGCATGGGCTCCTCCATTTAGAATATTCATCATACATTTGGGAAGGGTTTCTCCCTTGCCAATATATTTGTATAATTCGAGGTTGTTACTTTTACTACTTGCCCGTAGGGTAGCTAAACTAACACCTAAAATGGCATTGGCACCAAGATTACTTTTATCGCTTGTGCCATCTAAATAATTTAGTTTGGCATCGATTAGTTCTTGATTATCGGCATCAATACCAATAATGTTGTCCCTAATAATGGTATTTATGTTGTTTACGGCTTTTAAAACTCCTTTACCATTGTATCTTTTTTTATCGCCATCTCTTAATTCGAGGGCTTCTCTTTTTCCGGTTGATGCTCCACTGGGAACACCGGCTCTTTCTTTGGTTCCATCTTCTAATTCTATTTCAACCATAATGGTTGGATTACCTCTAGAATCGAGGATTTCATATCCTTTAATATCTTTTATTTTACTCATTATAATCACCTTTCTTATTCTTTTATTTTTTCAAGGAATTCTTCTTCACTCCATACGGTAATACCTAGTTCAAGGGCTTTGGTGTATTTGCTTCCTGGGTTATCACCTACTATTACAACGTTTGTTTTGGTACTAACACTTCCTGAAGTGCTTCCTCCGAGATCCTCAATAATTTTACTGGCTTCATCTCTAGTTATTTTATTTAGGCTACCTGTTAGGACAAATTTTTTGTCTAAAAATTCTTCCTTAGTAGTTGATGTTTCTTCTAAGTAATTCATATTTAGACCTAGTTTTTTTAATTTATCTATTAGTTCTTTATTTTCTTTGAAATATGTATAGATGCTTTCAGCAATTATGGGGCCTATATCTTTTACTTTGGTTAGTTCTTCAACACTGCTATTTATTATGTTATCTATATTTTTATATTGTTTACTTAGGATTTTGGCTGTTTTGCTTCCAACTTGTCTGATTCCAAGACCGAATAGTAATTTATCTAGGGAGTTTGTCTTACTTATTTCAATGGAAGTTAAGAGATTATTTATCTTTTTATCGCCATAGCCTTCAAGGAGTTTTAGTTCTTCTTCGTGATCTTTGAGGTTATAGATGTCAGGAATATTTTTGACAAAGCCCTCGTTGTAAACTTCTTCAATTATGGCATCTCCTAGTCCGTCGATGTTCATAGCATCGCGCGATGCGAAGTGAATAATGGTCTCTATTTCTTTACGGGGGCATTGTTCATTTACACAGTAGTAGGCAGCATCTTTTTTTACTAACTTTTCAGAACATATTGGACATTTATCGGTCATTGTGAATTTTTTTTCAGTGCCATTTCTTCTTTCTAAGACTACTCTTTCTACTCTTGGTATGACATCACCGGCTTTAACTATAACAACTGTATCTCCGATTCTTATATCTTTGGCTAATACGTAATCTTCGTTATGGAGAGTAGCTCTTGAAACGAGGGATCCCATAACCATAACGGGTTCTAGAACGGCATTGGGAGTTACCATACCGGTTCTGCCGACAGTAAAGATTATGTTTTTTAGTTTGGTATATATTTCTTCGGCAGGAAATTTATAAGCTGTTGCCCATTTGGGGTACCTAGCTGTGTAGCCCATTTTTTTTTGGTCTTTTAGATTGTTTAGTTTTATTACAACTCCGTCTATGTCGTAGGGTAGTGTTTTTCTTAGTTCACCAGCTTTTTGGGTATAGTTTATAATTCCTGTGGCTCCTTCTACTATTTTATTGTGTTTATAGTTGGTTTTAAAACCTAGGTTCCTCATAAAATTTAGGGCATCACTGTGTTTATTTAATCCGTAGTCCTCGGGGTTTGGTAAGTGATAGATAAGAGCGTCAAGACCACGGGATGCGGCAACGGAGCTATCTAACTGACGAATGGTGCCGGCAGCGAGGTTACGACAGTTTTTGAATGGTTCTAGGCCTTGGTTTTGTCTTTCTTTATTTACCTTATTAAAGTTATCTTTACTTATAAAAATTTCTCCTCTTACTTCTATATCTATATTTTTGTTTATTTTAAGGGGAATGCTTTTTATGGTCTTTACGTTATGGGTTATGTCTTCGCCGACTGTTCCGTCACCTCGCGTAGCGCCACTTACTAAAACTCCGTTTTTATAAATTAGACTAACAGAAAGGCCATCTATTTTTAGTTCGCATACATACTCAGGGGTTATGCCTTCGTTTTTTATGCGGTTGTCAAAAGTTTGGATTTCTTCGTTGTTAAAGACGTTGCTAAGGCTAAGCATTGGTTTGTCGTGATAGACTTTTTTGAAGGCATCTATTACTTCCCCGCCTATTTTTTGAGTTGGGGAATCGGTGCGGATATATTCGGGGTGTTTTTCTTCAAGATTATAGAGTTCACGTAAATAGCTATCGTACTCGTTATCACTTATAGTGGGGTTATCTAATACATGATAATCGTAATTGGCTTTATTTATTATATCTACTAAGTAGTTTATTCTTTCTTTATCATTCATATCAATCACTCTCTTATTTATTATATCAAAAAAAAGGGAATAAATGTTAAAATTAATTAAAAGTAAACGAAAAAAGTAGAAAATTATTCTACTTTACATATCTTATTTTCTTTTTGGGAGTTAGTTTATCTTTATCACCTGTTACGTCGATGACATCAAAACTGCTTGGATAAGTGAAATTTAGTTTACTTATTAGTCCGTTACAATTTGATAATTTTGTTATTCCTCCACTTATAATGAGTTCAGCGTCATAAAATTGTTTGGTTCCACGAGCTATTTTTGGTAGTGGTCGACCATCGGGGGCAATAAGACCCCAGTTTCCTGGCATTATATCACATAATATACTTGGTAGCATTCCATCGTGAGTATGACCGCTTAGTACTAAATCGTAATTTAGAAATAGGTGTCTTATTTCCTTAGTTGTTACATATATTGGTGAATGTACTAAATTTACATTTAACCTGCTACTATCTACGTTAACAATATCTCTTAATCTTGATAGGTCTTTTTTCATAATATTTTGACTTTCTTCATTTTTACTATAATAGTAATCGAATGGCAGTGTGTAACCGCTAATTAATAGATCGTCATCTTGATATGAGGTGTTGTGAAGGACATTTATGTTGTTTATATTATTTAGTTCTCCCCAAAAGTTCTCGTTAAAATAGTATTTGAACTGATTTTTTTTATTATCAAAATTGGTTATATCGTGATTACCAATTCCGATCATAACTGGAGATATGTCTCCTAATATTTCCATAAAGTTTATTAGTTTATCGGCTTTTTTGAGGGGACATATTTCATCAACATCGTCTATTAAATCACCACTTATGCATATATAATCTGGTCTTTCTTCAGCTATTTTTTTGGCTAGTTTTAGGAGTTTTTTTTCATCCATATCGCTATAATAGTGCAAATCACTTAGTAAAATTATTTTTTTGTCATTTTTCATTTTAGAACTATAAAAACTGTGTTCTACTTTTCTAATTCTTTCCATTTTTATCCTCCGGTAATACAGTATTATACCACTTTTTTTATTTTATGCAAGTAATTTATAATAAAATAAAAAGAAGCTTGCTGGCTTCTTAATTGTATCTTATATTATCTAGGCCTCCTTCATTGCTCTAATTATGTTCCTTAATTCTCTATCTGAGGGAACATTTCCACTAGATACTACGACGTTATCAATAATTAGTGTAGGTATTACTTTAACGTTATATTTTTCTTTATACGTACTATCAATTTTATCTATAAGAAGAGGATATTCTAATTGCTTTTGCAATTTGTTTATATTTTTTATTATTTTAATACCATTACTAGTATCCGCACCAATTAATTTCATTTTTATTTTATCACTTATACTAATCATCTCCTTTCTGTATTAATAATAACATCTTGATATGATAGAAATGTGTAGAAAAATAGAAAAAAGAATGAAAAATTATTTTTCATTCTTAGTGATTGGAATTATTTTGTCTTTTCCTCCCATATATTTTCTTAATACTTCTGGTATAGTGATTGATCCGTCTTTGTTATAGTTATTTTCAAGAAGTGCTATTAGGGCTCTGGTACTAGCAAGTACGGTATTATTAAGAGTGTGAGGATAATAGTTTCCGTTTTCTCCTTTTATTCTTATTCCTAATCTTCTTGCTTGGGCGTCTCCTAGTGTAGAACAAGATCCTACTTCAAAGTATTTGTTTTGTCTTGGGCTAAATGCTTCAACATCACAAGATTTTACTTTTAAATCGGCTAAGTCACCACTGCAACATTCGAGGGTTCTAACGGGAATATTCATATTTCTGAATATTTCCACGGTATACTGCCACATTTTGTTATACCATTCCATAGATTGCTCGGGTTTGCATAAAACGATCATTTCTTGTTTTTCAAATTGGTGAACACGATAAATTCCTCTTTCTTCTATGCCGTGTGCTCCTACTTCTTTTCTAAAACAAGGGGAATATGAAGTCATTGTGATTGGCAATTCTTTTTCTTTTATTATTTGGCCTTTGAATTTTCCTATCATTGAGTGTTCACTTGTTCCTATGAGATATAGGTCTTCGCCTTCTATTTTATACATCATTGCATCCATTTCTTCAAAAGACATAACGCCGGTTACAACATCACTTCTAATCATAAATGGGGGTATGCAATAAATGAAGTTTTTATCTATCATATAGTCCCTAGCATAAGATAGCATTGCACTACTTAGTCTAGCCGCGTCACCCATAAGATAGTAGAAACCGTTTCCACTAGTTCGTCCTGAGCTTACTTTATCTAAGCCATTAAAGCTTTCTAAGATATCAGCGTGGTATGGTATTTCGTAATCGGGGATGATGGGGTCGCCAAATTTTTCTAGTTCTACATTGCAACTGTCATCTGGTCCGATAGGAACGCTTTCATCTATGATATTTGGTATTTTCATCATCATTTCTTTAATGCTACTGTTAAGTGTCTCTTCTTCTTTTTCTAAGGTACTTAATTGTTCATTTATGTTTTTGACTTCTTCTTTTTTCTTTTCTGCACTTTTTATATCTTTGTTACGCATATCTTGTCCAATGGCATCAGATATTTTGTTTCTGTTCATTCTTAATTCATCGGCTGTTACTTTT
>USTO01000046.1 GCA_900557675.1 uncultured Mollicutes bacterium
TATGGCCGTGGTTACGTACTAAGAAGACTCTTACGAAGAGCCGTAAGAATGAGCCGTAAACTAAATATAAATCATAGCTTTATGTCTAATTTAGTCAAAGTAGTTGTCGATAACTATAAAGAAATATACCCATATCTTGTCAAAGAAGAAGAAAATATAAAAGAATTAATAACTAAGGAAGAAGAACTATTCCATAAAACCCTCCTTTCCGGAGAAAAAAGACTAGAAGAACTCTTTACAACAAGTAGTAATAAAAAAATAAGTGGTAAAGAAGCCTTTAAACTATACGATACTTACGGTTTCCCCGTCGAACTAACTACAGAAATAGCCGAGGAAAAAGGCTTTACTGTCGATACCGAAGAATTCAAAAAATATATGGATATGCAAAAAGAAACCGCTCGTAGTAATAGAAAAAACTATAAAAGTATGAATATGCAAAGTGAAGCCATTATAAACTACAAAGAAGAAAGCGAATTCGTAGGTTACGATACCCTAACTACCGAAAGCAAAGTAATAGGAATAATAAGAGATGATGAACTAGTAAACAGTTCCAGTACCGATTGCCTAGTTATATTAGATAAATGCCCATTCTATGCCGAAAGCGGTGGCCAAGTTAGCGATCAAGGCACAATAAAAAATGAAAGTGCTGAACTAGAAGTCCTTAACGTTATCAAAAGTCCAAACGGCCAAAACCTAATTCACGTTGAAGTCAAAAACGGCCTTATAACTACCGGCGACACCGTTACCGCTACTGTTGATAAAGATTTCCGAAGCGATATAACCAAAAACCATAGTGCTGTCCACTTACTTCAAAAAACCCTTCAAGACATCTTTGGAGATTCCCTTCATCAAGCCGGAAGCAATGTTACTAACGAAAGTTTCCGTTTCGACTTCAATTACCGAGGTCGTCTTAGCGATGAAATAATAACCAAAGTCGAAGAAGAAGTAAACAAAAAAATCAGTCAAAATATCGATACCTATATCAGTTATATGAAACTAGATGAAGCCAAAAAAAGAGGAGCAATGGCCCTTTTCGAGGACAAGTATGGTGACATTGTTAGAGTAGTGGAACTAGGAGATTCCATTGAACTATGCGGAGGAACCCACGTCAAAAATACCGGTGACATAAAGAAAGTAGGTATCATTAATGTTGAAAATAAAGGTAGCGATATTTACCGAATTACAGGCACTTCCGATAGATGGATAATCCCAATGATGCAACGAGAAATAGCTCCATATAATGACGATATGATTAAACTCCTCGGTAAAGTCAAAAAAATATTAATGGATGCTGATAAAATGGATATCAAACTAAACTGGAGTTACGATATAAATAACGATGCTCCAACCTGTTATAACGATATAGTATTCAATAGAAACGAAGTAAAAGGCCTCAAAGAAGAAGTAAAAAACCTCGAAAAAAAATATATGGAATTAAAAAGCCAAAAATCCGTAAGTGATCTAAGTAACTTTATGGAAAATATAAATAACATAAATAATATAAATACTGTCATTGCCATAACAAAAGACTATGACGTAAATACCCTAAAACAAATAGTAGATAATCTTTCTAATAGAATAGAAAATAGCTTCATTCTCCTTGCCAACGTCGGTGAAAATAGCGTTAACTTCGTTTGCAAAAATAAAACAACTAACGAAAACATTGATGCTGGTAAAATCATTAAACACCTCAGCCTAAAATGCAGTGGAAATGGTGGAGGCAATAAAACCTTTGCTCAAGGTGGAGGAAGTGATACCACTAACGTTAGTATGTATCTAAAAGAAATAAAAGAAAGTCTAGCATCATAAGACTTTCTTTTATTACTCCATACTATATTTAAAAAATTATAGATTAGTTCCCAAATATATGATAAAATATAAATAGAAGAAAAGGAGACAATTATGGAATACTTTAAAAAATTTATCTACGCCCTAAAAGAAATATTTATAATCTATATATTAGAGTACATCGTTCTTTTTGGAATTAGTATAATTTACACTATGTGTGGCGGAAACAATGTCAAACACTTTGTCATAAACTATATGCCCTATATACTACTAACCTTTAATATAATAGTAATAATTATCCTATATAAAAAATACTATAAACAAGAGAAAAATATAAGTCCAAAAAAAATTATTCCCCTTGCTATGATTGGCGTATTTTCCGCCACATTTATGAATATGCTACTATTTAAAGTAGGAGGATCCGGTACAAGTTCCAATATGAGTTTATGGCTAGTAGTTCTATCTACAGGCTTTATAGGTCCCATTATGGAAGAACTACTATTTAGATATATCTATCTAAATAAACTCCTAAAATTCAATGACGAAAATACCAGTATAATGATAAGTACATTTGTCTTTGCAATTCTCCACGGTACACTATATAATATGATATATGCCTTTGTTCTAGGCTTAATACTAAGTAAAATATATCTCAAATACAAAAACATAAAAGCCAGTATGCTTGTCCATATAAGTGCAAATCTAATCGTAATATTTCTAACCAGCTTTGATATATACTTACTAATAATTAGTCTAATAGGACTAATTATAAGTTATAAAATAGAACAAAGATAAAAAACTAAAAATATAATTAACGACACATCTTCAAATGTGTTGTTTTAATCCCCCAAAAATGATATAATTGTAATAGAAATGAGGAAGTATTTATGAATAAAATCAAAGTAATGAGTGAACACTTATCAAATAAAATAGCCGCCGGAGAAGTAGTAGAAAAATGCCTCTCCGTCGTAAAAGAACTAGTAGAAAACTCTGTTGACGCTAAAAGCACAGAAATATATATATACCTAAAAGAAGCCGGTCTTAGAGAAATAAAAGTAATAGATAACGGTACGGGAATGAATAAAGAAGATGCCAAACTATGTTTTGAAAGACACGCTACCAGTAAACTATATACAGACGACGACTTATTCAACATATCATCCCTAGGCTTTAGAGGTGAAGCCTTGCCATCAATAGCATCTGTATCAAATGTTATCTTAAAAACCTGTTCTGATGAAGAAATAGGCTTTATGGTCCACATCAAAGGAGGAACCCTTATAGAAGAAGGGGAGTGTGAAGCCCGTAAAGGAACAAGCATAACAGTAAATAATCTCTTCTATAACACTCCAGCACGTTTTAAATACCTAAAAAGCCCTTATACAGAACTAGCCAATATTACTGAATATATTCATAAAATGGCTCTATCATACCCAAATATAAAATTTAAACTAATAAATGATGACAAAGAAATCATAAATACTGACGGTTCCGGCAACCTCTTAAAAGTAATAAAAGATATATACGGCCTTAACATAACAAAAAAAATGCTCTATATAAAAGGAAATAACCTAGACTATACCATTGAAGGATATATATCCTTACCAGAAGTAAATAGAGCCACTAAAAATCACATATCAGTCTTAGTAAACGGAAGAGTAATAAAAAACCATATCCTAAACCGTGTCATAAACGAAGCCTATTCCACTTTTAAAGAAGACACTAGATACCCAATAACTGTCATAAATATTACTGCCGATCCAACATTAATAGATGTAAATATACATCCCTCAAAACTAGATATAAATTTCAGCAATTTCGAGGATCTTCAAAATCTAATAACAGATACCATTAAAGAAGTACTAAAAAATAAACTATTAATTCCCAAAATAGAAATCAAAGAAGAAAAACCAATTAATTACGAAAATATCTCTTTAAACCTTGAAAAAAACATCGTTAAAGAACCCGAAACACCCCTCGATGAAGAATACAAAAAAAGACTAGAAAGCTACATAAACGATGATGCAAATATAACCGACGAAGAACTAGAAACCATTAGAGAAGAATATGCACCAGATATAACCTCCGAAAACAAACTCCCTGAATTATATCCCGTCGGTCTTGCCTTCGGTACATATATAATATGCCAAAATGAATTAGGACTATATCTAATTGATCAGCACGCTGCCAAAGAAAGAGTAAACTATGAAAAAGTATCATTCCTAATGAAACATCCTACTGGAAATACCATAAGCCCCCTAATTCCCATTAATATAGAACTACCCCTAAACGAAGCAATGATAATAGAAAAAAATATGGACATATTAGCAAGCCTTAACATAAAAGTAGAACGCTTTGGTAACAGTTCTTTTAGAGTAATAGAACATCCCCTTTGGTTTACCAAAGGTTATGAAACCGAAACCATAAAAGCCATTTTCGATAACATTCTCGAAAAAGAAAAAAACTTTGACCTCGGAAAATTCCGTGATAATCTCGCTAAAATGGTTAGTTGCAAAATGAGTATCAAGGCCAATACTGATATCAGCTTTGCTGATATGGAAAGCCTAATAAGCGATCTCCGCCAGTGCCACAACCCCTTCAATTGTCCCCACGGTCGCCCAACAATTATTAATTTCACTAAGTATGAACTAGAAAAAATGTTCAAAAGGAGTATATAATGATTATTGTAATAGTAGGCCCTACAGGAGTAGGTAAAACAAAACTAAGTATAGAATTAGCCAAAAAGTACGATGGAGAAATCATAAACTTCGATAGCGTCCAAATATATAAAGAATTAAATATAGGAAGTGCCAAAGTAACCCCCCAAGAAATGGAAAACATACCCCACCATTTAATAGACTTTGTTGACATAAACGAACCCTATACCGTATACGATTATCAAACCCAAGCCCGTAGGGAAATATCCCAACTAGAAAAAAAAGGCAAAACCATAATTATGGTCGGAGGCACAGGACTATATGCCAAAAGTGTACTATACGATTACAACTTCACTAACGAAAACATTACCAATAATTACGAAAATCTAAGTACCGAATACCTCTATAATAAAGCTCTCTCTATTGACAAAGAATGCACCATACCCCAAAATAATAGACGCAGACTAATAAGATTCCTAAACTACTACGATAACCATAACGAAAGTATGAGACTAAATAATAACGGTGATAAAAAAATATATAACTTCATTACCATCGGCCTCACAACCGATAGAAGTATCCTCTATCAAAGAATAAACAATAGAGTAGATAAAATGATTGAACAAGGCTTAATAAATGAAGCCCATAACCTCTATAAAAGAAATATCCATAGCAAAGCCACTCAAAGTATCGGCTATAAAGAACTATATAATTACTTCGATAAAAAAATAAGTTTAGAAGAAGCAATTAACAATATAAAAAGAAATTCTCGTAGACAGCGCCAGAAGATCCAGCAGATCCTCATAATCGGACAGATTATTCTCCATTGCTGTCAGCTTTGCCTGAAGCTTGTCTACTTCATTATTCAGCTCCTCATTTTCATTCTGGAGCTGCGTCGTCTTATGTTTTCTCTGGGCAATACCTGCTGTAAAA
>USTO01000047.1 GCA_900557675.1 uncultured Mollicutes bacterium
AAAACCAAAAAAACAATTAATTTCCAAAAATATATTGCAAAAAAATATCTTTTATGATATCCTTATTAATGTAGAAGGGTAGTACCCAAGGAAAGGAAGAAAAAGAATGAAAAAGAAGATTTTAGGAGTATTTAGTGTAATACTAGTCCTAACACTATGCATATTTGTATATAACCCCAAAGAAGTATCTGCAGGAGTAACAGATAATACCTGTAAACAAGTAGATGCCTACCTATACTTCTCAGACCAACAATGGGTAAGCACACTAGAAAAAGCAATGGGAAGTGGCGATAGCTATACCTATGAAACATGTAGTACATCAGAAGGAATGGATGCTAGTGGTGCTTGTAAAGGAACCGGAACCTTTAATATCGATTTTAGCGGTCTAAACATATCCGATAAAGCAACCATCGAAGCCGTAGAAGGATCAGGAAAAGTAATTCCAATAGGAGACTTAACCGATTTCTGGACTACAATGACTACTTTCGATGAAGGAACAACCGTAAAAAACGGAGCCCTATATGTAAGACACGGAGCTTGGTCAAATAAAGACCTAAGTAACCAAAATTCTAAAAACGGAATATTTACAGTACCCGAACTAAGTAAAGCAAGTCTAACAGGAATATCAACAGTAACCAATGCCACATTCAAAAAAGTAAATAAAAATTTACAAGGAACATTCAAAGCCAAAAGAATCTACAAAAAAGCCGATGTAAACAATATGAAAACAAACGGTAACGTAGTATATAGAAAGAACGATGCTGGCAAGTTTATAGATGCAAATAATAACGTTGTAGATGCAAATTCAGATGCAAGAGAAGCAATAATATATGCACCAATGCTATACAAAATGACTTTCAATATTTGTGATGAACCCGAAGTAAAAAATCCAACCCTAACAATAAGATACTGGTATGATGAAGTAGGAGGAAAAACCGCTGCCCCTACTTATAGTAAAGAAGAAAAAGCCGGTAATAAATACGATGTAACATCACCAAGTATTAACGGCTACTCACCAGATAAAGACGTTGTAAGAGGAACAATGCCTGATGAAGACGTTATAGTAGATGTAATATACACTCCAAAAACAGGAGCAGCAGCAATGGGCTTTATATGGTTTATAGGCCTAGGAGCATTAGGTTATGGTATCTATTACTATAATAGAACTACAAGACAAGAGGAAGAATTATAATAAAGGGAACTAAGGTTCTCTTTTTTTCTTAAATAAAAAAAGAGGGAAGTTTCCCTATTTATTAAACAAGTCGCTATGACTACCCATTGCAAAAAGTAATAATATTAATTCATTATCTTGTATTATCTAAATCACCAATTAATTCCTTAATACTATGATATCTTTTTACATTTACTTTTCCATTTAGTATATCCTCACCCTCTTGTAAAGCCTCTAATAGTTCTTTACTTGGTTTAGGATTTACCACATCAAAAGGAACACCATCTCTATTTATTAATTGTTTAATAGCCATATTTACATAAGTGCTCATATTTAACCCCAATTTGTTTAAAATCCCAGTTGCTACTTCTTTATCTTTTCTATCTACTTGCACACTTATAGCAGTTGTTAGACTTTCCATAATTACACCTCTTTCTTGGTTGAAATAATATTAAAAAAAATGCTTTTAATATTTGCTATATAACTATTTCCATAAATTCCTTAACCTTATTATATATATTTAATTTCTTTGCATATTCATATAACTTTTTAGTATCCTTTTTTTGAACTTTGTAGTATTCATTAAAGGCATATTTTAAATATTCTAAATATACCTTATTCTTACGTTTAATTAAATCACAAAGACATCTCTCTACATCATAACATTTTATAACTCTTCCTTGGGGACTTTTAATGTGAATTAACCCCAATTCATATTGCTCATCAGAAACGTAGTATAATTTAACCTTTTCTTCGTTCCTCAAAGAGCCACTATAATTTTTTTTGACCGTAATATCATATTCCATTGGAACCCTCTCACATAAATCATTAAAATATAAAGAGGTTAAATGAGAATAAACAGCATAATTATTACTATAAATTAAATTAAAATATTCATCTCCCCAACAATCTTTTAAAACATATAAACCAATTTTAACTCTTTCAATCAACTTCTTATCAATTAATCTTGTTAAAGTTATTCTAGGAATATTTAACTGATTTATTTCTTCGATTGTTATCGTATCACTATTACTTTTCATATAATTAATTACTTTATTTTCATAATTCATAATGTTCCTCCTGTAAGGAAAATTTTATGTTTTTCCTTTTTACAGGAACATTATATCATCTATTTGTTCCTGTGTAAAGGATTTTTTTAAATTTTTCCTTTTTACAGGAACATTTACCATCCTACTAGGTATATATTTTTTTCTCCAAACCTATTGAAATATAACCTAAGATATGCTAAAATAATATTAGAGTAAAGAGTAGGAGGAACCTGTATGAAAAATAAATATATAATAAAAGAAAGTTACTTACTAATAGTAATAATCGTAGGAATATTATCACTATGTATGTATTCCTCTTTTGCCTTATTCTCCCTTGAAAAAACAACCAGTAAAGATATAGTAACTATGAAAGCAGCATCCAATATCGAAACCACTCTTAAAATATACGAATACAAAAAAGTAACCGTTCCCGCCGGATCTAATACCAGTGTAATGGTTAACGTAAATAACGATACTGGAGGAAGTATATATTACGGAGTATTCTATGAAATGGTATCTCCCAGTACCAAAACAGATGATATAGGTATATATAAAATAGATTGGAGTGAAAACGCTACTAGTGGTAGTATTACTAACGGTTCTATCTTACCCGTAGAACTATTAGTAATAAATAACACTAGTAGTGATATAACATTAAATATAGGTGTAGCAGGATCAGACAGTAATGAACTAGGTTTAACAGATGGAAAAACCCTTATAACCGAAACCTTTAATACCGGAAATGAACCCAGTGGTGATGCCGGAGAAACCAAGACAACAACAACAGATTATAACTTTGATATATCCAAAACAAATGGAGAAACCATAACTCTAAAACCCGGTACTCATAAACTAGAAGCTTGGGGAGCATCAGGAGTATATTCTAGTGCAAATCCAACAAGCTCTCACCCTAACGGATACGGAGGATATGCCAGTGGTACACTTACTCTAACTGAAAGCCTTAATGTAACCCTCTATATAGGAGGAAGTCCTAATAGTAATAGTGATGTAAACTATGGAGGCTGGAATGGTGGCGGAGCCAGTTATGCAGGTTCAAGATATAACGATAACGGAGCAGGTGGTGGAGCCACTGATATATGCTTAACTCCTAGTAGTATAACTACAGATAGTTACCAAAGATATGTAAGAACATCAGCCTCTTATCTAAGTAGAATACTAGTAGCAGGTGGTGGAGGCGGTGGAAGAAGTAGTAACACTGCATCTAATGGAGGATACTTCAATACCTCAGGTGCTAATACCTATGTAGGGAGTCTTACCGCCGCCGGATCTAGTAGCGGAACATATCAATCTGGAGGCTTCGGTTACGGATCCAGTGGAACTGCTACTAGCGATGACAACGCCGGAGGAGGCGGAGGTTGGTATGGCGGAGCCACCAACGGAGACAGTTACGGAGGCGGAGGATCTTCCTTCGTATGGAGTACAGATACCGCTTCTAGTGTCCCTTCCGGTTATACTCCAAGTACTAAATACCAAATGACAAACGTTGTATACAATAAAGGAAATACCACTATGCCTAGTAGTACAAGTACTACCGGTACCGAAACAGGTCACTCAGGAGATGGCCATATAAGAATAACCTCTACTATTAAAACAAGTACAGTACCTAGTATAGATACAAGTGCTATATCTATAGAAAAAGGACAAGTAATAGATCTATCTACCCAAGTTACTTGTAAAGACAATGGAGCAGGCTGTAAGATAGTCTTAGTAAAGCCTGCTACTACAAAAGGCCTTACTAAGTCTACTACCGCCTTATATGTATTAGAAGATAATAATGGTAATAGATATAAATATAAGAAACGAGTAAATATAGCTACAAATGCAGCCAAACTAATAATGTCTCAAAGTAAAGGCAATGAATGGGGTGCTAATGCCGAAGATGGTCTCTATGCTACTAATAGCTATACAGCCTCTGACGGTACTACCAAATATCACGATTATAGATATATAGGTGCTGATCCCAATAACTATGTCTTGTTTAATAACGATATGTACCAAATAATAGGTGTCTTTGATGAAAATAGTCACGGTAAAAGTGGGCAGTATTTAATTAAGTTAATAATGGCTAATACCTTAGGAGGGTATAGCTGGGGAGTACGTAATAGTTCTAATACTTCTGGTACTTATTCTAAGACTACCAATGACTGGACTGGTAATACTAATGGAGTAAAAGCCAATCTAAATGTCTTATTCAATGAATATTTTGCAGGTAGTACTGATACTAGCAGTACTTATGGGGCTTGTTCTAATTGGACCTACTTCTATTATGGTACTAATTATAGAACTAATGATTGCTCTGATATAGTCGGTTATGGAATAGATAGTAGTGCTTTAAATTCTATTGAAACAACTACTTGGTATCTCTATGGAAGTGATACTAGTCAAAGTAAACAAAATTGGTATCTCTGTGAAAGAGGTGGAAACTCTTGTACGGGGGCTAATTCAGGTGCTTATAGTACTACTACTGATGCTAAGATAGGCTTAATGTATTTAAGTGATTACTTATACGCCAGTAGTTATTATTCCGATACTGATACAACCAATCAAGATATTAATAGGTTCGGTAATAATAATTGGCTTTATAAAGGTTACGAACGGACACTAACTCCTGATTCCTCATCATCGTATAAGTCGTGGACGGTTAGGTATTATTCTGGCCTTGCAAATTATAGTGTGAGTGAATCCTATTCCATCCGCCCCACTTTCTATCTCAAATCTACTGTCTCTATATCAGGAGGGGATGGAACCTTTGACAATCCGTATATAATAGAATAACAGAAAGGAGTAATATTAGTGAGTAAAAAGAAAATTATTGTAATAATATCTATATTATTAGTAAGTATTACTATAATAGTAATAGGCTTTAACTC
>USTO01000048.1 GCA_900557675.1 uncultured Mollicutes bacterium
GATATAATACGGATAGACCACTTTATTGGGAAGGAATGGTTGGACTTATGTATCCTAGTGATTATGGCTATGCAGCTGGAAACACTTGTGTAACGGGGACTAAATTATATGATTATGAAGGAGGATGTATGAATAAGGATTGGCTCTATATTTCAAATACTTATCAGTGGCTAATATCGCAGGGTTTGGGCACGTCCGGTGAAGTGTACTGCGTCAACTCGTCAGGCTCCGTTAACCACTGCAACAGAGACATTGCTCGTTCAGCACGCCCAGTCTTTTATCTAACCTCTAGTACAACTATAACAGGAGGAGAAGGAACCTCTGCTTCCCCTTATATCTTATCATAATAATATATATCCTAATATATAATCAATATATATACTCCCATAGGGAAATAATAAAGAAGGTGTAAAACAATGGCTAAAAAGAAACAAAAGAAAGAGAAAGAAAGTAAGTTTGAATATAGTAATGAAGTACTAGGAATACTCCTCATACTAACATCAATAATAGGAATAGGAGCTTACGGCCCAGTCGGAAACTTCATCAAATCCTTTATAGTATTCTTAGTAGGAATACCCTATATAATAGTATTATTATTCACCCTCTTTATCGGAGGATACCTCATACTAAAAAGACAAATGCCTAAACTCCTAACCGCCCGTCTCCTCGGAATCTACATAATATTCCTATCCCTCCTCATCTTTCTCCATACCCAATATGTAAAAGTAACAAATGCTGATGTAAGTATAATCAAAGCCACATTCGATAACGTAATGCTCACATTTAATGATAGTTACGCTATTGCGAACTGTGGAGGAGGAATGATAGGTGCAGTCTTCTCTTATATCTTTAACTTAGCCTTTAAGGAAGGTACCATCATAGTAGTAGTAACTATGGCCATACTAGGACTAATGCTAACACTAAATACCTCTATAATAGATCTAATAAAGAAAATAAAATTCCCAAAAATAAAACATAAAGATAAAGAAGAAAAAAGTGAAGACAATATCATAGTAAATACCCCTGAAGTCCCTGACAAAGAAGAAGAACCCAAAGTAGTAATCTCCTCAGTCGAAGAACTAACCCACTTAAAAGATAAAGAACAAAAAGAAGAACCCCCAAAAGAAGAAAAAACCCCATTAACACCCAATACCAACTATAAATTACCACCCCTATCTCTTCTCAAAACCACTAAAAACGTAAGCAGTAAAGAAAACGAAAACTACGCTAAAGAATCAATAGCCAAACTAGAACAAATCCTAGCCGTTTTCGAAATAAGCGGAAAAATAGTCCAAGTAAATATCGGCCCCACTGTAACCCAGTATGAACTAGAATTAAAAGCCGGTACCAAAGTAAGTAAACTATTATCTATCCAAAGAGAAATAGCCCTTGCTCTTGCTGCTAAGGACGTAAGAATCCAAGCTCCCATACCAGGAAAAAACACTATCGGTATAGAACTACCAAATAAAGTAAACTCATCCGTATCCTTTAAAGAAGTCCTTTCAATGATACCACCAACAAACAAGAAAAACATTCTTGCCGTAGGACTAGGAAAAGACATAATGGGTAAAGTAAAATGGACAGAAATAAATACCACTCCCCACTTACTAGTAGCCGGAGCAACCGGATCAGGAAAATCAGTATGTATGAACTGTATCATTGCTTCTATCCTAATGCGTACTAAACCCGAAGAAGTAAAACTAGTAATGGTCGATCCCAAAAAAGTCGAACTAACAATGTATAACGGTGTACCCCATCTATTATGTCCTGTAGTAACTGACCCCAAAAAAGCCAGTATTGCCCTCAAAAACATTGTTGCCGAAATGGAACGCCGTTATGAAATGTTTGAAACAACAAGAACCAAGAAAATAGAACAATATAACGAATACTGTGAAACCCATAAAGACTATCAACCCCTTCCCTATATAGTAGTAATAATTGACGAACTTGCTGACCTAATGCTTGTTGCTGCTAAAGAAGTAGAGGACTCCATTATGCGTATAACCCAAATGGCTCGTGCCGCTGGAATACACCTCATAGTAGCAACCCAAAGACCATCTACAGATGTCATAACAGGTGTTGTAAAAGCCAATATTCCATCCCGTATCTCCTTCGCTGTATCATCAGGAATAGACTCCCGTACCATACTAGATGCAACCGGAGCCGAAAAACTCCTCGGTAAAGGAGATATGCTCTTCCTCCCAATGGGAGAAAACACGCCTCTTAGAATACAAGGAGCTTTCGTAAGCGAAGAAGAACTCCAAAAAATAGTAGACTTCGTTATCGACCAACAAAAAGCCGTATATGATGAATCCCTTACTATAGATAGAGGAGGATCTTCTTCATCTTCCTCATCCGGAGATTCCTATTCCAGTGATGAAGAATATGATGATCCCCTTTATAATGAAATAGTAGAATTTGCCATCCAAACCGGAAAAATAAGTGCTTCTCTTATTCAAAGAAAACACCACTTAGGATATAACAGAGCCGCTCGTATTATAGACTTATTAGAAGAAAGAGGGATAATAGGTCCTGCCAACGGTTCTAAACCAAGAGAGGTATTAGTTAAATTAGAACCCAAAGATGAAGAGTAGGGAGAATAGAGTAAGTAGTTTAATATATATATATAAAGCAAAGAAAAGCATTCCAAAGTATAAAGACATTGGAGTGCTTTTTATATTATCTATTTTTTATAAAAAACCTACTATTAACAAAGTAAGTAAGAAAGTAGGGAGATAACCCCCAATAATTAGTAAAAAAAGAAAAATCAAGGCGATGTGAACCCCTTCGGAGACATTAATAATAAAATAAAAATGATTAATAATGAAACAAAGGAAGATTAATAAAAAAACAAAGAAAGATTAATAAAAAAAAAGAAAGCAAAAAAACATTTATTTAATTAAGTTTAAAACTATTTTAACCCCTGATAAGTTAGTAAAAAATTCAAAAATAAGATGCAGTAATAGACAAATGTCTAAAAACATAAATATTTATTACTTTACACTTTTGGGGTGTAAAGTAGACTATTTTACTCCATTTAATATATGTTTTAGGAAGAAATTGGCCTCCTGAGGGGGGAATTTTTGAATTTTTTGGTAATAATAATAATAGAAGGGTAAAATTGGAGATGAGCGGAGAGGAGATGAAAAAAAGGGACGGAAGAATTGTCAAAAGAAGGTGAAAATTGGAGATGAGCGGAGAGGTGGGGGAAAATTGGTAGAGGTGGTCAGTGGGGTTGGGCAAGGGAGAAATAGCAAGGGTAGAACTTGGAATTGGGAGATGGGTTTGGACAGGGGTTGCGAAGGGGCTTGTGAAGAGGGCCTATGAAGAAGGCCACAGTGAAAATATGCAGAACTTTTTGATAAACTTTTGGGGAAAGGGTTAGTGGCGAAGGTAATAGGGATTGGCTTGTTATTGATTTTAGAAAAGGAGCAAAGTTAATTTGGGGGAAATGGTAAATTGTTTTTGGAAGATGGGCAAAATTGTTTTTAGGGAATTAGCAAAACTTAAAAAAAGATTATAAAGAGTGATAAGGTTATGGACAAGTTTCTATTTTTCGTTGCTAGAAAAGGGAGAGTACTCTTCCCAACTGTTCCCTAGTATGATTTTGTTTTAAGCAGAGAATTTTTACTTATAATTTTGATTGAAAAAAGGGAGATGTTTAATTGGGGTGTGGCGTAGTTATGGCCCCCGATAGGGCTAACAAAAATTTCAAAAATGAGAGGGGTTATGGACAGATGTATATAAATGGCTTTTTGGCACACTTTACACTTTTGGAGTGTAAAGGGGGGTGAAAAAGTACATTAAGTATATGTTTTGGGGAGAAATTGGCCTTCTGAGGGGGGAATTTTTGAAATTTTTGGGAATAATAATAATAGAGGGATAAATTGGGGGGACAAGCTGAAAGGAGGAATGACAATGAGATAAATTGAAGACCAAAAATAAGCAAAAATTAACAAGAAAGGAAGTGATGAAATTGACGGAAGAATTGTTGAAAAAATTACAAATAGAAGATCTATTATATGATACCGTTTTCAAACATATTTTTTTGGAGCACCCGCCTATTTTGATGGAGCTGATAAAGGAGGCGATTAATTATGATTTTGATGCGGACAAGGATGATGTAATTGTTCTTAATGAATTATTGCCCAAACGGAGACTTAAAGATAGGGGACGTTATGTCGATACATTATTATTTGTAAAGAATAAAGATATTATTAATATTGAGGTTAACAGAAAGGACTTTAGCCCTGAGAAAGCCAAGAGAATGTTAAATTACCTTAATATACTTTACGGAAGAAGGCACAAAATTAAGAATGAATTTCATATTAAGGATAGTTCGGGGCCGAGATTTATTCAAGTTCATTTGAATACAGGGGCCAAGAAAAGTAAAAGCCTTATAACGAAATACAATATAAGAGCTGATAGTGCAAATGATTTGTATATTGATGACTATGAGATATGGGTTATCAATATCGATAATTGTTACGAAAAAGTTGATAAATATCGCGATATAGGATATAATGGTTGTGACAGAAGTTTATTAAAACTAGCTGTATTTCATTCTAGTAGCATTTATGATGTTACAGAATTAATGATTAAAGGAGGTATGAAAGATAGTATGGTAGAAGATTTAAAAAACACAATTGTTAGTAAGAATGAGGATCCAAAGTTTATTGAAGAACTTTTCCAAGAAAGAGATTTAGAGCTAGAAAAGAAAGAGATTGCAGAGTACAATAAAGAGCAAGGAATTGAAGAAGGTATTGAGAAAGGAATTGAGAAAGGAATTGAGCAAGGAATTGAGCAAGGAATTGTGAAAGGTCAAAAACAAGGTGCCTTGCAAGAAAGAAAAAATCTAATTGCTAAACTTATAAATAAAGGTTTTAGTGATAATGAAATAAGCAACTTACTTGATATTAGTCCTAAACAACTTACTAAGTTTAAAAGAGTGGCATAAAGAGGATAATCTAAAATACAACCCCAGCCAGTTATTCTCTTTTGAAAACTGGCTGTATTTCATTCTAGTAGCATTTATGATGTTACAGAATTAATGATTAAAGGAG
>USTO01000049.1 GCA_900557675.1 uncultured Mollicutes bacterium
AGGTTATCTGGTGTTATTGCTCCTTCTACTCGGCTAGTTCCAGTTACATACATAAACTTGGCATTGTAGTCTGGAACAGACACTATTACTTTTTTTATGTTAAATCCTAGTTTTTCGCTTACGACCTTAATTCCATCTTTTATAGCATTTATAGCTAAATTAGAATCTACCACTAACCCCTTTCTAATTCCTTTTGCTTTTATACTATGGGACGCAAGAACATATATTTTTTTGTTATAATATTCTGCTGTCACTATCTTAATAGAATCAGATCCAATATCAATACTTGTGTATATTTTTTTCATCGATATTTTCACCTTCCCTAAATGATACAAACTAATTATACAATAAATCTGTGGCATTTGCAACAAATTATGACATATTTTTTTGTTTTTTGTACTTTTAGACAAGAGAAAAGATGCAAATCCTTGCACCTTTATCTATCATTAGTTAATCTAATGACATTATATTTTATGTTTTATTTTTTCTTTTTATTACTTGAAGTTTTGTCATTTATGATTGTGTCTACTATATCCTCTACTTTGTCGATGTCTTTTTCACGGGGGTCTTTTATCTCTGATTTTTTATATTTGGTTTTGGGCTTCTTCTTTCTATTTACTATGGTAGTTATTATTTTAGTTATGAATAGAACAAGGATGATTACACTTATTACTGTACCTACTACTATGAGATAATCTAGGTATGTTTTGGCCTGATCTTTATATATTTTGGCGGTTTCTTCGGTATATCGTTGAACGGTTTTTTCTTTGTTATCGTAGAGGTATAGACTTTCTTTTCCGTTTTCAACATTCATTGCATAGAAAATATAGTAATCGCTATTTGGAGATAAATGATAGGCGGTTATGTTAGATTCTTTGTATTTAATTGTCTGTTTGGTATAGTTTTTGGGAATTTTATTTTTGTTATCTATTATATAAAGAGTGATGTTACCGAAGTCATACTCGTTATATGGGGTGTATTTTCCATCTTTATATATATAGTATGAGGATTGACCTTTTTTGTCTTTGAGACCGATGAGGGTAATGTTGGTTTTTTTGTTGGTGTAGGCAAGGACGTCTTCATTATCTATTTTAATGGTTGTTTTTTCGTAGTAAGCACTGGGCGGGGTTAAGACGTCTTCTTTTCTTATGATTGTGTATTCTTTATTATTTACTTTGACGTTTATTGGTTTTAGTTCTTTTACGGTTACGTTTATTGTATAGGTCTTAGTATTACCGTTTTCGGCTGTTACTACTACTTCTAATTTATTGGCTCCTTCTTTTACTTCTCTTTCACCTATTCCATCGACTCTGGCTTTAGTATCTTCGGTAGATGCATCTATTTTTACTTTATTTACATTGTTTTCTACTTCGATATTGTATTCGAGAGTGTCTTTATTAAAATCGATTTTAGCTCCTTCGACTGAGAGGCTTTTTAGATTGTTATTTGTAGAATATTTTTTGGGAGCTACTGCTGTCTGAGAACCTACATTAATGGTAACAGAGGCATTGTTTAGGCCTATCCAATTATCTGATGACATATTGGTTATTCTAGTTCCACTTGTAGAGCAAGTTATGGTTCCGGTGGCGGTTGGCCTTACAGCAAGACTATAATTTTTGCTCTTAACACTGTTTGATGAATCATCGTATCTTAGGTCGAGTCCTGTTGAAACACCAGCACCACTACAAGACATACTTCCTTCGATACTTACAAGTGGTGTATTAGAATTTACAGTTACATATATGGTAGCTGTTTGGCCTTTGGTTATACTGCGACTTGATGCACTTATTCCTACCCCGTCGGCAAAAGCACTAGGGGTTAGAATTAATAGCGTTAATATTATAAATAGGGTTTGTTTTATCTTTTTATTCATTTTGGTCCTCCTAATATTGATTTATTTTTGAATATCCGTAATATTCTCTTAATATAGCAAGGTAATCTAATTTATCAACTTTACCGTCTCTATTGGCATCAGCTGCTTTATAATATGCACCGCCATAAGTTGTATAGCCGTAATACATTCTGAGTACAGCAAGGTAATCTAGTTTATCAATGTTACCATCACCATTTACATCTCCGTATAGTACTACTTGGTATTTTTTGCTTTCGGCTCCGTTTGATACTTCTAGCGTGTCGCCTGTTTTTAGTGTTCCGGTATTTTTGGTATTACCGTTTTTGTCATAGATATTGGCACTAGCCATAGAACTTTTGTTTTTGATATTTGTTATTAAATCGCTTGCCGAAGAGTTTGTGGTGATGCCGTATATGTTTTCGTTGTTGTATTTTACTCCACTTGAATTCATTAATTCCGATATACTTGGTCTTTGAGCTGTTCCTTCGTATTTTATATTTATGGTATAAGTTCTTCTTTTTGTATTACCGCTTGTTGCTATAATGGTTATTTTATCTGTGTTGTTTAGGGTAATGGTACCTACTCCCGATAGGGTTGTTTTGGAATAGGCTGGAGTTGCTCCGACATTTAGTCTACTTGTTCCTTTGGGTAGAGTTATTTCGTAGTTGGTTGTATCGTAGGAAAAACCGGAGATGGTTGTACCGTTTATTGTTAAGTCTTTAAGATAGTTATTTGGATTGCCTTTTTTTGGGCTTGTTACGGCGTAAGCTGGCATATTTTGGTATACGGGAATTGTGAATGTTATAGCACTTTCGAGGTATACAGGGAGATAATTGGCGTAGGTTTTGAAGGCAGTGTTAGTTTCTCCTATTGGAGCTTGAAGGTTACTCATATATTGATGAGTATAGTTGCCGTCATTTGTGGATACGTCAAATCTTTCGTAATAAAGGGTAGTTTGACCGACGTCGACGTAGCCTTTGAGGAACTGAATACCACCAGCAATTGCTTTACTTGGGGTATTCCAACCTTTATTCATTGCATATAGCATACCGTTTAGGATTTTGTTATTTCCAGCAACAGCAATGTTATAGAAATTGTAATAGCCGGAATAGTTTTGGCCATTATAGTTAAATGTGCCTCCTAGTCTTGGGTCGGTGGTTGGCACAGTGTTCATTTCTTGGAAAATTCGGCTAGCAATATGGACGGAGTCTATTCCAAGGGATGTACTGGCGTTAACTACATCGGTTCCTACATTGGTTCCACCATAACTTGCATATACTGTGTTCCATACGCCCATAGGGTTTAGGATTTTATTTATTAGGTTCAAATCTTGGGGGCCTGTTTGTTTGAGACTTTTTAAGGCAAATATGTATTTTTCGTTTAGATAGTTACGGGGGTCCATATAGAATGCTATGGCTTCGGTTGAAGCATTATACCAGCCAGCTTCATTATCTGCAACTTTGAAAGTGTTTGTTAAATAGTTATAGTGTTCAAATCTTGTTGAAAGGTAGTTTTCGTCGAAAGCTAATTTTTGGAGGAGGCTTCGTTCTGAATATGATTCTTGTGCTACGGCTTCACCAAAATCTATATTTAGGTTTTGGGCTTCAAAAATCCAGTTAGGATGACGGGCGTGAATTTCGGCTAAATATGGAAGATAACTTTCGGGAAAGCCTTTATTTTTAAGGGATGTGTAATAGTTATTGAGGTTCTCTTTGGTATTGTAATATGCTTGAGCAGTACTTGATAGTTTATTGGTGCTTACATAATAACCACAGAGCCATCCTGATGCTCCATCTTTATTGGTGAGATTGTACCAGTATCTGCAAGTTCCTGATGAGTATTCTTTTACTTTATTTATTTTTACGACATCTCCGCATTTGGCACGTACACCGGTAGTGGCTCCTCCTCCTGGATTTTGGTAATATATCCAATCGGCTGTGTCTTCGTAACAAGCTATGGTTCCATCTCCATCAACGTAATTATCATAGTTTGATTTTACATAAGTGTTATCACTAGTGGTTTGATTTGGAGTATTTTCTAGAGTTATGAATTCTCCACAAAGGTATCCGGTATAATTTTTTCCTCCTTTAGTTAAGCTTACTTGATACCACATTGAGCAGGCGTTATTGGAACCGGCATTGGTGTTTAGTACTGTTACTTTGTCACCTAAGGCGAGAGATGTTAGGATATTGTTAGTTGAAGAAGTATCTATGCTTGTCCTTACTCTAAGTCCGTCAGTACAGTTTACTATTCCTAGTGCAGATGCGTAAGATATATTTGGTATAAGTACTAGTAGTAAAAGTGTTAATAGTATTTTTTTTGTAATTTTATTCATCCCTATCACTTCCTATATTAGTATTATAGCAAATTTCGATGTTTTTTGCAATTGATATGTGAAACTTTTTTATTTTGCCCTACAGGGGTTGGTACTTATGAATATTTTATATTAAAAAGACTAACCGTTATTTAGTTAGTTTATAATTATTTATAAAATTAGTAAAATCTTCTAAAAGTTTTTTTTCACCATTACTATTTATGTAATCTTCGTTTGGATCTTGATGATCAGTTGGAAATATTACTACTCCTCTATAGTTTATAATTCCGTATTTGTATTTTAGGTTTTTGCTTCCTTTAATAGCTTTGCATACTAAATAATTTTCGTTATCTAGTTTTTTTATGAAATGATACTCTGGTTTTATTACTATATAACCACTAGCATTTTTCATTCCCATATTATTTAGATTTATATTTATATCTCTATAGAGTTCTACTTTTTTATTTTTATTTGCAAATATTTCATTTATTTCTGTAACACATATTCTTAATTCTTCGGGAGTTAGATATTTTCGAGAACGATAGAATTGTGTAAATTTTATTATATCTATTACAATGGGATATGTTTCACCGGTAAAGATATCAACATAAAAACCATTATCATTTTTTATAAATAGT
Organism: uncultured Mollicutes bacterium; assembly: GCA_900557675.1. The sequence goes on from USTO01000049.1 coordinate 4,805, forward strand.
CTTTTGTTGAATTCTTTGGGTACTTGAGCAATATATATTCTATCTATATCCACACTATAGCCTTCTTCCACTTATGCCTGTATACGTACCCAAGTATTTAGAAA
>USTO01000050.1 GCA_900557675.1 uncultured Mollicutes bacterium
CAATCCCCCCCCCCATTTAATAAATGTAGTTTAGAAAATTTTTTTATAGTTGTTGGGATTTTTTTCATAGTGGGATTGCACCTGCCTTTCTGTACTATAAGTAAATTTTAACAGAGTTTTATGGATTTGGCAAGTAGTTTGAAGAATAATTATAAAAATAGGAGTAATTTGCTCCTATTTTTATTTTCTTACTAATTTTTTAGTATCTTGTTTAATAAAGACTTTGGTTCCAACGTTATCGTCCATACAAGCAAGAAGTAGTTTAAAGTTCATATCTTTTCTAAAACTTAGTAAATCACATACAGTTGCATCTTGTTTTAATGAGTAACCGTTTTCGTTTTTGATTAGTATTTTAGAGATGTCTTTGTTTTCGTTATCAGTAGATATTTTGATTTTATCTCTTGATATTCCTCCGTATACTAAATTTTTGATTACTTCTTCTTTGTACGCATTGATTTCTTCGTTAGTGATACTTCTTTCATTTTTTAATCCCATTTTAACAATAACACCGTTAGCAATGAGATCTTCTAATAAAATGTTCATATCTTTATTCCTTTCTTTTAATTATATGTATTAACAATTAATACCTTTAACTTGTAATTCTTCTGGTCCGTCGTCTTCGTCATTGTTTGTTTTATCGGGTTTATTTATTTTTCTTTTTTCTAATATTAACCATAGTGGGTTAGATATAAAGATTGAAGAGTATACTCCAGAAATGAATCCTACTAGTAGAGCTATATTGAAGTTTATTATTTCGCTAGCACCGAATATTATTAAACATATTACAGGCATTATAGTCGTTAGTGTTGTCATTAAACTTCTGAATAGTGTAAGTCTAACACTATCGTTAACTAGATCATTTAAATCTTCATCTTTCTTTACGTTATTTTTGTATTTACTGCTATATCTTTCTCTTATCATATCGAATGTTACGATTGTATCGTTGATTGAGTAACCTATAATGGTTAGAATAGCAGCAATAAAGATTGTGTCTATTTCTAGTCTAAATATACTGAAGAAACATATTGTAATTACTACGTCGTGAAGTAAGGCTATAATACCGCTAATAGCGTAGTCGAATTTAAATCTTAGACTTACGTATATACATATTCCGATACTAGCAAGTACTAGACTTATAATGGCATTTTTGAGTAGTTCTTTCTTTACGACGTTACTTACTACATAGATATCACTATTTAGTTTATATTTATCGTTTATATTGGTTGTTAGTTTATTTATGCTATCTTTATTAAGGGTGTTATCGATTACTATGTTATATCCGTCTTTTTCTGATGATGTTTTTATTATGTTATATTTGCTTTCTTTTAAGTCAGACTTGATATTGTTTACTACTTTCTTATCAGTAGTGTTTACGGTAATACTAGTTCCACCCGAGAAGTCTACGGCTAAGTTTAATTTCTTTATACCGGTAAATATTGCTCCTACTGCTATTACTAGGATTGTTAAAGTAAACATTTTGTTTTTTACTTTGACAAAGTCTAGTTTTTTGAATGGTATTAGTACTTCTTTACTTTTTATGATTTTTTTCTTGTTTACGTTTATAAATAGTCTTGGTTTATTGTCAAAGTAGCCTGTATTTACGAAGTATTTTAGTATCCATCTTACTACTACTAGCATTATAAATAAGGTTACTATAATACTTATTATGAGTAGAGTTGCATATCCTTTGACAGAGCTTTCTCCAAATATGAATAGTATTATGGCAACTATTATGGTTGTGATGTTGGCATCAAGAATACTTTTCATACTGGTTTTGTTTCCTTCTTCGAAGGCTTTTTTTAGGGGAACTCCTATTTTTAATTTATCTTTTATTCTTTCAAAACTTATTACACTAGCATCAACGGCCATCCCTATACCGAGAAGCATTGCAGCAATACCGGGCAGAGTTAAGACACCGTTAATTAAATAGAATACTAGGAATGTTAGTAATCCGTAAAGGAGAACACCAACACCGGCGATTATTCCTGCAAAGTGGTATACTAGAGTCATTAATATAATTACAAGGGTTATTCCGATAATACCAGCAACTAGGGTTTTACTTAAAGAGTTTGTACCGAAACTTGCTTCAACGGTTCTACTTGATAGTTCCGTTAACTTGGTTGGTAATGAACCTAGGTTGATGTTTTCAGCTAGAGTTTCGGCTTCTTCTTTGGTGAAGTTTCCCTGTATTATTACATCAGATGAGAAGGCTTGTTCTACCCTAGCAGCACTTTTACATCTTGATTCAGCAGTTCCACATTTGTTTTTTTCCTTGGAATAACTGTCTTTATTTTCGTCATAATCGAGCCAAATAACAATTAGGTTATTCATTTTCTTTGATATTTCTCCTGTTACTTTGGAGAATGTATCTGTATCTTTAATACTTAGACTTACAGCGGGTTTTCCGTAACTGTCTTGAGTTACTTTGGCATTTCCTTTTAATACGTTACTTGTCATAAGGAGATTATCTCCGGCATCTCTAAATGATAATACGTACATAGAGGAAATTTTTTCACGGGCTTCTTTTTGAGAAGTTACACCGGCAAGTCTTATTCTTATTCTATTTTCTCCTTCTATTGATATTTCTGGTTCACTAACACCTAGGCTATCTACTCTTTTTAGAATTGATTTGTAGGTGTTATAGACCATATCGCTATTTAGGGTTTCACCCTCAAAGGGTTCAACCTCATATAATACTTCAAAACCTCCTTGTAAATCTAATCCGTAATTGATATGATTTAGAACGGGTTTATAGAGAAATGCACACCCTATGGCAACCATAATACATAGTATAAATCCTATAATTGTTTTTTTCATTTTCTTTGTCCTTCCTATACAATAATCCTATCTTCGTTTTTTATTTTGTTTTTTAAGTAATCGTTAACTTTTTCGATGTCAACGTTTATTATATCACTTGTCATATCATAGAGGGTTAGACCGACCTTTTTTCTCCAAACCATACTTGATAAGTAATCCCATATATCTTCGTGTCTTATATATATATAGTTTTCGTGTTGGATTAGTCTTTTTTTGACTTTTAAGGCGGGAAGTAGTCTATGATATAGTTCTTTTTGGCTTTTGTATTCTTCCATAATTCACCTTAAAACTGGATTTTATTATCTATATAGTTTTTAAGGTCCTCTATTTTTAGGGTTTCTTGTTTCATTGTATCTCTATCTCTTATGGTTACGGTTCCTTCGTTTAGGGTATTTTCATCTATGGTTATAGCAAGGGGGGTTCCTAGGGCATCGCTACGGCGATATCTTTTTCCGATACTTCCAGTTTCATCATAGTATACCATATAGTTCTTGGATAGTTCTTTATAGATTTCCATTGCTTTTTCGCTATGATATTTTTTTACAAGTGGTAATATGGTTACTTTATATGGAGCAAGGAAGGGATGGAATTTCATTACTTCTCTTGCGGTTCCATCTTCGAGAGTTTCTTCTTTATAACTATCACATAGTATAGTTAATATGCATCTTTCTACACCTACAGATGGTTCTATTACGTAAGGTATATATTTTTCGTTTGTTTCGGGATCTAGGTATTCCATACTTTTTCCGGATACTCTTTGGTGACTTGATAAATCGTAATTGGTACGTGATGCTACACCCCATAGTTCACCCCAACCGAATGGGAAGTGGTATTCTATGTCGGTTGTTGCATTGCTGTAGAAACTTAATTCTTCCTTTGAATGATCTCTTAATCTTAATTTATCTTTATTTATTCCTAAATTTAATAGATAGTTATAGCAATAGTCTTTATAGTATTTATGCCATTCTAGTTCTGTTCCGGGCTTACAGAAGAATTCTAGTTCCATTTGTTCAAATTCTCTTACTCTAAATATGAAGTTGCCAGGGGTTATTTCGTTTCGGAAACTTTTTCCGATTTGTCCTATTCCAAATGGTACTTTTAGACGCATACTTCTTTGGACGTTAAGGAAATCAGCGAATATTCCTTGAGCTGTTTCGGGTCTTAAATAGACGGTATTTTTGGCATCTTCGGTTACTCCTTGGAAGGTTTTGAACATTAGATTGAACTGTCTTATATCAGTGAAGTTGCTTTTGCCGCATTTTGGACATGGTATTTTATTATCTCTTATATAGTTTATCATTTCTTCTTCGGTCATTGCGTCGCCCATTTCAGAGTTAGTGAACTCATCAATTAGTTTATCGGCTCTGTGTCTTGTTTTGCATTCTTTGCAATCGATAAGGGGGTCGGTAAAGGTTTTTAGGTGTCCTGATGCTTCCCAAGTTTTGGGGTTCATAAGGATAGCACTGTCTAAACCGACATTATAGGGATTTTCTTGAATGAATTTTTTTAACCACGCTTTTTTAACGTTTTCTTTCAAGAGGGCTCCTACGGGACCGTAATCCCAAGTGTTGGCTAATCCGCCGTATATTTCACTACCTTGGAATATAAAACCATATTGTTTACAGTAGTTTACTAATTTTTCCATACTTATATTATCTTTCATTGTCTATTCCTTCTTTCACATTCTTTATTATATCACGAGTATTGGTTAAAACACAAATGTTTTTCATAATATCTTCACTAAATTTTTCTTTTTCTATCATTTTTATGGTATTTATAACATTATCATAGAATCCGTTATCATTATATATAATGAGTTTATTTGTTAAGTTATAGGTTCTTTTTAAGTCGATAGCACAAAAAAGTTCCTGATGTGTTCCTATTCCACCAGGTAGGAAGAGCCATATATCGGCACTTTGTAGTAACGCTTTTGTTCTATCTATAATGGTATCACATATTATGGTGTTATGGCATTTTAGATTAGTGTTGTAGATGGGTGTGTTATAGCCTGATACTTTTTTTTCATTATTTATAACGGCTTTATAGAGTCTACCC
>USTO01000051.1 GCA_900557675.1 uncultured Mollicutes bacterium
GAACTTGCTAAGAAAAAAGAAGTTAAAGGTTATTCAAAAATGAAAAAAGAAGAATTAATTGATGCGTTAAAATAAGAGAAAGGATGGATAATTATGGTAAGTGCAAGTATGGTAAAAGAACTTAGAGAACTTACAGGAGCAGGTATGCTTGATTGTAAAAAAGCCCTTGATGAAGTTAATGGTAATATGGAAGAGGCTATTACATATCTTAGAGAAAAGGGTATATCAAAGGCTCAAAAAAAGTCTTCACGTATTGCTGCTGAGGGTCTTGCTTTATCAAAAGTAAATGGTAATAAGGCTGTTATCGTAGAGGTTAACTCTGAAACGGACTTTGTTGCTAAGAATGAAGAGTTTATTAAATTAATAAACGCTATTGCGGACACATTACTTGAAAGTAATGCTAAGACTGTTGAAGAGGCTTTAGAACTTAAATATGAAGATAAGACTATCAATGATTTAATTATCGAGAAAATTAGTACTATCGGAGAAAAATTATCTTTTAGAAGATTTGAAGTAATTGAAAAGAAAGATAGTGAAGTATTTGGTACTTATAGTCATTTGAATGGTAAGATTGTTACATTAGATGTTTTATCTAGTGATGAAGAACTTGCTAAAGATATTGCTATGCAAATAGCAGCTATGAGACCATCATATCTATCTAAGGAAGATGTACCTAGTGAAGTAGTTGAAAAAGAAAGAACTATTCTTAAAGAAACTGCTGTTAACGAGGGTCTTGCTGAAAATAAAATTGATATGATTGTTAATGGTAGACTTAATAAGTTCTATGAAGAAATTTGTTTACTTGAACAAGGTTTCATTAAAGAAAATAAGATGAAAGTTAGTAAATATGTAGAAAGTAAAAATAGTAAAATTTTATCATTTGTTCGTTATGAAGTTGGCGAAGGAATGGAGAAAAAAGAAGAAAACTTTGCTGATGAAGTTATGAAGCAAATGGGTAACTAGTTTACACTTTTTAGTGAAAAAAGTGTCAAATTTTGTCAAAAAAGAGAGAAATTTCCGCTTTGAGGGGGGAATTTTTCTTTTTTTTGGTAATAATAATATAAAGGAGGAAATTTTATGCTGAAATTAAAAGACGTTTGTAAAAAGTATCAGACTGGAGATTTTATTCAAAATGCTCTTACTGATATTAACTTGGAATTTAATAGGGGTGAGTTCACTTGTATACTGGGGCCGTCTGGTTCGGGTAAAACAACTCTTCTAAATATTTTAGGGGGGTTAGATAGGTATGATAGTGGGGATATTATCATTAATGGTAAGAGTACCAAAGATTTTAAAGATAGGGACTTTGATTATTACCGTAATAATTGTATTGGTTTTATCTTTCAAAGTTATAATCTTATTAATCACATTAGTATTCTTGATAATGTGGAAATGGCCCTTACTTTAAGTGGCGAAAAGGGTAAAAAGAAAAGAAAGAAAGCAATACAGGCTTTAAAAAAGGTTGGACTTGAGGAACATATTCATAAAAGGCCTATGGAGTTATCGGGGGGACAGATGCAAAGGGTTGCTATAGCAAGGGCCATTGTTAATAATCCAGATATAATTTTAGCTGACGAACCGACAGGGGCTTTAGATAGTGAAACTAGTATTGATATTATGGAACTTATTAGGGATATTTGTCGGGACAAGTTAGTTATAATGGTAACTCATAATGGGGAACTTGCAGAAAGGTATGCTACAAGAATTATTACTTTAAAAGATGGGGAAGTACTTAGTGATAGTAAGAAGAAAGGGGGAGAAGAGAATGATAGGCCTTTTGTTATTAAAAAGACAGCAATGGGATTTGGTAGTGCTTTAAAATTATCTTTTAATAATATTATAACTAAAAAGGGTAGAACTATACTTACATCTTTTGCGTCTTCAATTGGTATTATTGGAATTGCTTTGATACTCTCTTTATCTAATGGTTTTGATAAGCAAATTGATATTTTTGAAAGGGAAGCTTTATCTAATATGCCTATTATTATTGGTAGTAGTGCTATGGAAGTGGATCAAAAGGCATTCGAAAATAGTAATAGTGAAAGGGAAAAGTTTCCTACTTCTAAGGTGATTTTTAGTAAAGATAATATGGTTAATAAACTTACTCACACTAATAATATTAGTGATGATTATGTTAATTATGTTAAGGATATCCCTGAAAATATTATTAGTGGTATTATTTATAATTATATGGTTAATTTGAATATTATTAGTAGTTATAATGGGTTTAAACTTGTAGATAATACGAAGTTTATGCCTCTTCCAAGAGAAAGTGGTACGGATAGTTATATGGATAGTAACTATGATTTGATTGGGGGTAATAAGCCTAGTAACAATAATGAGATACTAATTCTTGTAGATAGTACTAATGGTATTGATAAGGATGTGCTTAGTATCTTTGGTTTAGAGGGAGAAGAGGTTAGCTTTGATGATATTATTGGTAAGGAACTTAAAGTTATTGATAATAATGATTATTATTCTAAGATGGGAGAATTTTATGTTATGAATACTGATTATGAGAAGTTGTATAACAGTAGTAATAGTGTTCTTAAAGTGGTTGGTATTGTTCGGGCTAAGGAAAGTAATAAGATAGTGGGGGATAGTAGTGGTATTTTGTATAGGAATGAGCTTACTAGTGATATTATTAGTGTTAGTAAGGATAGTGATATTGTTAAGAGTGCACGTAGTGTTAATTATAATGTTTTAAATGGAGAAGTTTTTAGGGATGATAGGGATAAGAAAATGGCACTTGGATATTTGGGAGACGATGTGAATCCGGCTAGTATTAGTATTTATCCGCGTGATTTTGATAGCAAGGATAGTGTGCTTAGCTATTTGGATGAGTATAATAGGGGCAAGGATAAGGATGATAGGGTTGTTTATACGGATTTGGCGAAGACGATATCTGGGCTTAGTAGTAATATTATGAGTGCAATTACGGTAGTATTAGTTGCTTTTAGTGGTATTAGTTTGGTTGTGTCTTCGATTATGATTGGTATTATTACGTATATTAGTGTTTTAGAGAGGACAAAAGAGATTGGGATTTTGAGGAGTTTAGGGGCTAGGAAGAAGGATATTGCGAGGGTATTTAATGCCGAGGTATTTTTGATTGGGTTATTTAGTGGGGTGCTTGGTATTGGTATTACGTACTTGTTATTGATTCCAGTTAATGGGTTACTTTACTCACTTACGGACCTTAAGGGGGTAGCAAGTCTTAATCCTGTTCACGCTATAGTGCTTATTGTTATTAGTATTGTTCTTACTTTAATTGGGGGTATGATACCGTCAAGAATGGCTAGTAAGAAGGATCCTGTTAAGGCTCTTAGGAGTAATTAAGAAAGAAAGAGAGGTATGAGTTATGGATGATTTTGAAGAAAAACTAAGGGAAGCGGAAAAGGAATGTGCAGAGATTTTGGGGATGGAATTTGATGAGTATTTGGATTGTGTTAAGGGGGATAATGGTAATATGTATTTTGATGAGGGTGAGGAGATGGAGAAGTTACTTGAATATATGGGAATAAAAAATGTTATTAAAGAAAATATTCTTAAAGAGAAGTAAAATTATCGTTTACTTGCTTAGATTATGGGAAACTGTGTTATAATGGAAGTGTTTAAAGGAGTGGTAACGATGACAGAAAAGGAATTTTTGGAAGAGCAAGAAGAGTGTGCAAAGATGCTTGGTATGACATTAGAGGAATACTTAGAGTATTTAAAAAATATTAAGGTTCCAGATAAGGACTTTAATAGTGATTATGATGCAGAAAAGGATAAGGAGAGGCTACTTAATTATTTTGGTATTAGTGAGGATATGCTTATGAAAGGAACTCTAAGTAGTTGTTAGAGTTCTCTCTTCTTACTCCCGATAGGGCACTTAATATGATTTATTTGTAATATAGTTTTGGAAAGGATGCAATATGAAAGGTGAAATTATTGATGTTGTTACGGAAAAGGGTGTTTTAAAAAGAGTTGAAGTTTTAAGGTATTTTAGGATTAAATCACTTAATAAGGAGTACATTATATATAGGGAGAAGAGTAATGTTATATATTCGGCTGAACTTAAATATATAGATGATACCATAGTTCTTTCTAGTGTAGAAGATGAAAGGGCTTTGGATATGATAAAAGAATATGTTAAGGAGTTAAGTGATAATGGAAAATAATGATATAGAGTTATTAGATATTCAGAAACTTAGGAAAAAGAAGATTATTCAACGGGTTAAGAAAACTGTTGTTGGGTTAATTATTGGGACAACAGTTATTACTTATTTGCCAACTCTTAACTTTAATGTGAATTTGTTCTTTGCTCAAAATGATAGTAGTATTACTAGTGTAGTTAATGATGATAATATGTCTATGCGTGATAAGGCTAGGTATTTATTTGAACTAGGAATGGATAAGAATAGTAGGGTTAGTGATGATCTTAAAGAAACGATAATTACTTCATTTGAGAATTATGTTATTGATGAATATTCGGATTATTTTACAGAAAAGTATTTGTATAATATGTATACTAGTGCTAAAACGGTAAAGGTTAAAGAGATGAGTGAT
>USTO01000052.1 GCA_900557675.1 uncultured Mollicutes bacterium
GTTCTTAGATAGTATAATTGAGAAATTCGAGGGCAGTAAAGAGGATAAGGATACACTTTACGCAATAGGTTTGCTTATTAGTGAAGCTATTCCTTTTGCTGAAAAAGAAAAACTTGTGCAATCTTTTGAAAAAGAAGTTCCCAGAGTAAGTGAAGAACTAGATAGGATTGCAAATATTATTGGAAACGGTGACTATGATATAGCACTTTCATTAGCAGAAAGGCTGATTGAAGAAGGGGAAGGCTATATCAATGATGGTACATTTAAAGAAAATTCCAAAATGGTATTTTTCAGCTTTGAAGAATCTATGCAAGAGGTACTTTACCGTTCTTTGCATAGAAAAGAAAGAAGAGAAATATATGCAGTATCATTTCCGTATGCAACAATATATTTTATGTATGGTTCTGTACTATGGAATTTAGAAGAATTTGAAGAAGCTCAAACAGCCTTTGAAAAAGCAAGAAAATGGAACCCTGTATCAGTAAGCATCACATTACAATATGTTGAAACTTTAAGTATTAATGGTAATGACTATGAGATTGGAATACTTCCTATTAGTGATGAGTATTCTAAGAACTTTGGAGTTATTTCTTCAAAGGATGTTAAAACGGGAATAATTCTTAGAACTAAGTCAGGTAATGTTCCTTTTGATGCTACACTTAGTGCTGATAAGTATAGTTTAAGTGAAGAAGAGATTGGTTTATTAAAGAGTAATGGTTATACTAATTTGGATGCTTATTCATTGAAGTTATATTCTAGTATTTTGAATAAGGTTATTAGTAATTTTAATGGTGTTACAGAAGTGCTTATTCCTATTAGTGGTACTTCTTTTGATAGTGATTTAAAGATGATTTATATTAGGGATAATGGGCAGTTAGAGGTATATGATGTTAATAAGACTTCTATTAATGGTGTAGAATATTTATCGTTTAATACTAATCATTTTAGTAATTATATCCTTGCGTATAGTAATAGTAGTATTGTTAATCCAGCTACTTATGATGGAATAGTTAAGAATGTAATTATTGTAATTGTCTCTGTTATTGTTTTGGGTGTGGTTATTTATATTATAAAGAAAAGGAAGTAATATTTATATTTGCTTAGAAGATATATATGCTTCTTTTTTTGTCATTCTTAGAACGCTTATAGCGTACTTTTATAAAAGGGGAATGTGAATATTTTGTGATTTATAGCGGGAACTACTTGCATAAGGGGAAAAAATGTTGTAAAATGTTAGTAAGGAGGAGTTTATGAAAAAGACAGATTATATTTTAATAGGCGTTGTTGCTTTAATTATTATTCTTAGTATTTTTGTTGTTAAAGGTACAAATAAAGAAGAGAAAACTAACGTAGAGAAGGTAAGTTTAGTAGGAGATGCTGGACTTGTAAAAGTTGGTTATAGTGATTATGATACTTCTATTAAGAATGGGGAAGGACAACTTATTATTATAGAAAGAACAGGATGTACTTATTGTGAGAAATATATGCCTATAGCTGAAGAAGTTGCTAAAGAGAAAAATATTCCTATTAGATATATGGATATTGCAGAAATTAGTGAAGATGAACTTACTAGTTTAACTACTTCAAACAGTTATTTTAAGAAGAATACTGAATGGGGAACTCCAACTACTTTACTTATGAATGGTAGTGATGTTATTGATAGTATAAGTGGTTATGTTGAGAAAGATAAATTAAATGAGTTTATTGATAAAAATGTTAATTTAGGTTAGGATGTGAAAAATGAGTGATACTTATAAGTTAGCTAAAAGGTTTAAGAGGAAATATCCTTTAACGGTGGCGTGGAGACTTAGAAGTCATTGTAAAGTAATTGATATGCACCTTAATAAGAGTGAAGGAGAAGAGATTCTATACTTGTTTATGGGACAAAAGAATGAAAATCCTTTTGATTTTGTTAATACTAATGTTATTGTTCTTACTAATAAGAGAATAATGGTGGCTACAAAGAGGATTGTCTTTGGATATTTCTTTATATCTATTACGCCAGAAATGTATAATGATCTTACTATTAAGAAGGGATTATTATGGGGTACTGTAATTATTGATACTATTAAGGAGAATTGTTACTTTACTAATATTGATCCTAAGGCATTACCGGAAATTGAAACTAATATCACGGAAATTATGGCAAGGGTTCAAAAGGAATGTGAAGTTCCTATTAGACGTAATAAGGCTATGGCTAAAAGTATTGAAAGTTAATAAGTGTTTAGGCACTTATTTTTTCTTTTGGAATATCTTATTATTGGGTGATATTTATGTATGAAATTTATGATATTAAGGATGGGGATACGTTAGAGAGTATTGCTTATATGTATGATATTACTGTTCAGGATATTAAGGATATTAATGGTGATGTTAGTAATTTTAGGGCTGGTGGTAATATTATTGTACCGAAAAAGAGGAATGCTTACTTTGATACTTATCCTATAAAGAAGGGGGATTCTCTTTATGCTATTAGTAAAGAGTATGGTCTTAGTCCTAGTTTATTAGCGGGTCTTAATGGTCTTAATCTTAATGATTATATTTATCCTGGGGATAGTATTATGGTTCCTAAGAGTGGTGTTAGTGTATATATTACAGCACAGGGTGATACTGTTGATAGTGTAATAAGGGGTATGAATGCTAATATGGATGTTTTTCTTAAGGAAAATGATAGGATTTATTTGTATCCAGGGCAATTAATTGTATATAAGGAAGAAAAATGACTTTTCTTTTCTTTTTTTTTGCGGTATAATAGTGTTATGATAGAGGAGGGATTGTTATATGATTATTAGGAAGCCTTATGCTTTTTTGATTAAGAATTTTAAAAGAATTCATTTGCTTATTACTGTAGTGCTTGTGTTTCTTATTTTTAGGAGTCATAAGTTATATGGTTTTATTAAGGGTCTTACGCTTGGAACATCTAATAGAAGAAATGGTATTAATTTTATTGATTATGGGTTAATATTTGTGATATTAGTTGTTTTAGTGGCGTTTGGACTTATTTATTATTTAATGAGACATAAGAAGAAACCGAAGTTTATTTATATGGCATCTATAATTGGGTATTTTGCTTTTATAGTAGTTTTGGTACTTGTATTTAATTATTTTGGTGTTATTAAGAGTGAACTTGTAGAGCAGAAAACGGTTAGAATATTTAGAGATTTATTTAGATTTTTACTGGCTTTTCAGTATATTATTACTATTTTTATGTTGGTAAGGGGACTTGGGTTTGATATTAAGAAGTTTGATTTTAAGAAGGATTTAAGGGAACTGGATATTAGTGATGTTGATTCTGAAGAAGTAGAGGTTAATGTTAATGTTAATACTAATGGTATTGGAAGGTTTTTTAGGAAGATTTTCCGAAAACTGGGATATTATTTTCAGGAAAATAGGCTTGTTATTAGTGGTATTATTGTTATTGTTTGTGTTATTATTGGTGTATCTATTTATAAGGGTTTTAAGGGTGGTAAGAGTTATGTAGATATGAATACTTATTTTAATTCTTATGCTTTTACTATGAAGGTTAATGATAGTTATATTACTAATTATGATGAGGATGGTAATAAGCTTGATAATTATTATGTAGTGGTTAGTTTTAATGTTAAGGGGATTACTAATAATAAGAATAGTATAAGTGAGACGGCTCTTAAACTTAAAGTTGGTAATAGTATTTATTATCCTGATAAGGGGGATTGTTCTTATTTTGGTGATTTGGGTGGTTGCTATATGAATAGGACGATTAGTAATTATGATTATAGGGATTATATTTTGGTATATAAGATTGGGGATAGGGATTTGAAAAAAAAGATGACGTTTATTTATGAATATGGTTATAGTGAGAAGGATGTATATTCGTTTAATGTTAGGATTAATCCTAAGAATTTGTATAGTAGTAGGGATGTTATTAGTGCTAAGGCTTTAGATGAGGTTAGTTTTGCTAATACGGCTTTATCTAGTGGTAAGTTTAGGGTTAATAGTTATGAGGGGGGAAAGAGTTTAGAGTATGTGGGTATTGATAGTTCGTGCGCTAAGGCGGGCTGTGAAAAGGAAGTAGTGAAGAGTATTAGCAGTGATAATTTTATTATGAAACTTGATTATACGAGCGATATTAGTAATATTTTTGGTAGTAGATTGTTTCTATATTATACGAAAGTTGGTTATTCTATAGATGGTGCTAATAAGAGTACATTCTTAAAGCGTATTAAGGTTAGTAATACGAAGTATATGTTTTTAGAGGGCCCTAGTGAAATGGAAAATGCTGATAAGATATGGCTTGATTTTAGTATTAGGAATAGTAAAATTAGATATTATTTGAAGTAAAAATGGTAAAAATTTATAATAATTGAGACATTTTATTAACTTTTCACATAAAATGTATTGAAAAAGTTAATAAAATCTGCTATAATACAGATACATTGATGAATTTTGGACTCATAGCCAAGTGGTAAGGCATGGGACTGCAACTCCCTGATCGTTGGTTC
>USTO01000053.1 GCA_900557675.1 uncultured Mollicutes bacterium
TTATGGTTTTTAATAATGGCCATTATAATTGGTATTGTTAATAAAATGGGCGAAAAAACATTAGTAGATACAATTGTTGATGGTGCAGATGATATGGTAGGAGTTGTTTTAGTAATCGCTGTTGCTCGTGGTGCATCAGTATTAATGACAACTACTCACTTAGATAACTATATAATATATAATGCTGCCGAAGCACTAAGACATTTACCACCAGTACTATTTGCTCCATTAGATTACTTACTACACATAGTACTATCAATACTGGTACCATCATCATCAGGATTAGCAACCCTCTCAACCCCAATTATGGGCCCACTTGCTCACGAACTAGGTTTCAGTGTCGAAACAACAATAATGATATTCGTTGCAGCCAACGGACTAGTAAACCTAATTACACCAACTTGTGGTGCTATAATGGGAGGACTTGCCCTTGCCAAAGTAGAATACTCAACTTGGTTCAAATGGGCTATCAAAGTAGTAGCAGTCTTAGCAATAGCCGCTATGATAATACTAACAGTATCTATGATTGCCCTTTCATAACAATAAAAATAAAGTTTTCAGACCGAAAACTTTATTTTTTTACCATTTTTCTCAAAATACCTATCCAAAACCAAGTACTTATGATATAATTATGAGGATAAGAAAGGTAGTGATAAAATGGCAACACCACATAATGAAGCCCAAAAAGAAGAAATAGCAAAAAACGTAATCCTAACCGGAGACCCAAATAGAGCCACATTTATAGCCCAAAACTATTTAGAAAACTATAAATGCGTAAATAAAGTAAGAGGGATATACGCCTATACAGGATATTATAAAGGAACCAAAGTAACCATAATGGCCCACGGAATGGGAATACCAAGTATGGCTATATACAGCTATGAACTATATAAATTCTATAACGTAGAAAATATAATAAGAATAGGAACAGCCGGATCTTACACCAAAGACCTAAATGTACTAGATTTACTATTAGTAACATCATCCTATTCAGAGTCAACTTATGCCGAAGTCTTTGACGGAAGTACCACTCACGAAATAAATGCAAACAAAGAACTAAATAATCATATAAAAAATGAAGCCCTAGCCGAAGGACTAACCCTAGTCGAAGGAAAAGTACATAGTAGTGATGCCTTCTATACCACGAGCGAAATATACACAAAAATGAACGAAGAGAAACACCTATTAGCCGTAGAAATGGAAAGCTATGCCCTTTTCAAAAATGCTGAACACTTTGGCAAAAAAGCCAGTTGTATTCTAACCATATCCGATAGCTTTATAACAAAAAAAGAATTAACTAGCAAGGAGAGAACTGAAGCCCTTGACCAAATGATAAAATTAGCCCTAAATACCATAATAAACTGTTAATAGCACGTTGCAATTTAAAAAAAACTGCAATAAAAACTATGCAAATTTTCAAAAAATAAGTTTAAAAAAAACAAAATAATATATACTATTCATAAGGAGGAAGTAAAATGGATTATCAAAAAATAGATATGGGAGCGTACAATTTACATATCATAAATACAACCAAATTCAAAACCATAACGGTCGATATATGTTTCCGTAGACCCATAAAAAAAGAAGACATCAGTAATAGAATAATTCTTAAAGATGTACTACTAAATTCAAACCAAAACTATAAAACCGAAACCGAACTAATTAAAGAAAGCGAGAACCTTTATGACCTAAAACTAATGTCTTCATCAAGTAGAATAGGCACATACACAAACCTATCATTCAAAACAAGATTTCTAAATGAAAAATACACCGAAGAAGGAATGAATGAAGAATCAATAAAATTCCTATTAGACATAATATTTAAACCAAATATTACCGATAAAAAATTCAGCGAAGAAGTGTTATCACAAGTCAAAGAAAGAAATCAAAAAAATATCAAAACCCTTAAAGACGATAAAATAAGATACGCAATATTTAGCCTCTTAGAAAAATTTTCCGATAAACCATACTCATACAATCCTTATGGAGATAAAGACATCATTCAAAACATAACCCCAGCTTCACTTTACGAATACTACAAAAGTGTCATAAATGATGATATCGTTGATGTATTCATAGTAGGGGATGTTGACGTCAAAAACACCAAAGAACTATTTAAAGAATACTTCAAAGTATGGTCTTATCACAAAAAGAAAGACGATATTATAACCCCGCCCCTCAGCGAGCGAAGCCGAATAAAAAACTACGAAGAATTAACAAAAGCCAATCAGTCCCAAATCGTGCTCTTATATAGCATCAAAAATTTAAGTGAGTACGAAAGAAAATACGTGCTACTCGTTTATAATGAGTTGTTGGGAGGCTCTTCGAGTTCTGTCCTCTTTGATAACATTCGCGAGAAAAATTCCTATGCATATTATGTAAGTTCCCTCGCAAAGGCCTATGACAATTTATTAATAATATATTCTGGAGTAGAACCAAGTAACGAAGAAACAGTCATAAAACAAATTCGTAAAAACGTTGATGCCATTAGCAAAGGAAAATTCGCTGAAAACTATTTCGAAAACGCCAAAGAAACAATCATATCAGGAATAATTGCCAGTACCGATAACCCTTATGGAATAATAAATACCTACTTTGCCAAATCCCTTGTCGGAAGTGCAAGTGCTGAGGAAAGAATCGAAAACATAAAGAAAGTATCCATAAACGATATAATAACCCTATCAAAGAAAATCAAAGTGCATTCAAGCTATGCTCTAAAAGGAGGCCCAAATGGAGATAAAGATTAAAGGATTAGATGAAACCATTACTTACGAAAAACTAGATAACGGTCTCGAAGTATACCTATACAACAAAAAAACATTTCATAACAACTACGTAACATTTACAACTAAATTCGGATCTATAAACACCGAATTCTTTGATAAAACAACCAATAAAAAAATAAAAGTACCAAGCGGAATAGCCCATTTCTTAGAACACAAAGTTTTTGCTCAAGAAACCGGTCCCGAACCAAGCGACTACTTCTCTTCCAACGGAGCCATCAGCAACGCCTATACAACTTTTAAAAATACCACATATCTATTTCAAGGCACAGAAAAACTAAAAGAAAACCTATTATTTCTCTTAGATTTTGTTCAATCACCATATTTCACTAAGGAAAATGTAGAGAAAGAAAAAGGCATAATAACCCAAGAAATACATATGTGTGATGATAGACCCGTAAATGTCCTCTTTGAAGCAATAAGAAAAAATACCCTCCATAAAAATAATTTCAAAAATAGCATTATAGGTACAATAGAAGACATAAATAAAATAACCCCCGAATTATTAACCAAATGCTATACCACATTCTATCATCCCTCTAATATGTTTGTCGTAATTTCCGGTTCTTTCGATGAAAAAGAAATCCTCGAAGCTATTGCCCAAAATCAAAAAAGCAAAACCTTTCCTGATATAAAAAAATATCCTGAAGAACAAATCAAAGAACCAGACACAATAGTGAAACCCCAAGAAATAATCAAAATTCCAACGGATGTCGCCAAAATAGCATACACTATCAAAATAAATCCCCAATCTCTCGATATCGACAAAAGAAAACTAAATATCTATCTCTATATCCTCTTCAATCTCCTCTTTTCAGATGTATCCAAGTTCGACTATGATATGAAAAAAGCCAAAATAATAACCTCTACACTAAGTTACAATCTCCTCGATACCGATACCAATTTACTAATTTCTCTCATTAACGAAACCGATAAATACGAAGAATTAATCAAAGAAATAGATAAAAACCTAAAAAATATAAATATAAATGAAAAAGATTTTGAACGCAAGAAGAAAGTACTCATAAGTAACGAAATATTCAGTTACGAAAATATAACTCTTGTAAACGAAATGATTGTCGATAACATAATTTTTGATGGAAAAATCGAAGCCAATATTTTAGATATAATAAAATCATTAACTATTCAAGAATTAAATAAAATAATAACAAAAATGGACCTAACTAACAAAAATATAGTAATAATCAAAAACAGTGAAAAAAACAAACAATTGTAAACTTTTAAACTAAAAAAAATCAAATTTTTTAGTTTTTTTATTCTCCGAGGGGGGAATTTTTCTTTTTTTTGGGAATAATAATAATAGAGGAGGTGATTTTGACAAAAAGAAAAAAAGGGCCAAAGAAAGGAAGAAAAAAAATGAAAGAAAAATTAATTAAA
>USTO01000054.1 GCA_900557675.1 uncultured Mollicutes bacterium
AAAGCTTTATTATGGTAATAAGAATTGGCTCTTTAAAGGAAGCGATGAATGTACACAGACACCTTACGCCTCCAATTCGTATAACGTGTGGAAAGTTGATTCTGCCAATGTGCACCCCTCCCCCTCGGACAATTCGTGTGACTGGCGCCCTACCTTCTATCTAAAATCTAGTGTCTATGTAACGGGAGGTAATGGATCTTTTGATAATCCTTATACGATAGCTTGTGACAACTGCACTGAGTAATAACTATAATATAACTATACACCCCCAATAGGGCCCACCCAAAAGATATAAGAATACACACCCTTATATCTTTTTCAAATATTTTACATACTTTTATTGACACATTTTCTTAAAATTGATATAATTAAGAAGAATAGGGGAGTTAGAAAGGACGGATATATATGGAAACGATATTATCAAATACAGCGATTGCTATTGGAATTATGATAGGTCTTTCTTTTTTAGGACTAGGAATAGGAGTAGGTATTCTTGGTGGGAGAGTGGCCGAGGCTGTGGGGAGAAATCCCGAAACTAAGAATGATGTTGTACACTCTGTTATGACTATTCTTATTATTACAGCTACATTTTTACTTTTCTTATTTGCATTTTGTTTCTTACTATTATTCTTTAATCCACTTGTAACTTACTAATGGTTATTGTATTTATTATATCTTGTGTGGTCATTTCCCTACTGGTTCTCTTTATGTTTCTTATTTTTAAAAAGACAGTGGCTATTGTTAATGACCAGACAAAGTCTTATTTCGTCAATAAACTGCAAGGATATGATGATCTTATTAATGAGAAGGAAAATAAACTTAATGAAATTGACGAACTTATAAAAAGTAGAGAAGAAGAAATTAAAGAGAATAATGAGGAAAAAATAGGTAATAAGTATGATTTTGATACTGATGTTATTGATTTACTTTCAAAGACTAAGTATCACGATAAGGGTGTATTTGAACTTAATCGTAAGATAGATGAGAACTTTGTTATTGATTATGATGCTTTAGTTAAAGACTTTGTGAATTTTGCTAAGGGTGATAATAGGTTTGATTTCTGTAAGAGGCTTAAGAGGAAGTTTAAGAGTGATGTTATTTATGATATAAAGTGTGCTAGTAATCAGGACAAGATAGTTAGGGAACTTTTGAATGATGAAGAGTATAAGATTTATGAACTATTTAAGAGTGTTAGTGCTAATACTAGTATTGATAATTTTATTGATTATTTGGATCAACTTGTTAGTTTGAATGATCCTACTATTAGGGTAATGGTTGGCAGAAAAGATGAGAATTATAATAAATACGGCAAGAATGTTAAGACTATTTATGATAGTAGTATTTATAGGGGTATTAAGATTATGTACAAGAACAGGGTATATGATTTTAGTATAAGTGAGAGGAATGAATAGGGATGAATGATACTTTTACAAATAATTTGAATGAGACTATTGAAAATATTAAGAGTAATAGGAATGTTTATGCTACGGGGAAAGTAACGAAGGTTAATGATTATAATATTGAGGTATCAGGCCTTAATGATGTTACTTTTTATGAGGCTATTAATATTGCGGATAAGGCTGATGGGTATGTGTTTGCGATATATCCGGATAGGTGTATAGTGGCTCTTGTTAATATCTCCAAGGAGATTAAGACGGGGGATATTGTTTATGCTCTTAATAAGGAGTTTAGGTGTGAATTTAGTTTAGATTCGGTTGGTAAGGTTATTGATATTTTTGGTAATGATCTTATTGCTGGGAAAAAGTTTGATAATGTTACGATGCTTAATATTGAGAATAAACCGCTTCCTCTTATGGATAGGGGGCTTGTTAAGAGAGAACTTCTTACGGGAATTACGGGTATTGATTTGATTTACCCTATTGGGAAGGGACAACGTCAGCTTATTATTGGTGATAAGAAAACGGGTAAAACGCAGATTTGTCTTGATACGATTGTTAATCAGAAGGATAAGAATGTTCTTTGCATATATGTTGCTATTGGTAAGACTAAGAAGGAAGTTAAGGATATTTATTATGAGCTTACAAAGAGGGGTGCTAGTAGTTATAGTATTATTATTGCTTCTTTTAATGATGAACTTCCAACAAGGGGTTATTTAACGCCTTATGTGGCTTTATCGATAGCGGAATCGTTTATGATGCAGACTTATGATGTTTTGGTATGTATTGATGATTTGAAGAAACACGCAGATATTTATAGGCAGATTAGTTTGGCTAGTAAGAAGACTCCTGGTAGGGATGCGTATCCGTCTGATATTTTCTATGCTCATTCGAGGTTACTTGAAAAGGGTTGTCAACATAAGAATGGGGGCTCTATTAGTATTCTTCCTATAGTGGAGACGAAAGCGGGAGATATTACGGATTATATTTCTACTAATATTATTTCGATATGTGATGGTCAGATTGTATTATCGGCTAAGAACTTTGCTAAGGGTGAAAAACCGGCTATTGATTATGGTTTATCGGTATCTAGACTTGGTGGTAATGTGCAAACGGCTGAGATGAAGAGGGTTGGTAGTAAGGTTAGGATAGAACTTCTTAGTTATCTTGATGTTAGGGAGATATATGAGCTTGCTAATACGGATGAGATTAGTGAGGACTTACAGAGAAGGCTTAAAGAGGGTAAGATTATTGTTAAGAATTTACAGCAGTATAAGTTTAGTCCGAAGAGTAAAAGGGATATGATTAACTTGTTTGAGTTTTTAGTGAGTAAGGATAAATAGGGAAAAGAGGTGAAGGATAGTGGCAGTTGTTGGTAAGATTATATCGATATTTGATATTAGTATAGAGGTTATTCTTAGTAATAGTAATGTTAAGATTGGGGAGATTTTACAAGTTAAGGATAATGATGAGTATGTGTTTGAGGTTGTTTCTATTAATAATATTAGTGCAACTTGTATATCGCTTGGTAGTAATCACGGCCTTAGAAAGGGTAGTAAGGTTGTTAGGGTATCAGAAGGGATTTTGATTGAGTACTCGGATAAGATTTTGGGAAGGATTTTTAATTCTTATGGTTATCCTACGGATGGTAAGACTTTGAAGAGTGTTAAGAAGAGAAATATTGATAATAGGACTATTTCTTTAAAGGACACACTTGTTAATAGTGATATTTTATGGACGGGTATTAAGGTTATTGACTTTTTTGCTCCTCTTCAAAAGGGCTTTAAGATGGGGCTTTTGGGTGGTGCTGGTGTTGGTAAGACAGTGCTTATTAAGGAGATTATTCATAATGTTTATAGTTCTATTAATGCTCACGCTGTTTTTGTTGGTGCAGGAGAAAGAAGTAGGGAAGGTAATGAGTTATACAAGGAGATGAAGGACTCGAAGCTTCTTAGTAAGATGAGTATGGTATATGGGGTTATGGGTGATAATCCGGTATCTAGGAGTAAGAGTGTATATGCTGGTCTTACTTTAGCGGAGTATTTACGGGATGAGAAGAAGCAAGATGTGCTACTGTTTATTGATAATATTTATCGTTTTATGCAAGCTAAGAGTGAGATTGCAACGGAACTTAAGCAAATTTTGATTGAGAATGGTTATCCGGCTGATATGGCTAGTGATATTAGTAAGATTGAGGAGAGGATTAGTTCAACAGAGAATGGTTCGATTACTTCTTTCCAAGCTATTTATATTCCTGCTGATGATTTTAATGATGAAGCGGTACAAACGATTATTTCTTATATGGATGGTCAGATTGTTTTGGATAGAAAGGTAGCGGAACTTGGTTTATATCCGGCTATTGATGTGTTTAAGTCTACTTCTAAACTTATTGATGTTGATAAGATTGGTGAGAGGCATTATAATCTTGTTACAGAGGTTCTTAGGTATTTGACTAGGTACAAGGAACTGGAAGAGATTATTGCTATTCTTGGTATAGAGGAACTTAGTGAAGAGGATAAGAGAATTTTTTATCGTTCTCGTAAACTTAAATATTATTTTTCCCAACCGATGTTTGTTGCGGAAGCTTATACTAATATCCCTGGACAGTTTGTTAAGATTGAGGATGTTTTAAATGATGTTGAGAATATTCTTAATGGTACTTTAGATGATGTTGAAGAGAGTAAGTTCTTGTTTATAGGTAAGTACAATGGTTAATAGTAGTGGTATTAGGGTTAGGGTATTTG
>USTO01000055.1 GCA_900557675.1 uncultured Mollicutes bacterium
GTGCTGTACTTGCTTTAACAGTAGATGTTATTCTTGCATATCCATTACCAGAGTGTCCTGTAACTGTACTACCACTATTATCAGTAAAAGAAGTATTACCACCTATAGTGGAGGCATTAGTTAAATAATAACTATTATTAAGTTTACCACCCGAAGGATAACTAGAGGCCGTACTTGATGTATACACGTATCCAGAACCACCGCCACCTCCACGATCATCATCTCCTGAACCATCTGGAACAGTTCCGGCTCCGCCATACCAGCCTCCGCCTCCTGCTCCTCCATAACCACTGCTTAAGTAAACTCCGCCACCACCAAATCCAAATCCTCCAGCATAATTTGCTGTAGTATTGGAATTTAATCCTGAAGTTGTTTGCGTAGTTATTGTATATGAAGTTGAATATCCAGAATATGTTTGTGTTCCACCTTTTCCGCAATAATTAGAGTTTGCTGTGTAACTTTCAGACGAAGACCCTCCAGATGTTCCACCTCCATACATTCCTTTTTTAGAGGTTGCTCCATCAGAACCACCGCCACCAGCAACTATTACTCTTGCATATAGTGAATCAGTTCCTAGTCTTATATCAGAGGCTCCGCCTCCACCTTTATGTTTATATCTATAACCTCCACCATTAAATCCACCTTTACATATATTCGAAGTACAAGTTCCAGAATTACCAGATCCTCCAACATAAATATATGCATTTGTTGTTTCGGTTAAAGTTAGTGTTCCGTAAGAATATCCACCTTTTCCTGCATAAGTTGCACTATTTCGATATCCTCCTTCAGCACCCCATACTTCTAACTTATGAGTTCCAGCCTTAAGAGTAGCTGTTTGTACAGATCCTGTATAACTATAATCTGTTGTCGTAGTTTTAGTTGTTCCCTCATCACCACTAGGCTCTGTACCAGTATTAAAGGTTTCTGTTATAAGTGTTTTCCCATCAGGAAGTCCTAGTTCGTTACTGTCGGAGCCTGCTACACCTATATTTAAAGTAATATCACTACTAGAATTATTAATTATAATAAGTTCTACTGGTAACTTAGAACCATTAGTAATACTACCACTAGTAGCGTTAGCACTCCAATCTATCTTATATATACCTATATCATCAGTTTTAGTACTAGGAGATACCATTTCATAGAATACTCCATAATAAATACTACCTCCTGTATCATTATTTACATTAACCATTACACTAGTATTATCTCCTGCACTTACCGTTATTTTCTTATACTCAAATATTTTAAGAGTAGTTTCTATATCACTAGCTGCCCTCATTGTAAATATATCTTTACTAGTAGTCTTTTCTAAAGAAAATAACGCAAAGGAAGAATACATACATAATGATAAAATACCCACTATAATAATTATAAGTAAATAACTCTCCTTTAAAGGAATTCTAAACCTTTTATCCACACTTCCATCTCCTTACTTCCCTTTTTTCTTCATATACAAAAAAGATATAACAAACTAGAGTACTCCCGTACTCATACTGTTATATCTTCTAATACAATTACTAGCTCTGTTATATATTAGTGCATTAAATGAATGCACCCCCCCCCCAAGAGCAATTTTAAAATTTGTGTTTTTGTCAAACACTTGTTCTATATTATAAATATTAAATTCTCGAATTATTTTACCCAATTTTAACATATAAAATCACCTCAAATTCCTTGTTTACAATTACTACTAAGTTTCTATATGTAAACTAAATTACAATTAAATTCTACTATAAATTCCATTAAAAAGCAATACCCTTTTTCACTTTTCCTCCCCTTTTACATCACTCTGTCTAATACTATATAAACTCTTATCAATAGCATTAACAATCTTATGATTATTAATATCCCTATACCCATATCTATAATTACTATAAGAACAAAACAAACTACTAAGAAGACTCTCATTATTAACAAAAAGCCATTTCCCCTTCTTAATATTCCTCTTTATTTTATAATAACTATCCCCCCTAAGATTAACAACAATCTTATCATTAATAACCCTATATCTATGACCCAAAAAAATAAACCCCTCCCTAGCATTATAAACCCTTGTTTTCTTCTTATTAAGCCTAAGCTTATACTCATTAATTAACTTATCCTCAATAATATCCCTACACTTATACAAATAATCTTTATCATTACTAATACAAATCATATCATCCATATACCTAATATACCTCTTAATATGAAGATTATGAACAATAAAATGATCTAAACTACTAAGATAAAAAATAGACAAAAACTGACTAACCATAGCCCCTAAACTAAGACCCTTACCCCATTCATAATAAGGCATAGCCCCCAGTTCTTCCCCCTTACATCCAGTATAATTAGACTTAATTCTATCAATCTCCTCATTAATATAACTACTATTAGTACTATCAATAATAGAAGAAATAATCCCATACTCATCTATACTAAGCTTATCCCTAAGCATATCCTTAAGAACATTATGATCTATACTATAAAAATACTTACTAATATCAAGTTTTAAAATATAAACATCCCCCTTACCCTTACTCTCACATAAATACCTCTTAAGAAGCCTATTCCCATAATCCATACCCATATTATACCTAGTAGCACAGTTTCTAATATCCAAATACTTCTCTAACTTAGGAATAAGAACATATCTAGCCATATAATGATTAATAATCTTATCCCTAATAGATAAAGACATAATAATCCTACATTTAGGCTCAAAAATAGCAAATATATTATACCTAAGAGGTACATAATCCCCACTCTCTAAATCATCCAAAATATGACAAATATTTTGCATCTTATGCAAGTTAAACAAATAAATTTTACGCTTATTCTTAGTATTACGAGATATCTCCTTTTCATATACATAAACTAAGTCATTAATATTAACTTGCATTATCTAACCATCCATATACCATTTTAGTAATCTCTTCTAAACGATTACAATAGTACCTAAGTTGTTTCTCCGTAATATACTTATTATTAAATAGTACCTCTAAATAATAATCAATCATACTTATCCTTGTTAATATCTTAAACTTATTATCAGTATCCTTATTATAATTAGCTACATATACACTCTCTAATAAAGAGAAACAATCATCCGTAAGACGGTCTTTAAGAACTAATTCCCTCTTAGGAATATTATCTATAATAATTCTAATTTTTTTATTAAACTCTTTTACTTTATCAGCAAGAATAAACCTTTCCATACTCTTTTTATATATCATAGTACTTCTTCCTCCAAAATAGAAACAACTCTAATAAGTTCTTCATAACTAAGTTTTTCTAGTTTAGAATTAATTTCTTTAAGTTTATTAAAAACCCTATCTTTATCCATACTCAATTCCAAAACCCTCTTATATTTATTCTTGTTTTTAAAGTTTTTCTCTATTTTTTCATCCCCTAAAACTACATAATTAATAGTATTTTCTTCCAGCTTATTAATAACTTTACTATAAGCACTTATAGGAAATCCAACTCTATAATTAACTATATTATAATTAAATAAATAATTAAATATATACGCATCATCATTAAATACGTGATAAAACTTCCCATCTTTTCTAATTAAAACACTATTTTTCATTAAATATACATACCACCTTTACTTCTTATTATTTAATATATTATAGCATATATTTAAACAAAAAAAATTTTTACTATTATTCGGGGCATTTTGAACGTTATTCGTTTTCACTTTTTTAAAAACAAACATTAGTTATATGCAATGCACCTATAAATATATACTAATACAAACAAAATACATCATAAAGATGTATTTTGTTAACGTATGTACCATTTAGGGCTATCACGTATGACTTCCCGTATACATATCTAGTTTTGCATAAAA
>USTO01000056.1 GCA_900557675.1 uncultured Mollicutes bacterium
GCGTAATAGTTCCCGTCTTATCACTGCAAATAACATCTGTTGACCCAAGCGTTTCTACCGATGACATTTTCCTAATAATAACATTCTTCTTTGCCATATCAGAAATGCCAAGAGAAAGAATAATCGTAATAACCGAACTCATACCCTCAGGAATAGCTGCAACAGCAAGAGAAATAGATAACATAAGAACATCAAAGAAATCATTCTTTAAATAAATACCAATCCCCATCATAACAATAATAATACCAAGAATTAAATAAGTAAGAACCTTACTAATCTGATTAACCTTCTTTTGAAGCGGAGTAAGCCCACTCTTTTTATTCATTAAACTATCTGCAATAAGACCAAGTTCCGTATTCATACCCGTCTCGGTTACAACAACAAAACTATGCCCATTCATAACATTACATCCCGCATAAACCATATTAACCCTCTCATAAAGTTCCTTATCACTATCAATATTAATACTCTCTTTTTTAACACCCAAACTCTCTCCCGTTAATGTCGATTCATTAACAATAAGATTATCAGAAGAAATAATTCTTGCATCAGCTGATACATAGTCCCCGGCCTCAAGCTCTATAATATCCCCGGGTACAATCTCTCTAACATCAGTAAGCCTCTTAACACCATCCCTAATAACATAATTATTAGTAACAAACATCTTGTTAAGTTCACTAATAGACTCCTCAGCCTTTCTCTCTTGAATAAAACTAAGAATAGCATTAACAATAACAATAATAATTATAATAATAGAATCAACATAACTCTCTCCCCTAATATAAGAAATAACAAAGGAAAAAATAGAAGCAAATATCAAAAGAATAATCATAAAATCATTAAATTGACTAAGAAACATAACAAAAGCCGATTTCTTCTTACCCTCCTTAAGTTTATTCTCTCCATACTTATCTAACCTAATTATTGCCTCTTCCTGAGTAAGACCATTAATACTAGTATTAAGCTCCCTATAAATCTCTTCTACACTCTTTTTATAATTCATTATCAAATTCCTCCTAAACAATATACGAAAGCACAAACAAAATAAGCATAAATACAATTCCTACTATAAGTAAAACACTTACAATATTTACAAAAATGTAATAACCATTCGTCCAAATTTTATTACCACATCTCCGGCAATACCTATCACCATTTTTAATTTCTGCACCACAATTTATACAGTTTTTCATAATCTGCTCCTTAAAATATCCACTATTTTTTTGCTAATATCAGTTGCATTAGCCCCATTAACATAAAAATCATGCACCGCCTCAGCTATCAATTCATCATAAACAAAATTACCATTAACACTTTGACAAGCATACTGCGATATCCTCTTACATTCCTTATCCATACTAGAATCCAGTAGAGCTTCATCAATAATACCCTTAGAATACTCTCCACTATTAACAAGCTCATACACTTCATCTAGCCGATTACCTTCTTCAAACCTAACATTATCAATTCCCTTACTCCTAAGTAAAGTAACAAAACTAATATAATGCCCAATCTCGTGAGCCACTAAACTCTCCATACTACCCCCACTAACATAGTACCCACTATTATACTTATCATCAATAATCCCCCTTGTCTTATCCACATTAAGAAAATAATAACTATTAAGAAGAATCTGTGTCTTATTAACCCTATTATACTTGCTAACATCACTACTGCCATTAATAAACCTATAAATAGGCTGAAAGTAAGCAACAAAGTTCCCCATTTCCTTACTATTAGAAAGCGTAATATTAGTAAGATACCCATAACTATTCGGGAATAAATCAAGACTACCCCTAATAACACTCTCTATCCTCAGGGCTTCCTCATAACTAATATCACAAAAACTAACACTAAGAATTCCATAATCCCTTTCAAGACCCCTTTCAATATCAATAACTCTCTTATCATAAGAACATAACCAATCCTGACTATCACTATCATAAATAATACTATTAACAGCATCAAGATCACTAACTATCTTCCTATTATTATAAATATGATCACTCTTAATTAAACTACTATTATATCCATATCTATAACTAATAATCTCCTTCTTCAAATAAGCAAAAGGCTTAAATAAATTAAGACCACGTATATTAATACAAATAAGAAACAAAATAGTACTACAAAGAAACAAAATAATCAAAAAATTAACCCTGTTACTCTGCTTTAAAGCACTACCCATAAGCACATTTCTATTCCTCTTGTCCTTAAAATACTTATATCCGTGACTAGTCCAATGCCCACAATAATAACAAAAATTATCATTATCACCAAGTAATCTATTACACTCCGTGCATCTCTTCTCCACCGTCATATCACCCTCTATCATAATACAATTTTAACATAAACTAACCATAATTACAAGAAAAAAAGCACATAATTAATTAATGTACTATGGGCCCTATCGGGGGTAAGTATCTATAACCAAATAATAAACAAGTAAATAACATCAAAGTATAGGAACCCATACCCTAACCATAGTCCCCTTACCAATCTCACTCTCATAATCAAGTGTACCATTGTGAGCCTTAATAATCTCATTAGATAAACTAACCCCAATACCACTACCCTTACTCTTTGTCGTATAAAACATATCCTTAATCTTAGATAAAGTATCCCTATCCATACCCTTACCAGTATCCCTTATCTCAATACAAAAACCATTCCTCTTCCTATATCCCCTAATATAAATAATACCCCTTTCCAAAATAGCCTCCTTACTATTCTTAAGAAGATTAAGCATAACCTGCTTAAGCCTATTATAATCCCCCATCATATAAATCTCTTCTTCACTATAAACATAATCAAGTTTAATATTCTTACTACCAAGAAGTAATTTAAAATCATCATAAACATCATCAAGAAGACTACAAATATCAATCTCTTCCCTATTAATCCTAATCTTACTAAACTCCAAAAAATCTGACATAATATTAAGACTCCTATCAAGTTCACTCCTAATAATATCAATATACCTATTAGTCTTATCAATATTACTCGTATCCATCATATCAATATAACCCTTACAAACAGCAAGAGGATTTTTAATTTCGTGTGTAAGTTTAAATAAACTATTCTTAATATTCTTATCCCTTTCAAGTTCCACTTCTAAATTATAAAGATTACTAACCCTATCCCCTAAACTAACCAAATACATCGAAGTAAAAGAAACAATATACATAATAATCATAGATAAAAACAATTCAGCATAATCCGTAACACCCATATTTTCACCAAATAAAGTTGCCTCAAACGCTAGGAAAAAACCCTGAATAACAAGTGTAACCAAAATAAAATTACAATTTTTCCATTTCCGCTCATAAATAAAATAAAAAATAAAATATAAACTATACTTACAAATAAGAAGCCCATAATTAAGTTCTAATAAATAAGCAATAATAACAACACCAATCGAAAATATACCACCCATTTCCCATTCCCCCTTAACATAAAGAAGAATAATAGGAATATTAAGAACCAGTATCATATTAGCACCACCCAAAACAAGCCCATATTTAATACCCAAATACATCGAAGAAAAAAGGGACATAACAAATAAAAGCCTACTAAACCTAATTTTCTTAAGACCCATATATGCACACAATACCATATAAAGCATTATAGGGAACATAACAAAAATAATACAAATAACAAAATTCTCAAAAGAGTTCATACTTAACATCTCCATTTCAATAACAAACCAAGTATAACAAAAAAAAACGGCAAAATTTGTCGAATTTTGTCGAATAATTAAAAAAATGTCGAAA
>USTO01000057.1 GCA_900557675.1 uncultured Mollicutes bacterium
CTTTTTAGGGGCTTTACTTCTTAAATGGCTTAAAGAGGATCAGATTAGAATTATTACTAAGGATAAATCGGGTATGTTTAAGAAGAGTGAGGATACATCTTTTGATTTATCTAAGGATATTGTTAGTAATAATGATTTAGAGGTTAAGATGTATAATATGCTTAGAAGAGCTAGTGGTGATAATATTTTGGAGGCTCGGGAGTTAGAGAAGTGGTGTAAGAGTAATTATAGTGAGTATTTTAACTGGTTTGATAAAGTACTTGCTAGTTGTAAGAACTTTTATATGGATAGTGGCTTTATTGGTGATGAGGTTATTGATGGAAAGAATAAGAAACATATTTGTAATATGAGAATGCACGAAGAAGCTGTTAAGTTAGCGGGATTAAAGAAGTTTTTATTAGAGTTTTCAAGGATAGATGAAAAGGGTGCTATTGAAGTTAAGATGTGGGATGAATACTTAATATTTGCTCAGATATTTGGTATTGCTGATAAGGTTAGTAAGCAGTTTAAGAAGTTATATCCAGAACTTGCAACCCAGATGGATAGTAATTATAACTTAAATACGTTTATCTTTATTAATAGTATTAGTACTAGGAGTTATAGTACAGCAAGTAGTGCTAGAAGTGCAGCAGAAAGTTATTCTTCTGGAGGAGGTGGCTTTTCTTCCGGAGGCGGAGGAGGAGGATCCTTTGGCGGAGGTAGTGGCGGGGGTTGTAGGTAATGGAAGAGTTTTATTTACTTTCTATTCCTGCTTTTTACTTTGGTTTTAAGGGATTATGTTATGTAATTGGTTATATTAAAGTGAAACTTAGTAATAGGGATTATACTAAAAGACGGAGAAGTATTAGTACAAGGGATGTTCCTTATTATAGGGATATTCCTTGTAAGGGGGATATGTACAGGTTTTATTATCTTGCTAAGGTATATGGTCTTGTAAAAAGGGATACGGACTTTTTAGGGGCTTTACTTCTTAAATGGCTTAATGATATGACAATTAAACCTTATATTAATGGAAAGGGTTATATTGCTGGATTTGATTTTTCTAAGGATATTGTTTGTGAAAATTATTTAGAGAAGAATATTTATGATTCTTTTAAGGAAAGTACAGGGCCTAATTATATTCTTACTTTAAAACTTTTTAAGAAGTGGAATAGGAAATATGGGGGTATTATCTTTTCATACTTAGAACTTATTATGGAAGACTTGGATAATATGTATAATTTGAGTGATCTTATTGTTAATGAAGTGGTAAGTGATAATCTTCATAAAGAGGCTATGGAAATTATTGGGTTAAAGAAATTTTTGGTAGAGTTTTCAAGGATAGATGATAGGTTGCCTGCGGATATTAAACTTTGGAATGAGTATCTTATATATGGACAGATACTGGGTATTGCTGATAAGGTAGATAGGGATTTTAGGATATTATATCCTAATAATTATATTGATTATATGAATGTTGGTATTGATTACTTGGAAGTAAGTAATTATGTTGATAATTTTTCTAATAATTTATATGGTTTATATATATTTAATGCTCATAAAAGTGATAATATCGATTCCACTCGCGAAAAGATTGGTAGTTATGATTCGGGAGGAGGGGGATTTTCTTCCGGAGGAGGAGGCGGAGGCTCCTTTGGAGGAGGTAGTGGTGGGGGTACTAGATAGTACTAGTACTCTTCATAAAGAGCCCCGATAGGGCAAGTAAATAAAAAAGGGGACTTGTAGGTAAGAAAAAAATAGTGTATAATACTAGTTGGAGGTAATTATGAAAGAGAAATTGAAGAAGTTTGCTAAGGAAAATAGGTTTTTAGCGGTAATTTTTGGGTTAGCTGCCTTGTTTATCCTTATATTTATAATAATGTTATTTAGTATTTTAATTGGGGGTGGAAATGACCCTTATGGAGATAGATTAGATGGTATTGAAAAGGTAGAGATTTCAAAGAAGAAACTTACTAATATTGAAAGCAGTATTAATGACAATGATCAGGTTAAGGAAAGTAATGTAAGAATTCAGGGTAAGATTATTTATGTTACTATTGATTATATTAATGGTGTTAATTTAGATAAGGCTAAGGAAATTGCTAATAGTGTTTTAGATGAATTTAGTGATGATGAGAAGGATTTTTATGATTTTGAGTTCTTACTTAAAGAAGAGACGGATGAATCTAATAGCGAATATAATCCTTTTAAGGCAGCAGGAACTAAGCATCCTAGTAAAGATAGTATTACGTGGACAAAGAGTTAGGAGTGATATTTGATGAAGAAAAATAAGGTTAATAAGATAGTTACACTTTCTATTATTGGTGTTCTCGTTGTCGTTGCTGTTACTATATTTATTCTTAATTTTACTAAGGATAGTTCTAGTTTTTCTCTACTTGAAAAAAAGTGGATTAGTGATAATATTAATAATGTTATTGATGTTAGTGTATATAATGATATTCCGGTATTTGGGGAAAATGGTAATGGAGTGATATTTGATTATTTGGATTCTTTTACTAGTAAGTATGATATTGAGTTTAATAGGGTATCTTATTTATCGGATAATAGTTCTGAACTTAAGGATATTTCTTTTAAGATAGTTGGTAATGATTATGATATTACAAAAAATGATATTGTTATGTATGAGGATCATTACGTACTAGTTGGATCAGATAGTAAATTTCATAGTAGCAATATTAATGGTTCGAAGATTGGGGTTTTAAAGGATGATATGGGTAGTATTAGTTCTTACCTTAATAAGTATGATAATGTTAGTTATAGTCCTTATGATAATTTGGATAAGTTATTTGATGCTCTTAAGGCAGAAGAGGTTAAGTATGTTATTGTTCCGGAAAATATTAGTTTTAATAAGGTTTTAGCTGGTGATTATAGTATTTTATATCACGTAAGTGATGTGGTAAAGAAATATATTTTAGAGATTAATAATAATAAGACTTTACTTAGTATAATGAAGAAATATAATGATATATATGTAAATGAGGAGTATACTGATGATTACAGGGTTAACTTTCTTCGCAGTTTCTTTACATATAAAAATATTAGTGAAGTAGAGCAAGCTAGTTATAATTCGGGTGCTTATACTTATGGTTATGTTGTTAATATGCCTTTTGAGAATATGGTATCTAAGAAGTTTGTTGGTACTTTATCTAATTACTTGAGTGGTTTTGAGGATTTGACGGATACTAATTTTAAGATTGTTAAATATAAGTCTGTTAATGATTTAAAGGCTGCTTTAAGTAAGGGTGAAGTTGATGTTGCTTTTGATTATTATAATTTATCGGGTCTTTCTATTGATACGTTTAATACGACTAGTTTATTTGATGCTGATTATGTGGTGTTATCAAAGGGTGATAAGGTTATTAATTCACTTAAGAGTTTAGATGGAGAAGTTGTTAAATGTGTTAGCGGTAGTTTTATTAGTGAAGAACTTGGTACTAATGGTATTAAGTATACGGGATATGCTGATACTGATGCTCTTCTTAGGAATGTAACGGGAGATGCTTATATTGCTATAGACAAGGCTACTTATTTGTATTATGCTCATAATAAGTTTGAGAAGTATAAGATTTTATATGAGGATACGCTTGATAATAGTTATAGTTTTGTTATAAGGGATGTTAATAAGAATGATACTTTTGCTAAGTTATTTATGTATTATGTTTCTAGTACTAATTATAAGGATTTTGAGTATAAGTATAATACGGATTATTTGTATAATG
>USTO01000058.1 GCA_900557675.1 uncultured Mollicutes bacterium
TTAATATTTATAAATATATTCAAACTAATTAAAAAGAATAAATAACAAATTACAAGTTGTAAAAAGGAAGTGATTAAAATGGATATGTATCAAAAAAGGAAAATGAGACAAAAAGAGAAAAATAATCGTCAAGAAGAAACTACTAAGCGTTCTAATATTAATTGGTACCCAGGGCACATGGTAAAGACGAAAAGGGAAATTAAGGAAAAGATAGATTTAATAGATGTTGTTTTGGAAGTTATTGACGGAAGAATTCCTTACTCTTCTAAGAATAAGGAAGTGGATAGTCTTACTAATAATAAGCAGAAAATACTTATTATGACAAAAATTGATTTATGTGATGAAAGGGAAACTTTGAAATGGAAAGAGTATTATGAGAAACTTGGTTATAGGGTAGTTCTTACGGATTTAATTAATAATATTAATGTTAAGGATATTTTTGAATTAACGGATAATGTTATGAGAAATCTTAATGAAAAGAGAAAGGCTAAAGGCCTTAAACCTCGTAAGGTAAGGGCTTTAATAATTGGGGTTCCTAATGTTGGTAAGAGTACTTTAATTAATAGACTGGTATCAAAGAAGGCTACTAAGGTTGGTAATAAGCCCGGTATTACGAAGAGTTTAGAGTGGATTAGGGTTAATGATAAGCTTGAACTTTTAGATACACCTGGTATTTTATGGCCTAGGCTTGATGAGGGTAATGTGGCATATAATCTTGCTAGTATGACTGCTATTAAGGAAGAGGTTTTGGATGTGCAGGATATTGCTATTTATATTATAAATAGAATGATAGACTGGTATCCTAGTCATCTGGCAGAGAGATATGGGGTAACTTCTGATGATGAACTTATTGATATTTTGGACAAGATTGGTAAGAAAAGGGGAGTTATTTCAGGGGGAGAAGTCGACTATGATAGGGTTTATACTATAGTTCTTAGGGATTTAAGAGATGGTTATTTGGGTAAAGTAACCTTTGATAGAGTGGAGGATGTGATTTAAAATGATTATTGATTTATCAATGCTTAATAATAATTTAAAGAGTAAAATAGATATTAATGAGAGCAATATTCCCTTTGATTTAACGGGAAGTGGCATTATTAGACTTGAAAATATTAATTTTTGTGGTATAATTAAGAGGCTAGTGGATGATTCTATAGAGCTTGATGGTATAGTTAAAGGAGTAATGGTTTTACCTGATGATATTACTTTAGAGGAAGTTAATCATAAATTTGAGGTAAAAATTGAAGAAAATTTAGAAAATATCCAAAATACTCTTGATATTTTACCAATTTTATGGGAGAATATATTAGTAGAAATCCCTTCTAAGGTTAGAAGTAGTAAAACTGCAGATATTAAACTTGAAGGTGATGGTTGGAGAGTTATTAGTGAAGAAGAACTTGAAAAAGAGAAACTTAATAATTCTCCATTCAAAGATTTAGATAAACTTATAGGGAAGGAGAGGTAGAAATGGCAGTTCCATTTAGAAAAGTTAGTAAGACTAGAAGAGATATGAGAAGAACTCATTATAAAATAAACGCTAATGGATTAGTTAAATGCTCTAACTGTGGTGAAATGATTAGACCTCACAGAGTATGTGATAAATGTGGATTTTATAAGGGAGAAAACAGATTAGAAAAAAAAGCTGCTTAGATTTATATCTAAGTTTTTTCTTTGTGGTTTTACCCTACGGGAGTGAAGAATAGGGATTAGTTATTATATGTATAACTAGTTTATATATATAGCTTTACTCCTGTAGGGCCAAGAAAAAATAACCTTTTGGTTATCTTTTGCTTTGTTTAATTAATTTAGCGTGCATTACAACTTTGTCATCATCGTTATAACAAGTGGATAGGGTTAGTATTTTGTCTTTTTCGCTTATAGTGGTGCCAAATGCAAAATTGCTACGCTCTTTTAGGGTATTTAGGAGATTTAGATACTCGGTATCACTTCGGAAATTAACCTCTATATAATCACTAGTAGTTGGTATTCTATAAACACTAAATACTTGCCATAAAGTGTTTTCTGTTTCAGTTGATAGTCTAATTATATGATTGTCTTTATTATCATACCACGAACTTTTTAGGATATTTTTAAGGGATGAGAACATTGTTCCATCTAATCTTCCGTGGGCATATAGAATTGTATTCTTGTCAAAATTACTTGCATTATTTCTATAATCCATAAATACCCAGCCAGCATCATTATACTTTTTATTAAATGAGTGGTTTAAGTAGTAATCGTTATCACTTGTTTGAACAAAGGGATAATTTATATTGGTTCCTTTTACTTGTATCCAGCCTTTGGTATCATTATTTTTCTTTTTTAACTCGGTGAAATCAACATCTATTAGATTCATCTTTATATAATCCCAGTAGGGGTCTTCTTTATTTTCAGGGGGATTAATGTTTTCTCCTCCTTCTATTTCTTTTATATTTATATTTTCGTTTATACTGGTTTCTTCTTGTTTGGTATTCTTACTATCTATAAACCATTTTACTATTTCTTTTAGGGATATTATAAATAGTGTTATTGATATTATCATTATTATGAGTAAGAGCATATTACCCCATTTAATGTGTATTTTCTTTTTTTTCATATCATCACCTTTTTTATTTTATCAAAATATAGTATAAAAGTCTACTAATTATTTAAAAAATATGATATACTTGTAATATAAGAGGAGTTGTGATATGAGAAAAGTTTGTTATTTTTTGTTTGGCCTTAGTTTAATGTTAGTAGCTAGTATAGTAGATGCTAATACTATTAAGTCTATTGATGTTACAATGGAACTTGATAAGATGGGGAATGCTAAGGTTACTGAAGTATGGGATATGAATATTACAGAGGGAACAGAAGTTTTTAAACCGATTGGGGATCTTGGTAATGGGGATATTAGTAATTTTAGGGTATCTATGAATGGTAAGGCTTTTTCTTATGAGTCATACTGGGATACTAGTAGGAGTTTTAGTGAGAAGGCTTACAAGAATGGTATTAGTAGTAGTAATGAGCTTTGTTTTGGTATGAGTAAGAGGGGGCATAATATTTATACTTTGACTTATGATTTATCGAAGGCTATCTTTAATGTGAGTGATGCTCAAGTTCTTTATTATAAGTTTATTAATGATAGTATGAAGCCTGCTCCTAAGCATATTAGTCTTAAAGTGAAGAGTTATTATTCTTTTCCAGATACTCTTGATGTATGGGGATATGGATATAAGGGATATGCTTATGTTAGTGATGGGTTAATTCAAGCTAGTAATGAGAATGATTTTGATAGTTCAATGTATGGGGTTGTTTTAGTTAAGTTCCCTACGGGGGTATTTGATACAGATAATACTATTAGTTATTTTAGTAGTTTTGATGATGTATATAAAAAGGCTGAAAGTGGTACATTTGACTATGATTATACTGATTATGGTTATAGTGATACTAAGAGTAGTTTCTTAGCAGAACTTTTTTCTACAATTATTTCTTTTTTAGTTCCTATTCTTATTATACTAGGTGGTATATGGGGTGTTAAGAATAGTGGTTATAAGAAGTATAGAAGATATAATATTGATATGAAGAGTATTAATAATTTTAGGGATATTCCTTGTAATAAGGATATATTTATGGCTTTCTTTTTAGCAGAGGTGTATGGTCTTGATAATAAGAAGAATGACTTTTTAGGGGCTTTACTTCTTAAATGGCTTAAAGAGGATCAGATTA
>USTO01000059.1 GCA_900557675.1 uncultured Mollicutes bacterium
TATCTGATAAAAATATATCTGCTTTTACTAAATTTAATCCGATATAATCTATTCTTTTAAGTTTAATATTTCTTTGCTTTATTTTTTCTAATTTATTAAAAGAAATACAAAAAAAGTACAAAAAAGATAATTTTATAAAAATCCAAAACTATCTTTTAAGTGAAGAATTTCAAAAATTAGGATATAAAGTAGTAAGTAATGGCACAGATAATCACTTAATACTACTTGATGTAAAAACCAGTCGCGGGCTTACCGGAAAAGAAGCCGAAGAACTATTAGACAAAGTCCATATAACAGTAAACAAAAACACAATCCCAAATGAAACCGAGAAAGCAACCATATCAAGTGGTATCCGTATCGGATCTCCAGCAATGACAACTCGTGGTCTAAATGAAGACGATTTTAGACAAATAGCTAGACTAATAGATAAAGCCCTAACAAATAAAGACAAAGAAGAAAAATTAAAAGAAGTAGAGAACGAGGTACTAACCCTAACCAAAAAGTACCCACTACCATATTAAGGAGGAATAATGGCCAAATTCGATAAAGACTATATAGAATTGTGTAAAAAAATAATAAATGAAGGTACTTGGGCCCATAACCGTACTGGAAACGATACCATAATGATACCAAGTTATAATTTAGAATTCAATTTAGAAGAAGAATTCCCAATCTTAACCACTAAACAAGTATACATAAGACAAGCCGTATTAGAAATGCTTTGGATATGGCAAGTCCAATCCAATGATGTAAGATGGCTTCAAGAAAGAAATGTCAATATTTGGAATGAATGGATGGTTGATAAAGACGGCATATACCGTACCTATACCAAAGACGAAAAATACAACAAAGATAAAGAAGTACCCGTATTAAATCTAAATAACGTCCACGGTATAAAAAGAGGAGCACTCCATTACACTAAAGGCCTAATCGAAGGCAAAAATATAAAAACAGCCAAATACTTTGGCCGAAAATACGCCTATACAATAGGAGCTGCTTACGGAT
This sequence comes from uncultured Mollicutes bacterium, assembly GCA_900557675.1. The sequence goes on from USTO01000059.1 coordinate 1,006, forward strand.
ATATCGTCAAAAAATACAAACTAATGGATACCCTTTTAGATACCATAAAAAACAATCCAACCGATAGAAGAATGGTCAAAAGCCTTTGGCAAGATGCCGATCTAAAAGAAGCCGTTCTCCCATCTTGCGTATGGAGTACAGAATGGGATGTAACGGACGGAAAACTAAACCTAATGGTTCATCAAAGAAGTTGTGATGTCCCCCTTGGACTACCATTTAACGTAACCCAGTATGCATGTCTCTTAGCAATGATTGCTAAGACAAATAACCTAAAAGCCGGTACTATAAATTGGAGTATAAAGAACGCCCATATCTATAAAGATCAATTAGACCAAATCAAAGAACAAATAAAAAGATATGAAACCCTTGAAGATTTACCAGCCCCAAAACTATGGTTAAATCCCAAAGTAAAACACTTTTATGATTATGACAATTCCCAAGAACTAAAAGACGTCAAACTAATAGACTATAAACACCACGGAAAACTAAGTTTTAACATAACCCAATGATAACAATAATAGCAGCTATCGGCAAAAATAATGAACTAGGAATCAATAATCATTTACTGTGGAACCTAAAAGAAGATATGAAGTTCTTTAAAGAAAAAACAATAAACCATAAAGTAGTAATGGGACTAAATACCTATAAATCAATTGCTCGTCCCCTTCCCAATAGAGAAAATATAGTCCTATCAAGTAAAAAAGAAAATTTACCCAAGGAAGTAAAACAATACACAAATATAAATAAATTAACAAACGATTTATCCAATACCAAAGAAGAAGTCTTTATAATAGGAGGAGCCAGTCTATATAACCATTACATCTCCCTAGCAGATAAAATGTATCTAACCCTAATCGAAGATACCAAACCCGCCGATACATACTTTCCTAAAATAAATAAAGAAGACTGGAATATTACTATAATAAAAGAATTAGAAGAGGAAGTAAAGTACAAATTTGTACTTTTTGAAAGGAGAAACAATGAATAAAGTCGTATTAAAAATAAGTGGAGAATTCCTAAAAGAAAACGAAGAGAACGTAGCAGATAATAAAATAAACTATGTAGCATCACTCATCAAAGACTTAAAAGACCAAAATATTCACGTATCCGTTGTAATAGGCGGAGGAAACTACTTCCGCGGACGTCAAAACAATAAACTAGACGCTGTAACTGGAGACACAATCGGTATGCTCGGAACCGTTATGAATAGCCTTTATCTAAAAGATGCCCTAAGAAGAATAAATATCCCAGCCATCGTTACAACCCCCTTTACATTTCCAGAGTTACTAAAAAATTACACAAGTGAAGAAATAAAAAATACCAGTGACGTTGTAATTTTTGGGGGTGGGATCGGCAAAAGCGGTTATTCAACTGACTCTGCCGTGGTGAATGCTTCCATTATAAGTGATGCCAAAACCATAATAAAACTAACTAATGTTGACGGTGTATACGATAGTGATCCCCATAAAAATAAAGATGCCAAGAAATTTACCGATATAACCTTTAACGAAGTCTTAAACCAAAAACTAGAAGTAATGGATTTATATGCCATTGAAAAATGTATGGAACAAAATAAAACCATAGTAGTTATGAATATAAATAACAAAGAAGAAATACTATCATACTTTAAAGGAAATAAAATAGGAACTACTATCCATAACTAGAAAGAAGAGTTAATAATGAACCTAAGAGAAATAACTATAAAAGATGAAGAATTATTAAATGAACTATATAATGAAGTAGTAGAAAACACCAAAGAAAACACTTTCGAAGGCTTCCGTGAATTATCTACCCTAAAAAACACAACCTATAAAGATTGGCTTGCCGACCTTGAACTAAAAAAAGATAAGAAAAACTTACCTGATGACTACTCACCTCAAATAAATTATTTAGCCTTTAAAGAAAATAACCTCGTAGGAGTAATAACAATAAGGTGGGAACTAGTACCCATATTAGAATTTTATGGAGGCAATATAGGCTATCTAGTTAGACCAAGTGAAAGAAGAAAAGGCTATGGAAAAGAAATGCTAAAAGAATTATTAGATACCAAAGTAAAAGGAAAATTAGATAAGGTACTTATAACCTGTATGGAAACCAATATCGCTTCTTCACAACTAATAAAAACATTAGGAGGAATTTACGATAGTAAAGTATATGTCCCTGAAGAAGGGTGCAACTATCTAAAATATTATATACATCTATAAAAAGACTACCCAGTCTTTTTCTACATAAGGAGGAAATATGAACGAAATAAAATGCCCCAATTGTGGAACCACATTTCAAATAAACGAAAGCGAATATGAGAAAATAGTAAAACAAATCAAAAATAAAGAATTCGAAAAAGAACTAACAATAAGAGAAAAAGAATATAAGTTAGATAAAGAAAACGAAGTATTAAAAGTAAAAACCCAAATCAAAGAACAACTAACTCAAGAACTAAACCAAAAAGAAATACAAATAACCAAACTAAAACAAGAAGTAGAAATCAAAGAAACCGAAACCAAAAATAAACTAGATAAAGAATACACAAGTA
>USTO01000060.1 GCA_900557675.1 uncultured Mollicutes bacterium
AATACTAGTAGTATGTCCACAAATAGATAGCTATGTAATAGGACCAAAAATATATGGAAAATCCAACCAATTACATCCATTAATAATAATATTCGCTGTCTTTGCCGGAGGAATAATAGGAGGATTCTGGGGTATAGTTGTGTCAATCCCAGTTGCCATTATCCTAATAACAACCCTAAAGTTCTTTGAAGATGATATAAATGGCAAAATAACCAAAATCAAAGGAAAGGATAAAGCAAATGAAAAAGAAAATACTATTTAGTATCTTACTTGCCTTATCAGCCCTAAACATCATATACGCTGATGAGAATGAAAAAAACAATTCAACAGTTGCTACCCCCAATACAAACTATGAAGAAAAATTTAACTCTGAAAGTGATGACAATGTCACTTTTGACAAAAAAATCTTAGGTTCAAACATTATCTTTGGTGATAAAGTTGAAGCATCAGGAGAAGTAAAAGGCATAAATCTTATCTTCGGAAATAATGTCATATCCAAAAACAACAATGACTACGGTTTTGTCTTTGGTAACAACGTAACCATAAGTGGAAATACCAATAATGATGGAGCCATTTTCGGAAACAATGTTACCATAGACGATACCACTACTATCGGAAGAGACGTGGCCATTTTCGCTAATACCTTAACAATATCTGGTCATTTCGGAAGAAACATAGAAGTATACGCATCAAATGTAAATATCAAAGGAGCCACTATTTCCGGAAATATAACTATTCATTCTGATACAATAACCATAGATGACAAAACCACCATAAAAGGAACCCTTAAATATCCAAGCAACATAGCCGAAAACAACCTTACTATAGAAAAAGGCAGCCAAATATCAAATACCAAAACCTACGAAGTAGAAGAGAAGGAAGAATCAACATCGACTATAATATGGGAAAAATTAACTAACTTAATAGGACTACTAATCGTATTTTCTGCCCTATATTTATTAGTACCAAACCTATATAAACAAAATATAGATCTCCTCAAAAGCTTTGGCTACGGAGTAATAACCCTTCTTCTCGTACCAATTGCCATATTACTACTACTAATAAGTATATTTGGCCTATCCCTAGGACTATTATTACTGGCCCTATATATACTAATAATATGCACTTCAACCATTTTGGTAGGTCCGCTTCTCGGTGAAATGATATATAACAAAATACAAAAAAATAACCAAAATAAATACTTAGTAGGATTGCTTGGAATAACTATATTATATATATTAAAGCAAATACCAATATTAGGCGGAGTAGTAACATTCATAACCATATCCATAGCCTTTGGATTAATACTATCCCTTCTAAAAAGAAACAAAAAATAGATAGAGAAAACTATCTGTTTTTTCATTAGTATAAAAAATCAAAAAACAAACCATAATAAAAATGGTGATAAAAATGAAATACCTAAAATACACATTAATAATTATACCCATAATATCCCTAACAGCCTGTCATTTAGCCAATACACCTACCAGTATTGTTGAAGACTATTTAACAAAGTATCAAAAACTAGACAAAGACGTTGAAAAAGAAATAAACGACGTAGTAGAAAACTCTACTGTAGATGATAGCGAAAAAGAACGCTATAAAAAAATAATAAAAAAAGGTTATCAAAATCTCACATATAAAATCAAAGACGAAAAAATCGATGGCAATCTTGCTACCGTCGAAGTACAAATCGAAGTATTAGACTATAAAAAAATAGTAAATAACTCAGACATAACCACTAGAATAGACGACATCGAAAAAGCAAGCGAAACCATAAACTATACCATAAACTTTGAATTATCCAAAGACGATAGCGGTAACTGGATTCTAAATCCCCCATCTAGTAGTGACATCAAAAAAATTCAAGGAATGTATTAAAAAAGTACGTAAGAACAAACTTACGTACTTTAATAATCAATAATGGCGTCCCCGATAGGATTCGAACCTATGACCGCACGCTTAGAAGGCGTGTGCTCTATCCAGCTGAGCTACGAGGACAGGTGTAACAATCAATTACATTGTAAATTATACACCTTTTTTACCAATTAATCAAGCATTTTTAACGAAATTGTTGAAATTTTTTCATTATTTGCCGTAAAAGTAACCTCTTTTACATCAAAATTATCCTCTAAGGACAAGCAAATAGTATAAATAACCTCTTCTAAAATATTATTTTTTCTAATATCATCCAAAATCATATCATTAAAATTAAGAGAAATACTATCATTATCCAGTTTATAATCCAAAAGTTCTACATCAGAATTCAAAAAACTCATCAAATTACTCTCATAAGTAAAAGAAGTAGCCAAAGAATTAATAATAAGTTTAATCTTATCTGACCCCACATTATTAACATACTTCGTAACCGGCACATAATAATAATCACTATTCTTACTAACATAATACACCGTATAAGAAATAACATCCTTAGGACTAGTCAAAGCATATACCTTATTAATACCCATCGATTTATCCAAAACAACATCCAAAGCCTTATCCATTTTTGGAAGCTTATTCAAAGCCTCTCCCTCAACAAGAATCCTAACATTATCAATACCATCCAAAGAAGTAAGCGTGTAAACAATTGCCTCAATCATCTTCTCCTCATATTTCGGATTAACATCCAATAAATCCCTCGAAAAATCAATCGTAAGCGTTCCCTCTACAAGTTCCACTGCTAAAATACTAACTGCTGGAGGAATAATACTCCTAAAACCACTAGGAATAATATCACTTTTCTTCCCACCAATAATAAGCCCCTCTGTAAGTTCCCTTGCCTTATCCCTAACATCACAGTTACAAGTAGCAATACTAGTTCGTGCTACATAATCATTTTTATCAAGAAGATAAATAGTCTCTTTAGTATTATTTTGTACATAAGTAACATTCTTTTCCTTAAACTTAAACTCCTCCCCATTAGACGGAATCAAATAAATAAGAAGAAGTATACACAAAGCCGTTGACGCAACCATAATCTTTTTCAATGACATTCTCAATAGCACTATAATCACCCATTAGATTATATGCCCACATAGCCCAAAAATGCAAAAAGAAAAAGCTATAAAGCAATTTCCTTTAATCTAATCAGTTCTACAACAGCTTGTGCTCTTCCCTTAACAGCTAACTTCTGCATCGCATTAGATATATGATTTCTTACAGTCTTCTCACTAATACCAAGCAGATTAGCTATTTCCTTAGTACTCTTATTACTTACCAATAACATAAATACTTCTTTTTCTCTTTTTGTTAATATATACTTATCCATAAATACCTCTCTTCCCTCTTGGGTGGCCTTATATTATTCATAATATCTTATGCCATATCCTTAAGTTATGTGAGTATTTATCTTATTTAAATTGTACTGAAATATATTTCTTATCTTGAAAATTACTCTGTATAGTTCTCATAATATCATTTGCTAAACTACTAGTATGCTTATCAT
>USTO01000061.1 GCA_900557675.1 uncultured Mollicutes bacterium
CCACTTGTTAAACTATTACTATAGTTACCACTAGTAATAGTAGCCCATATATTATCATAACTACCACTACCATTATTTACCTTGTAATCCCAACTAAATGCACTAGTTGTTCCATCTGTTAGTGGTGTTGCCTTAATAACTTTTATTCTATTAGTATTTTCTTTCTCTTCATAAATACTTCCTATTATTCTATATAAATGTTTATCAGGACAAGTACTCTGTCCTTCCATATCTAGACATATATAGTTATTAGGACTAGGTCCATAATACCTATAATCAGTAACTGCTGGTATTTCACTTCCAGTAGCACTACTTTCTGCCGGTATTGCACTATGTGTAACCTTATATACTCCACTACCAGAGTCTCCAGTACTTCCATCATCCAAACTTTCTACCTTTTTAGTTGCTGATATATGTTCTACCGTAGAGTTAGAGCCATCTACTACAAAACTAAAGTCAAAACTTTGATTCATCATACTACTAGGATTATCTACTGTTCCATCTATATAGATATATAAAGTATAACCCGTTAATGATGTGGTAAGTGTTCCATTAGTACTACTTAAAGAAAGTAAACTAATACTGTCCCCTGCTTTACTAGTAGCAAAATCACCACTACTAATGCTAGTGCCACTAGCATTAACTAGGTTATACTTAAAACTACTATGTTTTAAGCCACTATCAATACTATTAATCTTTAACTTAAAATTAACCGTAACATCACTAGTAACATTATTCTTTAACTTAATCTTAATATCCTTTTTAACTACATCACTTCCTCCCGTAGTGTAATTAATAACAGGCATTAAACTAGCACCCTTAATATCAGCACCATCTGATAACTCTACTACTGCTCCTTCTACTGTAAAACTAATATCCGTATTATTAGTACTATTCCATAAAAAGTAACCAAAACTAACCCCTATTCCTGTAATAATAACTGCAAGTAATATTGATACCATTGTAAGTTTTTTATTAGTTTTTTCCATATTACTACTCTACCTTCCCTTTATAATAACTATAATTTTAGATTTTCTTTCTATATATATTCATAACGGAGATACCTTCTTTGTTACTTTTTATTTCTATTTAATCTTATCATATATAGATAAGTTAGTAAAGACATTTAATAAAATTTCACAAAAAAAGGACTTAGTCCTTCTTTAAGTAGTCTACTACTTTATGGAATTCCATAGAGTGAGAGGCTTTTAAAAGAATTGTATCGCCCTTAGTTAGTATTTTATCTAATATAGGATATGCTTCTTCTATATTGGTAAATGTATAGACATTATCTTTATTCATTCCGCTATTTATAGCACTTTGGGCTATTATTTTTGATATATTACCTACGGTTATGAGGATATCGATATTGTTTTCTTTTACTAGTTTTCCTACTTCTTTATGGACTTCTTCTTCATAGTCTCCTAGTTCGAACATATCTCCGAGGTAGGCTATTTTTCTTCCTTTTACACGGCCTAAAAGGGTTAAGGCCATTTTCATAGAGTCTAAATTGGCGTTAAAGCTATCATCTATGATTGTAAAGTCTTTCTTGGTTTCTATTTTTTCTAACCTAGAATTTGATAGTTTGAAGTGTTTTAATCCTTCTACTACATCCTTTACATCTAAGAGATCCGCGATAGCGATTGCAAATAGACTGTTATATATAAATGGAAGGCCTCCTACGGGAACGGTATACTCAGTATTTCCTACATTAAATGTACTTGAAAAGGGTTCTTCCTTAATATTTGTTGCGACGTAATCACTAGGATTTTCTATTCCAATGCGGATAATATTGGGATAATCTTTGTATGTATGTAATAGATCGTTATCGTTATTTATGATAAGGGGTCCTGAAAGGCCTTCGATGATTTCTAGTTTGGCTTTGAGGATATTTTCACGGCTACCGAGAAGTCCTATATGAGCTGTACCGATATTGGTTATTACGCCTATAGTTGGTTTGGCTATATCGGATAAGAGGCTTATTTCTCCGAAACTATTCATACCCATTTCGACAACAAGGCAGTTATGGTCTTTTAGTTTAAGGATAGTTAGGGGAAGGCCTATTTCATTATTATAGCTTCCTTCGGGTTTAAGGACTTTGTATTTGGTACTTAGGACAGAAGCTATTATGTCTTTAGTACTGGTTTTGCCAACACTACCGGTTATGGCTACTACGGGAATATTATAATGGGTTCTCTTGTCTTTAGCAAGGGTTTGAAGCAATCTTATGGTATCGGGAGTGGTTATTATGGGAGTGGTACCGCATTTAGTGATATCTATATCTACGGTATTGTTTATGATTAGGGCTGATGCTCCTTTGGATAGGGCTTCCTCATAGAAGGTTCCTCCGTCATAGTTTTCTCCTTTTATTCCTACGTATACGTCGCCTTTATTTAGAGTGCGGGTATCTTTACTGAAATTTTCGCATACCACATCAGAGCTACCGTTTATGAGAGTGGCTCCGGTTATGTTTAATATGTCTTTTATGGTATAATTCATAACATCTTCGTTGCCAAAAATCTATAAATATCTATAAATCTTGTTTAATTCCCTGTTCTACGAGTCCGATTTTGAAAACTATAAATAGTAATCTACTTTCGTTTGATATAACTCTCCGAGGGCGTAAATTCGGATACAACGCATCCTACATATCAGCATTATCTTGTTCGTGATACTATGCTGATTTATACTTAGAAAGATTGATACTAGCATTTAAATCTCTATCAATGTTAAGACCACAGCTACACTTGTAAACTCTATCTTTAAGTTTTAAGTCTTTTTTTATCTTCCCACATTGACTACAAGACTTCGATGATGGATAAAATCTATCTGCTACGACTAACTTAATTCCTCTAAAATTACACTTGTATTCAAGTTGCCTTCTAAATTCAGAGAATCCTTGTTTTCTTATAGCATCAGATAAATGTTTATTTTTCATCATATTAGAAACTGCTAAATCTTCTATTACAACTCTGTATGGTTTGGTTTTCACTATATTAGTTGTAGTTTGATGAAGATAATTATTTCTAATATTAGCTAATCTTCTGTGTACTTGCTGTATCTGTTTTTCAAGTTTTATAATATTTTTAGTTTTGACATACTCCTTTCCTTTTTTATTTTGTTCGTACTTTCTACTTACTTGTTTTTGTAGTCTTTTTAAT
>USTO01000062.1 GCA_900557675.1 uncultured Mollicutes bacterium
TTAAAGAAAGCTTTTCATCAAGTTCCCTTTGTACAATAGAAAGCTCCCTATTAACAGAATCCTTCTCATTATTAAATATTTCTATATCACTAGAAATAAACTTCTCTTCATTAGAAAGTGATAAACTCTTCTCTTTTAAACTAGTAATATTTTCATGAACTTTAAGATCATCACTTTCATACTTACTTCTTTCATTTAAAATATTCTTTTTACCATTAAGCATTTCAAGTTCTTTAGTATATTCAATATACTTTTTATTAAGACTAGCAATCTCTTCATTTATCTTATATAAATCTTTCTTATACCTTTCTAAATCGATATCATAAGACGAAGAACTCCCCATAAGCTTAGCTATTTCAAGCTCAGTACTTTCAATTAATCTTTCATTTTCATGAAATGTATTATTTAACTTATCTAAATCATATGCAATTAAAGCAATTTCAAGTTTACTTAATTTTTCATTATATTCTAAATACTTAAGAGCATCTTCTCTTTGAACCCTAAGAGGCTCAACCTGAGTATCAAGTTCCATTATAATATCTCTTACCCTAGTCATGTTTTCATTAGTCTTATCAAGTTTACGAAGTGCTTCCTCTTTTCTTTTTTTATATTTTAAAACTCCTGCAGCTTCCTCAAATATAGCACGTCTATCATAAGGAGAACTATTAATAATATTAGCAACCTCTCCTTGAGATATAATATTAAAAGCATATTTACCAATACCACTATCTAAAAACAAATCCAAAGTATCCTTTAAACGACACTTAGTATTATTAATAAAATACTCATTTTCACCACTTCTATATACCTTACGTGTTATAGATATCTCAGTATATGGAACCTTTAAATAAGAATCACTATTATCAAAAACAAGAGTAACAGAAGCAAGATTAAGAGGTTTTCTACTCTTAGAACCCGAAAAAATAACATCAGCCATATTACTAGAACCACGTAATGTCTTAACAGATTGTTCCCCCATAACCCACTTAACAGCATCAACAATATTACTCTTACCACTTCCATTTGGACCAACAATACACGTAATATTATCATCTAAATTTAAATTAATTTGATCAGCAAAAGACTTAAAACCACTAGCCTTTATCTCTTTTAAATACATACTATCCACATCCTATATGTCATAAATAAATTATATCAAAAAAAAAGACAAAGAAAAAGAATTAATCAAAAAAATTAACTCCCATCATCTACAAACATCCTTATCATATAAATCAGAAACATCCTCTAAAGTATTAAAATAATCACAAGATTTATCAAAAGACTTTTTCCTATCATTGATATTTATAATCTCTTTTACTATTTTTTTATTGCTCGAATAACACAAAGGATTAACATTTTCAAAATTTTTACTATTCTTAACACTTTCTACCTGAGATATCAAATAAAGGATCTCATCATGATTATACCTATCTACCCCTAAAGAAAGAATATCTTTTATTATAGATACAGCATACCTCTCATTTTTATAAATCCCATCCACAATCAAATCATCAATTATATCAGAAAACTCCTCAATTATCTCCTCATCAGAAAAACTAATCTTCATTTACTAATCACCCTATCTAAATACCTAATCTCATTTTTTAAACACATTTTTTTATAAAAATACCTAATCCCCAGAGAAGAATAAATCTTAAAAAGCTTTTCCCTATTACAAATTAAATACTCTCTATAAACAGGAGCATTCATATACTTACCATACTTAAACTCATACTTAGTATATTTAGAGTTACCCTTCTCAAAAACAATTATAGGATAAAACTTATTCTTATCCTTTATAACCCTTTCAAAAGTAGGAACATATCCAAACTTAAACATACTCTTCCTAAGGTAATAATAATCATTATTCGAAGACACAATTATCTTACAAGAATCAATTTTATCAAGACCATTTTCTATAATCGAAATAATAGTATTACTACCAAGACCAGACAAAATAACAGTATCAATTCCATTCTCAAAAGAATCCAGCCCATTTGCCTTTTTTAAAGAAATCCTATCTGAAAGATTATATTTATCTATATTATATCTAGCTCCTTTAAGAGGTCCATCATTTATATCACTTGCTATTGCTTTGACATTTTTCTTAGTTTTAACAACATATATATCTAATAAAGCATGATCACAGCCAACATCTAAAATAAAAGAGTTATTAGAAACTAAATCTCCAATAGCTCTAAGTCTTTTTGATATATTCATCAGTCCGTTAAAAAATCCTTTAACTTCTTACTTCTAGATGGATGTCTCATTTTTCTAAGTGCCTTAGCTTCAATTTGTCTTATTCTTTCACGAGTAACTCCAAAAATTTGTCCCACTTCTTCCAGAGTTCTACATTGACCATCTTCAAGACCAAATCTCAATTTAAGTACTTTTTCTTCCCTTTCAGTAAGAGTATCAAGAACACTACCAAGTTCTTCTTTCAAAAGTTCTGCTGTTGCATATTCCTCTGGAGACATCATTCTTTCATCCGGAACAAAATCCCCAAGATGTGAATCATCCTCTTCCCCAATTGGTGTTTCAAGAGAAACTGGTTCTTGACTTATCTTCATTACTTCCCTAACTTTCTCCTCAGTAATACCAAGTTTATCTGCCAATTCCTTATCACTAGGTTCCCTATTCAATTCTTGAGTTAATTGTCTTTGTACCCTAGCTAACTTATTAATAGTTTCAACCATATGAACAGGTACCCTTATAGTTCTAGCTTGATCTGCAATAGCACGAGTAATAGCTTGCCTAATCCACCAAGTAGCATAGGTAGAAAACTTATACCCCTTACTAGGATTAAACTTTTCAACAGCTTTCATAAGACCAATATTACCCTCTTGAATTAAATCAAGAAACGCCATCCCACGTCCAACATAACGTTTAGCAATAGACACTACCAAACGAAGATTAGACTCAGCAAGAATTCTTTTAGCATCCTCATTACCCTCTTCCACTTGAAGAGCATATTCATATTCTTCCTCACTAGTAAGCAAATTAATTCTACCAATTTCCTTAAGATACATCCTAACAGGATCATTAATCTTTATATCCTTATTAGAAGAATCATTAATAATAATTTCTCCACCATCATCTTCATCTTCATCTTCAT
>USTO01000063.1 GCA_900557675.1 uncultured Mollicutes bacterium
ATTATAAATGAAAGGAAAACTTAGTGTTCGCTAAGACTGCCTTTTATGTTTGAAAATTGATAGTCCTAGTTACTAATGTAGCTAGGACTTTGTTCTATCTACTTATAATAGATAGAATTTGGGATACTTTTACGAAGAAGAAGTATATTTTATAAATTGTTAATTTTAATGTTCTTCTCATAATTATCCCTCCTTCCTAGTCCTAAATAAGACAAAGAAGGCAGTCATTAGCTACTAACTAAGTTTTCCTAAATACATATTACTACATAATATGCAGAAAGTCAATCTATATTATTGATTTTTATTCATAAATATGATATAGTGTAAATGAAGGAAAAGTTAACGTTCGTTAAAACTATCTTTTATATGATGTTTAAAAGTGTCCTAGTTACTAATGTAGCTAAGACTTCTATATTACCCGAATATTATACGGACTATATAAGAGAGTTTTACAAATAATATATAAAATTTGTTATGGTAATATTTAAGTTTTTACTCATAAGCATCTCACCCTTCTAGCTTGAAGACAAGCGGTGAAAATAGTCATTAGCTACTAAATAACTTTTCCTAATTACATATTACTATATAATAATAGTGAAAAATAAGTAGTCCTAGTTACTATGTAGCTAGGACTTTTCATTACCCCCATAAAGAAAAAGATACACTAAAATAACCTTAGTATATCTTGGAAAGTAACATATATCATAAGTAGTATCAAGAGCATAAACCCAATACCATTAACCTTCTCCTCTACACCCTTAGGAATAGGCCTCTTAAATATCTTCTCAATAATTAAGAACAGTATCCTACCCCCATCAAAAGCAGGGAACGGTATCAAGTTAATAACCCCAACATTAACACTTAAGAAAGCCACCAAATAAAGTAAACTCTCTACCCCTTGCTTAGCCTGCTGTCCAACAATATTATAAATACCAACAGGCCCCGATAAATCATTAACACCAACCTTACCAGTAAACAAGTACTTAAGCGTATCCCCCATTACCGCAAACAAACTACCCGTCTTTTGGAACGCATACTTAACAGAATTAACAAAGCCATACTCCCTTTTACCAGATGTACTAAAACCAAACTTGTAACTATCCACACCATCCTTAGTTACCTTCTTAGGTGTAATCTCCAAATCCCGAATATTACCACTCTTATCCCTAATCTTAAAGTCCATCTTCTTACCATTATTCATCTGAATAGTAAGCATAGCCGTCTCCCAACTAGACACCCTGTCCCCATCAATACTAAGAAGAAGATCCCCCTCTCTAAGACCAGCCTCATAAGCCGGATAATCCTTCATAACATTACCAACTACAGCCTTAGGAGATACACCCCCAAAAAGTAAAGCACTAATAAACAAAATAATCAAAGCAAAGATAAAGTTATTACCAGCCCCAAAGAATAAAATAAGTAACCTCTGTAAGAAACTCTTATTATACATAAGCCTATCCTTAGGAAGATTCTCCGTATCTAACCTATCCTCTCCCGCTAAAACAACATACCCTCCAATCGGGATTAACCTAATACAATACTCCGTCTCTTTACCCTTCTTACCCCATAACTTAGGACCCATACCAATACTAAATTCATATACATAAGTACCTGACCACTTAGCAAAAATAAAATGACCAAACTCGTGTACAAGAACAATAGCTCCAAGAATTAAAATAAATAAAATAAGTGTTAACATACAACTACCTCCTTCTTAAAAAATACCAAATAAAAGTATCGTTCCCAGTGCCACAAAAATAACACTATCAAACCTATCCAAAATACCACCATGACCAGGTATCAAATTAGAATAATCCTTAACCCCATAATACCTCTTAATAGAACTAAAAACAAGATCCCCTACCTCACTAAGAAGACTAAGAGCAAGAATAAATACAATAATCCATCCTATTGGTAGCCCCCCAATAACAAAGAAATAAAAGAAACTACCAATTAAAGTACCAAAGAACGTACCCACTAAAAAACCTTCCCACGTCTTCTTCGGACTAATACTAGTAAGAGGACGTCTGCCAATAAGCATACCCCCAATATAAGCATAAGTATCCGTAACAAAAGCCACTAAGAATACCAGTATACAGTAACTAATACTAGCATCCCTAAGTTCTATAAGAGCCCCAAAACTAAGCCCCAAGAACAAAGTCGCCCCAAGTACATATAAACTATCATTAATATTATACTTATCACTATCATTATAAAAAACAATAGGCATAGTTAGCCCTAGTAACGGAAGCAATAAACAAATCTTTCCATCAATACTAAAGAAAATATTATTAAGAACCATAATCGCAAGAGATACCACCGCCACAAATTCCACAAATTTAAGCTTCTTACCCCTATATCGAATATTCAAAAACTCATTCAGCCCCAGTAAACTACACGCCAGCATAAAAATCGCAAAAATCTTACTATTAAAAGCCATAAAAACAATCAAAAGCAGCAAAATAACCGCCCCACTAATAACTCTCGTTTTCATCAAACACCAACTTTCTTACTATCTCATTATAACATCATAGCCCTAAAAGTGCAAGTATTTTCTTAGGTTTGGCCCTATGGGGGTCTTAACTAAGAACATTCTGTCTTACTAGTTTCAATTCTGTAACCATTGCTAACTTTGCATATCTGTTCCGTACCATTAGGAATTAATGAATCATTATTAGCATCCTTTAAATCATCATCAGATACATAATCATTATCCTTTAATGTAGATATTTTTACACAACAAGTTCCCTCATAATAATCATTAAGCTTACTTCTATTCTTACTACTAAGATATAACTCTCCGGCACTACCCAAAACCTCTAACTTACCAGCATTAATCTTATCCTTACTCCTCTCCATAGAAGAAGTAATACTAGGAATAGCCAGAGATACAATAGCAATAAGAATAACAATAACAACAAGTAACTCAACCAAAGTAAAACCCCTATTATTAAATCTCTTACTTTTCATTCTATCACGTATAATCAATCTTAAGGAATTATTCATTCTTTAGATTGATTTTTCCTT
>USTO01000064.1 GCA_900557675.1 uncultured Mollicutes bacterium
TTATTCTATTAGTATTTTCTTTCTCTTCATATATACTTCCTATTATTCTATATAAATGCTTATCAGGACAAGTACTACCACCTTCCATATCTAAGCATATATAGTTATCAGGACTAGGTCCATAATATCTATAATCAGTAACTGCTGGTATTTCACTGCCCGTGGCACTATCACTACTCGCAATAGCGTCGTGCTGTACTTTGTACACCCCACTTCCACTATCTTCCGTTGTACCATCATCTAAACTTTCAACCAAAGTTACAGCATTAACTGGTGGCTCCTTATACAACGCATTCTCTCCACTTGCTCCAAGTGTAAACTTAAAACTTTTACCACCCATACTGCTATCATTATCGACAGTTCCATCTATATAGATATAGAGGGTATATGTTGTAGTAGTATTTTCTGTTAGGGTTTTAGTACTTAGAAGAGTGTATACTTTATTAGTAGTTGCATCAGCGAAGTTACCACTTGATACTTTGGTATTTCCTTCATATAGGGACCATATAAAGGAAGTGTTTTTTAGTTCAGGTGCTATCTCATTTACTTTTAGGGTAAGATTTGCTGTTACTCCACTACATTCTGGGGATAGGGTTATTTTTTTGGATAGGACATTATTGGTATCATCTTTGGATAGGGCTGGACCTAGGGATGCTCCTGTTATATCTCCTCCGGCATCATAGGTTACATAACAGCCTTCAATATTAAAGGTTATATCAGAGTTAGAACTAGTCCATTTAAAGATAGCATAGGTTATGCCTATTCCTAGGGTTAATAGGAGTATTAATATTAATAGTATTATTATATTTTTTCTTTTATTCTTCATTTATTATTTCTCCCTTTTCATAGTTATAGGTGAATATGGAGTTATTGTGTTGGAGTTCTACTTTACTGTTTTCTTGGAACTCTATTACTATAGGGCAAGTTTTATCACATTCGTACTTGGAGAGGTAGTTTGTTATGGTTTCACTGGTGGTGCAGATATTGCCACTGCATTTATAGAAATAGAGGTATTTAGTGGGGTCTTCTATTCCTTCGTATTTTACTTTGTATATGATTACGATGTATAGTATTACTATTAAGAGGACATATATTCCAAGGCGCCATAGGGCACTAAAAAAACTTCTCATAAACTCACCTACTGTCTATATTTAATATATCATATTTATGTTTTTTTGTAAACTAAAAATGGAAAGTTTTTTGGGATTGGGGGTCAACTGGTAAAATGAATGGTAGTTATTTTGTTAGCTAATTGATGTTAAGTCTTTGGTTAAGGAAGTTATTACTTGTTCTATGCTGTTAATGGGTATTCGTGTCCTTGGATTTTCTTTTAGTTTTTGACAAGAGATAATGGCAACTTCTTTGGATATTATACTGCACGTTGTCATTAATTTTATTATTTTTAGAGTTCTTATTACTTCGACATCATTTAATTCTGCATATTGTTTTAATCTATTATCACCCGTTGCTAAAATGCAATTATTGTCCCTAGCTAACACATAATTTAGTAAATCGTACATTGATAACTTTTTATTAATAAGCGATAAGTTTACTGCCTCTAAAACTTGTTTTTCGGTGGCACTTATTACTTTAGCCTTTTTGATTGTATTTATATTACCAGTTTTTTGATTTAGTTCATCTGTTTTTATTAAGTCACTTACGTATACGTTTTTTATGGTTATAAATTCTTCTAAAATGCCTGCGTTGTCTAAATCGGTAATTATGTTAGTATCTGTAATTATTATTTTCTCGGTTATATTCATTGAGAGTAGTTCCTAATAGTTCACAGGCTTTATTTATTGTTATTATATCATCAGTTTCTAATTTATGAACTAGTTTTTTAAACTGATGTGATACTTCGGGTTGGAAGGTTATTCCTTCATCTATAATATGACTTGTACTTAATTTTTTATATAGGTATTCTGTTATTATGTTTAGTTCTTTTAGTCTTGTTATTATATCTTTATAATTTACTTTATATTCTATTTTAAAGACTACTAGTTCATAAATGCTTATGTTTCTTCTATTATTTCCAAATTCGTTTATTACGGCTTCTTTGGGCATAAGTAAACTGCTAGCAAACCTATCACATAGTTTTTCTTCGTTAACTTGGGGATTTTCTATTTTAAGAATTAGATGAGCGAGTTCGTGGGCTAAGGTATATCTGTATTTACAGACATCAGTTCTGTTTTCTTTCATAACTATAATGGGTATGTTGTTTACGACTTCGCTAAAGCCTTCAAAGCCTTCATAGTAGTTATTTTTATCTTCTAGTTCAATTATGAGTATTCCTAAGTTTTCAAGGATGCTTATTAAATCTGATATGGGATATTTGCTTGATAGTTTTATGTGTTCTCTAAATTTGTTAGAGGCTTGTTCAGCATCTTCTAGTGTACTGCATTTGTATTTCCTTAGAGAGATATTTTGGGCAGTTATTGAGTTTAATTCTATAACTTCTAAATATTTTGCTACTTCTTCTTGTATTACCATTTTTAAAACTTCTAATTTTTTCTCGGTTAATTTTTCATTCTTTTTAAATGATGTAAACTTTAACTCTGGTTCTTCGTATACTCTTAGTATATCGATACAATTTACGTTATAGGCGTTGGCAAATTCTATTACTTTTGATGAGTTTGGTATTAAATCTCCTTTTTCGTATTTATTTATGGCGGTGGCACTCATTCCTAATAGTTGGCCAGCCTCTTTAAGAGAAAGATTTTTTAGTAATCTTATTTTTTTTAAATTT
>USTO01000065.1 GCA_900557675.1 uncultured Mollicutes bacterium
ATATTAAATATAATAATACTAGTATAGATGATTCTAAGGTTAAGGAAGTATGTAAGATTGTTGGACTGGATCATTATATTAAGTCTTTACCTAAGGGATATGATACTGTGTTAAATGAGGTTGAATCTTTGTCTTTGGGACAAAAACAATTGCTTACTATAGCACGTGCTATGCTTGAGGATAAGCCTTTTCTTATTTTGGATGAGGCTACTAGTAGTGTTGATACTAGAACTGAGGAACTTGTACAGGATGCTATGGATAAGTTAACTAAGGGAAAGACTTCTTTTATAATTGCTCATCGTTTGTCTACTATTAAAAATGCTGATTTAATTCTTGTTATGAGAGATGGTAATATTATTGAACAAGGAAATCATGATGAGCTTCTTAAGTTAAATGGCTTTTATGCTGATTTATATAATTCTCAGTTTCAAAAAGTTGATTAGTATTTACAAATATTTATATATATGTTATATTTAAAGCCATGATTTATTCATGGTTTTTTTGAAGGGAGATTTTATGTTAAAACTTGTGAATCCTGATGAGCCTCCTCAGGGGGAGGTACTTAGTTATGTTAAGGAATTTGTTTTATGTAGGGAAAGTATAAATGGGGATAATTTTTTAGGAAATTATTTGGTTAATAGTTCTTATGAGAAATGGATTTCTTATATTGATTCTTGTGTAGAAATGGATAATTTTACTTATTTTTTGATTAATGAAAATAGTAATGTTATTGGAATGTGTAATATTAAATTATCTACAGATGGTTTTTGTTCTGCTAGTTATAATATTAGACCTTTTTTAAGGGGTAATGGTTATGGAAGGGTTCTTCTTTATTTGATACTTGAAAGATGCAAGAGTTTAGACTGTAATGGTGTTTATATAGTTACTTCTTCTTGTAATATTCCTTCTTGTAAGGTGCTTGAGTTTTTTGGGGCTTCTTATGAAGACGATGATGATTTTAGAAAATATGTTCTTGAGTTTCCTAAGGTTCTTAAGAGATAATTTGTTTAAAGAAATGGAGTTAGTAATATGAATGAGATGAATTTACTTAAAAAATATGGTAGTCCTCTTTATGTATATGATTATGATGTTTTAAAAGAAAGATGTATGGATATGGTATCTTTTGGAAAGGGTTTAGGAGATAGACTTGGTTTAAAGGTTTCTATGCATTATTCTACGAAGGCTAATGGTAATCTTAGACTTCTTGAGTTAATAAAGAAGTTTGGGCTTAAGATAGATTCTATGAGTTTACTGGAATATAATCTTGCGAAGGAAGCTGGTTTTAGTAATCAAGATATTTTATATGTTTGTAATAATATAAGTACTGATGAGATGAGAGAAATTGGTAAGGAAGATATTCTTATGTGTTTTGATAGTATTTCTCAGGTTGAGTCTTTTGGAAAGATTTATAATAATCGTGATATTATGATTAGAATTAATCCTAATAGTAATGGAGTAGGACATTCTAGTAAGGTTATTACTACAGGAAAGGAAACTAAGTTTGGTATTACTCCATATAATGTTTCTTCTTTAAAGGAGGTTTGTAAAAAATATAATCTTAATATTAAGGGAATTCATCTTCATTTAGGTAGTTTATTTCTTGATAATAAGATTGATGATTATATATCTGGAGTTAGAGATTTTCTTGAGATTGTAAGTGAGTATTTTGAAAATATAAAGATAGTTGATTTAGGTGGAGGTTTTGGAGTAGATTATCAAAGAAATAAAAGACTTTCTTTGGCTTTGCTTGAAGATCGTTTATATGAGGTTATTTCTTCATTTAAGGGTGATCTGAAATATCTTGAAGAAATTAAGTTTGAACCTGGTAGATATGTTGTTTGTGAAGCTGGATATATTTTAGGAACTGTTAATAGTTTAAAGAAAGAGAATGATATTTACTGGATTGGAACTGATATTGGTATGAATGTTCTTTTAAGGCCTTCGATGTATGATGCTTATCATGAAATTGAGATTTTATCTTTAAATAAGAATAGAATAATTGCTAATATATGTGGTAATATTTGTGAAAGTTGTGATGTTCTAGGAAGGAAAAGAGATGTTATTTGTCCTTCTTTGGGAGATGTGGTTAAGGTTTATGATGCAGGGGCATATGGATACTCTATGGCATCTAGTTATACAGGAAGACTTAGACCTGCAGAAGTTCTTAAACATGGAGAGGATGTTAAGTTAATAAGAAAAAAAGAAGAGATTAGTGATGTTATGAGATACTTTTAAGTGTCTTTTTCTTTTTGAAAAAAAGTAAATTTATATACTTTGTAA
>USTO01000066.1 GCA_900557675.1 uncultured Mollicutes bacterium
CCATTTCACACTTATAAGAGAACCATCAACATCCGCATCGGTCATAATGATAATCTTATCATAACGAAGCTTACTAAGATCAAACTCTTCACCAATTCCAGTACCAAAAGCTGTAATCATAGTCCTAATTTCTTCATTCGCAAGTGCTCTATCAAGCCTAGCTTTTTCAACATTTAAAATCTTACCACGAAGAGGTAAAATAGCCTGAGTCATGTAATCACGACCTTTTTTAGCAGAACCACCAGCAGAATCACCTTCGACTAAGAATATTTCTGACACAGAAGGATCCTTACTCTTACAATCGGTAAGCTTCCCAAAAAAATTAGTAATCTCAAGATCTCCTTTACGCCTAGTAGTTTCCCTAGCACGCTTAGCAGCAACTCTAGCATGCGACGCAGTAATAGCTTTCTGAACAATAACTTTCGCCTGATTAGGGTTTTCCATCAAAAACCTCTCAAATCCCTCAGAAAAAATCTTATTCGCAATCTGTCTAACCTCAATATTACCAAGCTTAGTCTTAGTTTGCCCCTCAAACTGAGGATTAGGATGTTTACAAGAAATAATCATAGTAATTCCCTCTTTTACATCATCACCAAGTAAATTATCATCCTTTTCTTTAAGAGCATTAATACTTCTAGCATACTTATTTAAAATTCGAGTAAGAGCAAGTCTAACACCATCTTCATGGGTTCCTCCTTCATGAGTATTAATATTATTAACAAAAGAATAAATATTAGAAGAATACGACTCATTGTACTGAATAGCAACTTCAATAGAAATATCCTTTTCAACACCAGAAACATCAATTATATCCTCATGAATAGGCTTTCTATTAACATTAAGCATTTTTACGTATTCACTAATTCCACCTTCATATAAAAACTCATCCTTCTTATCAACCTCACGCTCATCAATTAAAACAAGCTTAAGATCTCTATTCAAAAAAGCAAGCTCCCTAATTCTTTGTTTTAAAGTATCATAATCAAAAACAGTTGTTTCCTCAAAAATAGTAGGATCAGGTTTAAAAGTAACAGTAGTACCTGTTCTACCAGAAGAACACTCCCCAACAACCTCAAGCTTTCCTTGTGATTTACCACCATCAACATATCTTTGTTTATAAACATTTCCATTCTTATAAACTGTTACTTCAAGCCAAGAAGAAAGAGC
This sequence comes from uncultured Mollicutes bacterium, assembly GCA_900557675.1. The sequence goes on from USTO01000066.1 coordinate 1,168, forward strand.
ATTAACAACAGAAGCACCAACTCCATGAAGACCTCCAGAGACTTTATAGCCTCCTCCACCAAATTTTCCTCCAGCATGAAGCACTGTAAATACAGTTTCAACAGTAGAAAGACCAGTTTTTGGATGAATATCAACAGGAATACCACGACCATTATCCTTAACAGTAATAGTATTATCTTTTCCAATAACTATCTCAATAGTATTACAATAACCAGCAAGAGCCTCATCAATAGAATTATCAACAATCTCCCAAACCAAATGATGAAGACCTCTTGCTCCAGTTGTACCTATATACATACCAGGCCTTTTTCTTACAGCCTCAAGCCCTTCTAAAACTTGTATAGCCGAAGAATCATATTTTTTCTCATTCATATCTGTCTCTCCTTTTCTTAATCAAACCATTATCAACAGTAAAAATACTAGCTTTATTGATTAACTTTTCACTTATATTTTTTATATCAGTAGTAGTAATAATAAATTGTATATTACTCTTAATAAATTTAAGCAAATTTTTTCTCTTATCAATATCAATTTCACTAAAAATATCATCCAAGAGAACAATAGGATAAGTACCTATTCTTTCTTTAAAAAGATTAATTTCACTAAGTTTAAAAGCTAAAATAGCCATACGTTGCATTCCTTGAGAACCATATAACTTAAGATCACAATCTCCAAACATAAAACAAAAATCATCTCTATGAGGACCATACATAGTAGAACCTTTCTCTATATCACTAGAATAACAATTCTTATAATAAGCAATATAATCACTTTTATCACTAAAACAAACACTCTTCTTAAATACAATCTTAAGACCATTCATTTTAGCAATTTTATTATAAACATCAGAAATACTCTTATTAATATCCTCAAAATATTTTTCTCTATAATCATAAATTACAATAGCTCTATCAATTAATCCCTCAGTAATAACATCCAAATAATCATAATCAATTTTATTATAATTCTTCCTAATATAATCATTTCTCATCTTTAAAATTTTATTATACTCATTAAGAGTTCTTAAATATTCACAAGATAACTGACATAACTCCATATTAAGAAAATTTCTCCGACATAATGGAGACTTTTTA
>USTO01000067.1 GCA_900557675.1 uncultured Mollicutes bacterium
GTAAATAACTCTCCTTTAAAGGAATTCTAAACCTTTTATCCACACTTCCATCTCCCTTTTCCTTCATATATAAAAAGATATAACAAACTAAAGTACCCGTGTACCAATACCGTTATATCTTCTAATACAATTACTAACTCTATTATATATTAGTGAACTTAAAAAATGCAACCCCATTAAAATTTGCACTTTTGCCAAACACTTGTTTTGAGTTGTAAACATTATTTTTTTGAATTATTTTATAATTTAACATAAGGATGCACCTCTCTTTCTCTAATATACATCAATTTTACCAACTTTTTATAAATTTTTCAAGAATTTATTAATATTTTTTAAAAAAAAATGATATAATATAAATGAAAGGAAAAGTTAGCGTTCGCTAAGACTACCTTCAAAATTAATTGAGTAAGTAAGTCCTAGTTACTATGTAGCTAGGACTTTATTTATTTGAAAAGTATCAAACAAAGGTAAGATAACTTTACAAGTGAGAAATATAATTTATAGAAATATAATTTAAGTATTCTACTCATAAATTATCACCCCTTCCTAGCCCTAATCAAGGCAAAGAAGGTAGTCTTAACTACTAACTAAATTTTCCTATATACATATTAAAATATACATTTATATAATTACTTTTTTAAAATATAGCGTTACCAAATAACGCCTTTTTTCTCCTTTCTTCCCTACATACATTTACTGCTCCTTCTACTCACTAACCCCTTCCACTTTATCACTCTTCCCATATATGCTTACCCTCTCATTCTCATCCATATACATAAGAAGAATATCCCCAAACTCCCTATATCCATTCATCTTTGCTTCCCTATAAAGCCACTTTCTATCCCTCTTACACCTCTCCAAATTCTCCTCTATAACCTCTCCATTAATAACCAAACAAGTGCAGTAACCACTACCCACTACCCTATCCAAATAATCCCCCTTACTAAGAGGCCTCTTCTCTTCCTTAGCCAAAAAACTAATCTTCCCACTAGTTTCCATTACCGCATAATTAACCTCTCTCAAATCAAAATACCCATTAACCCTTGCTTCACTCAAAAGCTCTGTAATATCAATCTTACACCTCTTTAAACCACTAGAAATAATACTCCCCTTATCAATCAAAATAACACTCTTCCCATTAAAAATCCTTCTAAAACAATTGCTCCTCATATTAATAAAAGAAATACCCCTATCAATAATACAATATAAACCCAAACAAAGCACACCCGCTAGTAAATTCTTCTCAATATCAAGAGAAATATCCGCTGCTACACTCCCAATCGTAATACCAATAATATAATCAAACATATTCATCTGGGCAATCTGCTTATTACCCATCCACTTACATAAAATAAACAAAATAAACAAAATAACCAAAGTCCTCAAAAAAATATTACCAATCGTCATCATAATCACCATTTTTAGTATAATAATTTTACCCAAAACTATACAAAAAAGAGACTAAATCCTTTCCATAAGTCTCTTAATCTCTTCTTCTTCCTTAGCAAGATCCATTCTCTCTTTTTCAACTACAGCACTCGGTGCCTTATTAACATAATTCTCATTACTAAGAAGCTTCTTTCTTCTCTCTATGCTCCCCTTAAGCTTCTCTATTAAAGCCTTAGTACTCTCTATCTCCTCTTCCTTGCTCTTGCTAGTATCAAACAAATACTTGATAGAAAAATCATAAAGCCCAATCAAAATACCATCTCCATCCTTATCACTCTCACTAACCAAAGCATCATCACTAACCTTAAGCATCCTCAAAATAATATCCCTATGTTCTCCCTTAAAAAATACCAAACTATCCTTCGGAATACCCCTTTCTTGCTTAACATTACGTACCTTAGAAATAAACTCCGTAACCCTATCAAAGTCGCTCTCAAAATCCATATCCCTATCATATACAGGATAACTATCAACCATTATACTCTCCTTATCCCTAAAAGGCATAGCACCATAAATCTCCTCTGTAACATAAGGCATAAACGGATGAAGCATCTTAATAATGTCCATAAGCACTCTATATAAAACACTCTTCGTTGTATCATTCATATTACCCTTACTAAACTCAATATACCAGTCGCAAAAGTCATCCCAAATAAACGCATAAAGCGTACTACCAACCACATTAAAATCATAACTATCCAAATGCTTCCTAACATTAAGAATAACCCTATTAAGCTTACCAAGTATCCACTTATCACTATCACTAAGATTACT
>USTO01000068.1 GCA_900557675.1 uncultured Mollicutes bacterium
GAAAGATGCATATCATTTTCAATATCAATACACTCATCACATATCAAAGCAAGTCTATCAACAACATCACTCTTATAACACTTCTTAAACCCCTCTATATCACCATTAATCTCATAATCATTAATCTCATTAATAAACTTATACTTCCCCTTAAGAACATATGCAATCATATATATAGAATCATAATCATAACACTTATAAAGATCATGAAGAACCATAGAAACAATCATCTCAGTATCATAAATAGTAAACCCCTCTTCCAAAGCCTTACCAAAACTCTTCTCAAGAGAAAGACTTATCTCATCCCCAAACACTATCTTTCTCTCCTCATAAGAAATACCACTTCTAATAATAAGCTTATTCTCATCTATCCTAATCTCATCCTTATAACTTTTAACCATATGACAAAGAGCATGAGTAAGAACCTCTAACCCCTTCGGAGAATCATAATTATACGTATGACTAGTAACAATAACCCTATTTAAATCCTTTATCTCATAAATATTTTTATCATCATTATAAGAAACCAAAACATCAAGAAAATAAACACTCTCCTGCTTCTTATAATCAATACCACATAACATACCATCTCCATCAAACCTAGTAAGCCTCTTCTCACTCATAACCTTAGAAATAGTTTGCTTAGAATCACAAGGAATAATTTCAGTATGTAAAAGAGCCTCCAAAACCAAATACTCATATTCCTCACCATAATAACTAACAATACAAGGAACAATCTTAACAAGAGCCTTCATAGTCTTATCATCATAATTATACTTATCTCTTAATTTATTAAAAAATGTTTTTGCTAACATTTTAACCACCCTATCTTTATAAACAATTATACAATAAAATTTAACACAAGGACAATATCTATAGCAAAAAAAGTAAAAATTTGTTATAATAAACATTGAAACATAAAATAAAAAGAGGTAGTAAAATGAAAAAAACAAAGTTAATACTTATAATAACAATAATACTAAGTATAATAACAATTACAAATATAAATGCCGAAGAAATAAAAATAAATTCAAATAACGGAATCCTATACAACGTAAATGATAACAAAATTCTATACACAAAAAATGAAAAAGAAAAAGTAAGCATAGCATCCTTAACAAAAATGATGACCGCCCTTGTTGCAATAGAAAACATAAATGATATAAATAAAAAAGTAACATTTCAAAAACAAGACTACAATAACCTCTTACAAATAGATGCATCAAGCTCATCACTTGATTACAAAAAAGAATATACATATGATGATCTCTTACATGGATTACTTATGGAAAGCGGTGCAGACTGTGCAAATGCTTTAGCAAGACTAACCAAAGGAAATACAAAAAACTTTGTAAACGAAATGAATAAAAAAGCAAAAGAACTAGGTATGAACAACACAAGCTTTTCAAACCCAATAGGAATGGATTCAAAATATAACTATTCAACCATGGAAGACTTAACAATACTATTCAAAGAAGGACTTAAAAACATCACATTCAAAAAAATAATAACTACTCTAGAATACACACTAAGTGATGGAACAAATATAAATCATACCATAAAATTTTACGAAAAACTAGATAATATAGATATACCATACATCAAAGGAGGAAAAACAGGATACGAAACAAACTCCGGATATGCCCTAGCAACAATCGCTTATAAAAAAGGAACAACACTCATGTTCATAAGCTCAAATGCAAAAAAACGTGGAGACCATCTAAAAGATGCAAAAAAAGTATATGACTACTACTTTGATAATTATGACTACCAAACAATAGTAAAAAAAGGAGAAACAATCAAAACACTAAATACAAAATATTTAAATCAAGAAACAATAAATATAACCGCAAACGAAAACATAAAATATTATCTAAAAAATGACTATAACAAAAACGATATAAATATAATTTACGATGGATTAGATGAAATAGATTATACAAATAAATACATGAGTAAAATAGGAACATTAAGTATTTACTACAAAAAAGAATTAGTAAAAACAACACCCGTATATTTAAATCAAAAAACACATCCAGATTATAGACTGATCATCTTAGCATGCATAACTTATATTTTCATAATAGGTACAACCATAATAATAGTAAATAGATTAAAAAAGAAAAGAATGCTAGAGCAAATTTAGTGAATAAGTCAATAAAAAGTGGACACTAAAAAAGAATGTGATCTACTTTTCTTTTGTTAT